>NZ_JBMDKH010000016.1:0-146485 GCF_057809615.1 Hydrogenophaga sp. FG152 | reverse complement strand
TGCCCACGTTCACGTGCGGCTTGGTCCGCTCAAATTTCTCTTTTGCCATTTTTCAGCTCCAAAATCAAAATTGCCGAAACACCAGAACAATGCAGGAATATCACTGGTGCCCATGGCGGGAATCGGACCCGCGACCTCTCCCTTACCAAGGGAGTGCTCTACCACTGAGCCACATGGGCAAAGGCACCCGGCGGACCGGATACCCCTGAAAACTCAAACGCCTGTCAAAAACACATCCAACCACCGACAGGACATGGAGCGGGAGACGGGAATCGAACCCGCGTCATCAGCTTGGAAGGCTGGGGTTCTACCATTGAACTACTCCCGCCTGACCCAGCCGGCACCACACGGCACCGACCCTCTGGGCGAAACATCCCATTTACAAACACGTCACATCGATCGCTGGTGGAGGAGGCTGGATTCGAACCAGCGTACGCGTAAGCGGGCAGATTTACAGTCTGCTGCCTTTAACCACTCGGCCACCCCTCCATAGCGCAGCCCGCGATTATGCCATGGATTTGTGGCACTTGGCGCCCGCCCCCTGCTGCCCATTCCGTCACCAGGCAATCGGCGCCCGGCCCCGCCCGGCCAGCCAGGCGTTGGCCTGCCCGAAATGGCCGCAGCCGACGAACGGCACAGGGCCGCGCCGGGCCGACAGTGGCGACGGGTGGTTGGCGCTGAGCACGAGATGGCGCCGGGCGTCGATCAAAGGCGTCTTTTTCTGGGCATGGGCGCCCCAGAGCAGGAACACCTTGGGGTCGCCGGTGTGGCCGCAGTGCTGGATGACGGCGTCGGTCAAGGCCTCCCAGCCCCGGCCGGCATGGCTGGCGGGCTGGCCGTCCTCCACCGTCAGGCCGGTGTTGAGCAGCAGGACGCCCTGCTGGGCCCAGCGCACCAGCGAGCCATCGGCTGGCACAGGCGTGCCCAGATCGCGCTGCAACTCCTGGAACATGTTGCGCAGGCTGGGCGGGATCTTGACGCCGGGCGCCACGGAAAAGGCCAACCCTTCAGCCTGTCCGGGGCCGTGGTAAGGGTCCTGGCCCAGGATGACCACGCGAACCGCCTCGGGGGCACTGAGTTCAAGGGCCCGCAGCGGCCTGGGCGGGTAGACCACCGCCCCCTGCGCCAGCCGCTCGGCCAGGAAGTCCTGCAACCCGCGCCCCGGGGACGAGGCCCAGAAATGGTCCACCAGACCGGCCCAACCCGGCTGCACCGGCCAGTCGGCCGGCTGGGCCGACAGCAGATGGGGGGCCACCGCGGGCCCGTCCCAGTCGAAACCGGCTTGCATCGCCACCTCAGGCGAACAGCTCGGCCAGCGCCAGCCCGGGCTCGGGCGCGCGCATGAAGGCCTCGCCCACCAGGAAGGCGTTGACGCCCGCCGAGCGCATGGTCTGCACGTCGGCGCGGCCCAGGATGCCCGATTCGGTGATCAGCAGGCGGTCGGCCGGCACGTCGGGCAGCATGTCCAGCGTGGTCCGCAGCGTCACCTCGAAGGTGCGCAGGTTGCGGTTGTTGATACCGATCAGGCGGGTCTTGAGCCGCAGCGCGCGCTCCAGTTCGGCGCGGTCGTGCACCTCGACCAGCACGGCCATGTTCAGGCCCAGCGCCACGGCCTCGAGCTCGGCCATGTGGGCGTCGTCCAGGCAGGCGGCGATCAGCAGGATGGCGTCGGCACCCATGGCGCGGGCCTCATAGACCTGGTAGGGGTCGACCATGAAGTCCTTGCGCAGCACGGGCAGGTCGCAGCTGGCGCGGGCCTGCTTGAGGAAATCGGGGCTGCCCTGGAAGAACTGGCGGTCGGTCAGCACCGACAGGCAGGCCGCGCTCACCTGGCCATCGCCTTCGGCGTAGCTTTGCGCGATGTCGGCAGGAATGAAGTCTTCGCGCAACACGCCCTTGCTCGGGCTGGCCTTCTTGACCTCGGCGATCACCGCCGCCTGGCCGGCGGCGATCTTGGCGCGCAGCGCGCCCTCGAAATCGCGCGTGAGCACACGGCTCTCGGCGTCGAAACGCACCGCATCCAGCGGCTTCTTGCGCCGGGCGGCGGCGATTTCCTCGTGCTTGACGGACACGATCTTCTGCAGGATGTCACTCATGACGGTGTTCCAGATCAGGCCACGAAGGCCTTGAGTTGTTCGAGTTTGGCCAGCGCCGCGCCGGAGGCCAGCGTGCGCCGCGCCAGCGCGATGCCCTCGCCCATGTCGGCGACCACGTTGGCCGCGTACAGTGCCACACCGGCGTTGAGCGCCACGATCTCGCTGGCGGCCTTGAAGGCCGGGTCGTCGCGGCCTTCGAGCACCCCCATCAGCATCTGGCGCGAGGCTTCGGGCGTTTCCACCCGCAGCGCGCGGCTGCTGGCCATGGTCATGCCGAAGTCCTCAGGGTGGATTTCGTATTCGGTGATCTCGCCATTCTTGAGTTCGCCGACCAGCGTGGCGGCGCCGAGCGAGACCTCGTCCATGCCGTCGCGCCCATACACCACCACGGCGTGTTCGGCGCCCAGGCGCTGCAGCGCGCGCACCTGGATGCCCACCAGATCAGGGTGGAACACGCCCATGAGGATGTTGGGCGCCGAGGCCGGGTTGGTCAGCGGCCCCAGGATGTTGAAGATGGTCTTGATGCCGAGCTCGCGCCGCACCGGGGCCACGTTCTTCATCGCGGGGTGGTGGTTGGGCGCGAACATGAAGCCCACGCCGACCTGTTCGATGCAGCGAGCGATGGCCTCGGGCGGCAGGTTGATGTTGACGCCCAGGCTCTCCAGCACGTCGGCGCTGCCGCTCTTGCTCGAGACGCTGCGCCCACCGTGTTTGCTCACCCGCGCGCCGGCCGCGGCGGCCACGAACATGGAACAGGTGGAGATGTTGAAGGTGTGCGAGCCGTCGCCGCCGGTGCCCACGATGTCGACCAGGTGGGTCTTGTCGGCCACGTGCACCTTGGTGGAGAACTCGCGCATCACCTGCGCGGCGGCGGTGATCTCGCCGATGGTTTCCTTCTTCACGCGCAGGCCGGTGATGAAGGCGGCCATCATGACCGGCGACATCTCGCCGCTCATGATCAGGCGCATGAGGTGCAGCATCTCGTCGTGGAAGATCTCGCGGTGCTCGATGGTGCGCTGCAGCGCTTCCTGCGGGGTGATCTTGTGTGCGGAGGTGGGTGACATGAAGGTCTCCAAGGGTCTCTTTACGGGGCGGGATGGTCGGTCAAGGCCAGTTTCAGGCCGAAGCCGATGAAGAGCACACCGGCGGCGCGGTCGAGCCAGCGCATGGTGCGGCGCACCAATTGCACGCGGTTCGCGGCCCAGGCCGCGAGCCAGGCGTAGCCCAGGGTCACGGGCAGGGCATTGAAGCTGAACAGCACGCCCAGGGCCAGGAAGGCCAGGGTCTTGTGGCTGGCGCCGGGCGCGATGAACTGCGGCAGGAAGGCCAGGAAGAACAGCGCCACCTTGGGGTTGAGCACGTTGGTGAGGAAGCCACGGCGGAACACGCGGCCCAGATCCGGCTCGGCGGGGGCGGCGTCGGGCGCCCAGCCCGGGGTGGACGCGCGCAGCAGGCGCACGCCCATCCACAGCAGGTAGGCCGAGCCGACGAACTTGACGACCGTGAACGCCATGGCCGAGGCCGCCAGCAGGGCGCCCAGGCCCACGGTGGCGATTGCCACGTGCACGAAGCAGCCCGCGAAGATGCCGAGCGCGGCCACCATGCCGGCGCGCGCGCCGCCGCGCAGCGAGTTGCTCACGATGTAGAGCACGTCCGGGCCGGGCGTGAGGTTGAGCAGCCAGCCGGCCACGATGAAGAGCAGGAGTTGCGGCCAATCGGGCATGGGGCACTTCGGCTCAGTAGACGGCGGTGCCGACGGCCCGCGCGGCGGGCGCGGTGCCGCCCTGCGCGAAGAAGGCCCGGGTGCTGGCGATCGCGCGGTCGATGCCGGCCGTGTCCACATCGAGGTGTGTCACGAAACGCAGCCCGATCAGGCCGGTGGCGAGCACACCATCCTTCGCGAGGTGGGCCAGCAGGTCGGGGCCACGTCCGCCGGCCACGTCGACGAACACGATGTTGGTCTGCGCGGAGCGCACGCTCAAGCCTTCGATGCCGGCCAGGCCCTTGGCCAGGCGCAACGCGAGCGCGTGATCATCGGCCAGGCGGCGCACGTGGTGATCCAGCGCGTGGTGCGCGGCCGCCGCGAGCAAGCCCGACTGGCGCAGCCCGCCGCCGAGCATCTTGCGCCAGCGCAGCGCGCGGCGGATCAGGTCTTCCGAGCCGCACAGGGCCGAACCCACGGGCGCGCCCAGGCCCTTGCTGAAGCAGACCGACACGCTGTCGAAGCGGTCGACGATGCCGCGCACCGCCTGATAAGGGTCGCCACCGGCCGCCACCGCCGCGTTGAACACGCGCGCGCCGTCCAGGTGCACCGCCAGCCCGTGCTCGCGCGCCAACGCTGTGGCACCGTCGAGGTAGTCGGCCGGCATGGGATGGCCGTTCCAGGTGTTCTCCAGGCACAGCAGGCGCGTGCGGGCGAAGTGCGGGTCGTCGGGCTTGATAGCGCCAGCGATGTCGGCCAGCTGCATCTGCCCGCTGGCGTTCTGCGCCAGAGGCTGCGGCTGGATGCTGCCCAGCACCGCCGCGCCACCACCTTCGTAGCGGTAGGTGTGGGCGTTCTGGCCCACCAGGTACTCGTCGCCGCGCTCGCAGTGAGCCAGCATCGCGCACAGGTTGCTCTGCGTGCCGCTGGGCATGAAGAGCGCGGCCTGCTTGCCGGTGATGGCGGCGATGCGCTGCTGCAACGCCTGCACCGAGGGATCGTCGCCAAACACGTCGTCGCCCAGGGGCGCGGCCATCATGGCCTCGCGCATGGCGGCGGTGGGCTGGGTGACGGTGTCGCTGCGCAAGTCGACGGTGGTGTTCATGCGATCCGGCGCCGGGCCGCCCCAAGCCGGATCAGCCCCCTCGGGGGGCAACGACCCGCGCAGCGGTGGAGTGTGGGGGCTCATAGGGATTGCTCCAGGAAGTTCTTGAGCATGGCATGCCCATGCTCGGTGAGGATGCTCTCGGGGTGGAACTGCACGCCTTCGATGGCCAGCGTCTTGTGTTTCACGCCCATGATCTCGCCATCCGGCGTCCAGGCCGTGACCTCGAGGCAATCGGGGCAGCTCGCGCGCTCGATGGCCAGCGAGTGGTAGCGGTTCACGGTGAACTGCTCGGGCAGGTTCGCGAACACGCCCTGGCGCGTGGTGGTGATCGGCGAGGTCTTGCCGTGCATCAGTTCCTGCGCGCGAACGATCTTGCCGCCGAAGGCCGCGCCGATGCTCTGGTGCCCCAGGCACACACCAAGGATGGGCAGCTTGCCCGCGAAGTGCTGGATCGCCGCAACCGAAATGCCCGCCTCGGCGGGCGAACACGGCCCGGGCGAGATCACCAGGCGATCCAGTTGCCCGGCGGCCAGGCGCGCATCGATCTCCTCCAGCGTGATCTCGTCGTTGCGGAACACGCTGACCTCGGCACCGAGTTCGCCGAAGTACTGCACGATGTTGTAGGTGAACGAGTCGTAGTTGTCGACCATGAGCAAGCGGATCGGCTTCATTCCAGGCCCTCCTCGACCAGTTCGGCGGCGCGCAGCAGTGCGCGCGCCTTGTGTTCGGTTTCCCTCCATTCCATCTCGGGCACCGAATCGGCCACCACGCCGGCCGCGGCCTGCACGTAGAGCGTCTGGTCCTTGATGATGCCGGTGCGGATCGCGATGGCCACGTCCATGTCGCCGGCGTAGCTCAGGTAGCCGCAGGCGCCGCCGTAGATGCCGCGCTTGGTCGGCTCGAGCTGGTCGATCAGCTCCATGGCGTGCACCTTGGGCGCGCCGGTGAGCGTGCCGGCCGGAAAGGTGGCCTTGAGCACGTCCATGCTGCCCACAGGCTGGCCGTCCGGCCCCTCCACCAGGATGCCCTCGACGTTGCTCACGATGTGCATCACGTGGCTGTAACGCTCGACCGCGAAGGCCTCGGTCACCTTCACGGTGCCGGTCCTGGCAATGCGGCCGATGTCGTTGCGCGCCAGGTCGATCAGCATCACATGCTCGGCGCGTTCCTTGGGGTCGTTGACCAGTTCGGTCTCGGTGGCCTTGTCCAGCTCCGGCGTGGCGCCGCGCGGGCGCGTGCCGGCCAGCGGGCGGATGGTGATCTTCTGGCCCTCGGGCGTGTGCTCCTGGCGCACCAGGATTTCCGGCGAAGCCCCCACCACGTGGAAATCCCCGAAGTGGTAGTAATACATATAGGGCGACGGGTTGAGCGAGCGCAGCGCGCGGTACAGGCTCAGTGGCGACTCGGTGTAGCGCTTCTTGATGCGCTGGCCCACCTGCACCTGCATGAAATCACCGGCGGCGATGAGTTCCTTGGCGCGCTCCACCGCCGCGAGGTAGTCGGCCTTGGCGAAGTCGCGCTCGGCCGGGTAGCTCTGACTGGGCTTGACCACCGGCGCGCTCACCGAGTACTTCAGCGCCTCGCGCAGTTCGCGCAGCCGCTTCTTGGCGTTGGCATACGCCTCGGGCTGGGCCGGATCGGCGTAGACGATGAGGTAGAGCTTGCCCGAGAGGTTGTCGATCACCGCCAGCTCTTCGCACTGCAGCAGCAGGATGTCGGGGCAGCCCAGCGTGTCGGGCGGGCAGCTCTTCTCCAGCTTCTTCTCGATGTGGCGCACCGCGTCGTAGCCGAAGTAGCCGGCCAGGCCGCCGCAGAAGCGCGGCAGGCCGGGGCGCAGAGCGACCTTGAAGCGCTTCTGGTAGGCGGCGATGAAGTCCAGCGGGTTGCCGTGCGCGGTCTCGATGACAGCGCCGTCGCGCACCACCTCGGTCTTGGCCTGGGCGCCGAAGCCGCTGGCGCGCAGCAGGGTGCGCGCGGGCAGGCCGATGAAACTGTAGCGCCCGAAGCGCTCGCCGCCCACCACCGATTCGAGCAGGAAGCTGTGCTTGCCATCACCGCGCCCGTGCGCGAGCTTGAGGTAGAGCGAGAGCGGGGTTTCGAGGTCGGCGAAGGCCTCGGCCATCAGCGGGATGCGGTTGTAGCCCTGCTGGGCCAGGCTCTTGAATTCGAGTTCCGTGATCATGTTCGTTCTTTCCATCGGCCACACGCCGGGTCATCGTCGACGCATCGGGTGGGGCTGGGGTCCATGCCATCCGGCGAAACATCCGCCGGGTTCGGGGTGGGGTGACAGTGGCGGCGTGGAACGCGCGCGGACTGTGCAAACCCCGGGGGAAGGTGCACGTTTACGCTGGCTTGCGCCAGGGCCAGGCTCCCCGGCCATTGCGGCTCGGCAGACCACCTGAAAAGGATGTGCGTGGGTTGAACATGGAAGGCGCAGTGTAGCAAAGCGCCATGACCGTGTCCCACATCACGCGCCCAAGCTTTGGTTCTACGGCCAAACCCTGATGCCCGGCGCAGGCTCGACAAGGACAATTCCGACGAAACGAACGGGTGTTCGTTTTTTTGCGCGCCATCGACCGCCCCTCATCCGGACACACCCCATGAAAACACCGTTGATGCCCACCCTCGCCCTGGTCTTTGCCCTGCTCGGCATGGGTGCGGCGCAGGCCGCCACCGTCGACCTCGCCGGCGTGAAGCTCGAAGACCGCGCCACCGTGGCCGGCAGCCCGCTGGTGCTCAACGGCGCCGGCATCCGCTACAAGGCGGTGTTCAAGGTCTACACCGCCGGCCTGTACCTCGGGGAGAAGGCGAGCACCCCCGAGGCCGTGCTCGCGACCAAGGGCCCCAAGCGCATCAGCATCACCATGCTGCGCGACATCGACTCGGCCGAGCTGGGCAAGCTGTTCTCGCGCGGCATGGAAGACAACATGGACCGCAGCGCCTTCTCCAAGCTCATCCCGGGCGTGCTGCGCATGAGCCAGGTGTTCAGCGACCACAAGAAGCTGCAGGCCGGCGACAACTTCCTGGTGGACTGGGTGCCCGGCACCGGCGCCGTGCTCACCATCAAGGGCAAGGTGGAGGGAGAGCCGTTCAAGGAGCCCGAGTTCTACGATGCCCTGCTGCGCATCTGGCTGGGCCCCAAACCGGCCGACCACCTGCTCAAGGACGCCCTGCTGGGCAAGCCTGCACGCTGACCCGTCCGCGCGACGCGCGGCCCCCATGCGCCGCCGAACGGGCGGTCCGGCCCGCCAGAATGCGGGTCATCCCCTCTACGCCCCATTCACCATGATCCGTCGCAACCTGATGGCCGCCCTGGCCGCCGCCCTTTTGCCCGTCACCGGCCTGCCCCAGGACAGCGGCGACATCGTGGTGGCACAGATCGGGCCTTTCACCGTGCTGCCCGCGCCGGACCCCAAGGAGCTCAACGAAGGCATCACCGCCGCGCTGGACGAGATCAACGGCCGCGGCGGCGTCCAGGGCCGGCGCATCTCGCTCGTCAAGCTGGACGACACCTACACCTTCGACGGTTTCCGCCAGCAGCTGGGCACGGTGATGGCGCAAAAGCCGGTGGCGCTGCTGACGCCACTGGGCTCCGCCACGCTCAAAGGCCTGCTCGACAGCAAACTGCTCGACACCACCGACATCGTGATCCTCAACGCGGTGCCGGGCGCCAGCGTGCTGCGCTCGCCGGGGCACCCCAAGCTGTTCCACATCCGCGCGGGCGACGAGCAGCAGATCCACAAGATCGTGACGCACGCGCGCACGCTGAGCATCCGCTCCATGGGCGTGCTGCACCAGAACATCCCGATCGGCTCCTCGGGCCTGGCCTCGGCGCGCAGCGCAGCCGCCGAGCTCGGCGGCATCGAGATCGTGGAGGCGCAATCCGCCACCGACGCCGCGGCGCTCGCGCAGGCGGCCAAGACCCTGGCCGCCGCCAACCCGCAGTCGGCCCTGGTGGTGGGCGCGCCCAAGTTCTCGGGCGAGGCCATTGCCGCGCTGCGGGCAGCGGGCGTCTCGCAGCAGATCTTCAGCCTGTCCTACCTGCCCGCACCGGCGCTGATGAAATTCGCGGGCAACGGCGCGCGCGGCGTGGGCCTGTCCCAGACCTTCCCCAACCCCATGGGCGCGGCGCTCCCGCTGCAGCGCGATTTCCGCGCCGCGATGCGCAAGGTGCACCCCACGCTGACGGACTACACCACCTTCCACATGGAGGGCTACATCACCGCCCGGGTGTTCGCCGAAGCCGCCAAGCGCAGCCGCAGCCTCAATCCCTCGGGCATCGCGCAGTCGCTGCGCGCCATGGGCGAGGTCGACCTCGGCGGTTTCCGCGTCAACTTCGCCAAGAGCAACCTGGGCAGCAACTGGGTGGACATCGGTGTGGTGTCCGGCGACGGCAAGCTGCTTTACTGATCGACCTCAGGCCCCGGCCTGCAGCAAGCCGGGCAAGCCGTCGAGGCGGTCCACGAAGGCATCGGCATCGACCCCGCGCACCGGTTCGCCGTGGTTGTAGCCGTAGGTCACCAGCACGACCGGGCAGCCGGCCGCTCGCGCGGCCAGCGCATCGTTCTGCGAATCGCCCACCATCAGCGTCTGCGCTGGCTCCATGCCCAGGGCTTCACAGGTCTTGAGCAGCGGCAGCGGGTCGGGCTTGGTGCGCTCGAAGCTGTCGCCGCCGAACACGTGGGCAAAGAAGTCCGCCAGGCCCTTGGCTTGCAGCAGCGGGCGCGCGAAGTTCAGCGGCTTGTTGGTCAGGCAGGCCAGCGGCAGGCCCCGCTCGCGCAGCGCCGCGAGGCCCTCGACGACACCGGGGTAGACCGCGCTGTGCTGGCCGTTGATGGCCAGGTAGTGCGCCTGGTAGCGCGTCCAGGCCTCGGGCTGCACGCGAGCGGCCTCGTCGGCACCGAGCCCGCCGTGCAGCAGCGCCGAGCGGATCAGGTGCGCCGAACCCTTGCCCACCATGCGCTCGATGTCGGCGCGGGCGACGACCGGGCGGCCGAGGTCCTTGAGGGTTTCATTCAGGGCGACGTCGAAGTCGCCCAGGGTGTCGACCATGGTGCCGTCAAGGTCGACGATCAAGGCCCCCACGCTCCACCGCTGTGCGGGTCGCTGCCCCCCGAGGGGGCTGGCCGGGCTTGGGAGCGGCCCTGCGCCCAGCCGGGCGTCTGCGCTGCTTCTCATTGGAGCGCCGCGCGCATCTGGTCGATCACGGCCTTGTAGTCCGGCTTGCCGAAGATCGCGCTGCCGGCCACGAAGGTATCGGCCCCTGCGTCGGCCACGCGGCGGATGTTGTCGGCCTTGATGCCGCCGTCCACCTCCAGCCGGATGTCCTTGCCGCTGGCCTCGATGCGCCGGCGCGCGTCCTCGATCTTGCGCAGTGCGGAATCGATGAAGCTCTGGCCGCCGAAGCCCGGGTTCACGCTCATGATCAGGATCAGGTCGATGTCGTCGATCAGCCAGTCCAGCACGTCCAGCGGCGCGCCGGGGTTGAAGGTCAGCCCGGCCTTGGCGCCCTTGGCCTTGATGGCCTGCACGCTTCGGTGCACGTGGGTGCTTGCATCGGGGTGGAAGCTCACCAGGTCGGCGCCGGCATCGATGAAGGCCCCGGCCAACGCGTCCACCGGCTGGATCATCAGGTGCACGTCGATCGGCACCGGCGTGCCGTCGGGCTTCTTCGCGTGCGGCTTGAGCGCCTGGCAGATCATGGGCCCGAAGGTCAGGTTGGGCACGTAGTGGTTGTCCATCACGTCGAAGTGGATCCAGTCGGCGCCGGCGGCGATGACGTTCTTCACCTCGTCGCCCAGGCGGGCGAAATCGGCGGACAGGATGGAGGGGGCGATGCGGTGCTGGATGGGAAGCTGGGACATGGGCAACCTGGCTGGTGGGGAATGGGTGGGCGCGGGATCGGACCAAAGACCCCATTCTCGCAGGGCCACCGCGTTGATGCAGGCGCGCGGTAACATGCCGCCCATGCCGAAATACCTGTTCACCTGCGAGGTCGAACCCCAGTTCCTGAGCGAACAGTCGTCGCCCGACGAAGACGTGTACGCCTTCGCGTACACCATCACCATCACCAACGCGGGCGAGGTGCCGGCACAGCTGATCGCGCGCCACTGGATCATCGACGACGCGCGCGGGCAGACCGAGCAGGTCAAGGGCCTGGGCGTGGTCGGGCACCAGCCCCTGCTGCGGCCCGGCGAATCCTTCCAGTACACCAGCGGCACGCGCCTGGCCACGCCCACGGGCACCATGCGCGGCAGCTTTTTCTGCGTGGCCGAAGACGGCGAGCGTTTCGAGGCCGAGGTGGCCGAGTTCGCGCTGCGCGCCCCGGGTTCGGGCGACGCCCCGGCACGGGTGCTGCACTGAAACCCGGCGCCCCGACACGCGGCCCCCACCCCGACGACCGCATGCCCACTTCCACCCCGCTCGACACCCTGGACCCGGACGCCCCGCTGGCGCTGCGCCACCTGTGGCTGATCGGCGCGCTGCGCTGGGTGCGCGGCGAAGAGGCCGATGTGCAGGCCAGCGTCGGCCGCGTGCGCCTGTTCCTCGATACCGTGCAGGGCGATCCCGCCGTGCAGGCGCGCTGGCGCCGCTGGTGGGGCCGCTTCATCGCCACCGTGGACCTCACGCCCCTGCTGGCCGACCACGGCTTCGCGCCGCGCACCGCCTTTCTCAGCGAGTTCGGCAACCGCCTGCGCAAGAAGGTGCTGCCGGGCACGCCCGAGACCACCGACATGGCCGAGCTGTTCGACCTGCTGCTGTCCGCGCGCTTCGACGTGCGCTGGCTCAAGGCGCTCGACAGCGACACCCTCAAGCGCCTGCGCAGCCTGCTGATCGCGGCGCCGGCCGACGAGGCCCCGGCCGCCGACTCGCCCACCGGCTTCTGGCAGACCGCGCTGATGGACGCGCTGATCTACTGCGTGAGCCAGATCAGCGCCACCGGCTTCGCCTCGGAAATCCGCATCCGCATGTCGCCCGAGGCGCAGGCCCAGCGGCCCTTCCACGAACTGCCGGCCGATTTCGAGGCGCTGCGCCGCGCCGTGAACCGCCACGGCGCACGCAGCCCCGAAGCCCTGGCCGCCGCCGATGTGCTGCGCCAGCAGCTCGACGCCTGCCGCCACGCGGCCTACACCGTGTACTCGCACCTGGAAGAGCACGGCGTGTCGGTCGGCATCGTGTTCCGCCTGCGCCAGCTGCGCGAACGCATCGTGCGCGTCAAGGAACTGCTGGACTGCCTGCAGTCCGAGCAGCCCGAGCGCGCCACCGCCGCGCTGCTGGCCGACCTGGCCCAGGTCGGGCTGGACAACCGCAGCGTGCGCTCGCTCATCGCCAGCAGCTCGCACCTCACCGCGGCCAAGGTGGCCGAGCGCAGCGCCGAGAGCGGCGAGCACTACATCACCCGCAACGCCGCCGAGTACCGCGAGATGCTGCGCAAGGCGGCCGGCGGCGGCGCCATCATCGGCCTGACGACCTGGATCAAGTTCCTGCTGTACGGGCTGGGCCTCACCGCGTTCTGGGGCGGCTTTGCCGCCGGCCTGAACTACGCCGCCTCGTTCGTGCTGATCATGCTGCTGCACCTCACCGTGGCCACCAAGCAGCCCGCCGTGACCGCGCCGGCCATGGTCGCCAAGCTGCGCGACATCAAGGCTCCCGGCGCGGTGCGCCGCTTCGTCGACGAGGTGGCCAACCTGTTCCGCTCGCAGATCGCCGCCATCGTGGGCAACGTGGGCCTGGTGATCCCGGTGGTGGTGCTCATCAGCCTGGGCCTGCAGCTGCTCACCGGCCAGGCCATGGTGAACGAGGACAAGGCGCACCACGTGCTCAACGACATCCACCTGCTCGGCCCCACCGTGTTCTTCGCGGCCTTCACCGGGGTGCTGCTGTTCGCCTCCAGCATCATCGCCGGCTGGGTCGAGAACTGGTACGTGTTCCACAACCTGGACTCGGCCATGCAGCACAACCCGCGCTTCACCGCCGTGCTCGGGCGCGAGCGCGCCGCGCGCTGGGCCGATTTCATGCGCCGCAACATCTCGGGCCTGGCGGCCAACATCTCGCTGGGCTTCATGCTGGGCCTGGTGCCCGCGTTCGCGGCCTTCTTCAGCCTGCCGCTGGACGTGCGCCACGTCACCCTCTCGGCCGGCCAGGTCACGGCCGCGGCCATGGCGCTGGGCTGGGACGTGTTCACCGAGCCCGCCTTCTGGTGGGCGGTGGCCGGCGTGCTCGCCGTCGGGCCGCTCAACCTGGGCGTGAGCTTCTACCTGGCGTTCCGCCTCGCGCTGCAGGCGCAGAACATCAGCGAGGTCAACCGCCAGCTGATCCGCGCCGCGATCAAGCGCCGCATCCGCGCCGCGCCGCTGAGCTTCCTGATTCCGCCCCGGGCCGCGCGCCGCGGCGAAGACGACGACCCCCCTGCCCCGGCACCCTCGGCCGGTTCGCCCCAAGCGCATGGGTGAGTTCGAGCTGATCCGCCGCCATTTCCAGCGCGCACCGGCCCCCGCCGGGGACAGCGCGGTGGTGCTGGGCATCGGCGACGACTGCGCCCTGCTGCAACCCAGCCCCGGCCACCAGCTCGCGATCTCCAGCGACATGCTGGTCGAGGGCCGGCATTTTTTCGCCGACGTGGACCCCGAAGCGCTGGGCCACAAGGCGCTGGCCGTGAACCTGAGCGACCTCGCCGCCATGGGCGCACGCCCGCTGGGCTTCACGCTCGCGCTGGCCCTGCCCCACGCCGACAGCGACTGGCTCGCGCGCTTCGCGCAAGGGCTGTTCGCGCTGGCCGATGCGCACGCCTGCCCGCTGGTGGGGGGTGACACCACGCGCGGCCCTCTCAACCTGTGCGTCACCGTTTTCGGCGAGTTGAAACCCGGCCAGGCGCTGCGGCGCGATGCCGCGCGCGCGGGCGATGACCTGTATGTGAGTGGCCGCACCGGCGAAGCCCGGCTGGCGCTGGAGCAGCTGCGCGGCACCGGATGGGCCGGCACGGCCGTGGGCGCCGAAGCGCGCGCGCGCCTGGAGCGGCCGACACCGCGCAACGCCCTGGGTGTGGCGCTGTCGGCCGTGGCGGGCGCGCACGCCGCGATCGACCTGAGCGACGGCCTGGCCGGCGACCTCGGCCACCTCCTGCAGGCCAGCGGCGTGGGCGCCGAAATCCAACTGCCCGCCCTGCCCGTGGCCCCTGCGCTGCAAGGCCTGCCCGAGGCGCAGCGGCTCGAATGCCTGCTGGCCGGTGGCGACGACTACGAGCTGCTGTTCACCGCCGCGCCCGAAGAGCGCGAGGCCATTGCCCAGGCCTCGGCCGACAGCGCCACGCCGGTGACGCGCATCGGGCGCATCACGGCGGCCCCGGGCCTGCGCCTGCTCGGCGCGGCGGGCCAGGTAGTGCCATTCCACGCACAAGGCTTCGACCATTTCGCCTGAGTGCGCGCCCGATAATCCCCGCATGCCCGACACCGCCAACGACGCGCCGCTCACCCGCCCGACCTGGCGTTTCCTGTTCGCCCACCCCGCCCACTTCCTCGCCCTTGGGGCCGGCGCGGGCCTGAGCCGCCTGGCGCCGGGCACGGCCGGCACGCTTTGGGCCTGGGTCGCCTTCCTGCTGCTGGACCCGCTGCTCACGCCGCTGACCTGGGCGGTCGTGATCGCCGCGGCCACGCTCGCGGGCTGGTGGGCCTGCACCGTCACCGCGCGGCACCTGCGCGTGGCCGACTCCGGCCACATCGTGTGGGACGAGGTGGTCGCCTTCTGGCTGGTGCTCTGGATGATCTCGCCCAGCGGCTTCTGGGCCCAGCTCGCGGCCTTCCTGATCTTCCGGCTGTTCGACATGGTCAAGATCGGCCCCATGGCCTGGGCCGACCGGACCTTCAAGGGTTTCGGCCCGCGCGGCGGTTTCGGCATCCTGCTCGACGATTTCGCCGCCGCTTTCTGCACGCTTCTCGTCATCGCCCTGTGGAGGCTCTGAACATGCCCGACACCACCACCGCCCTGGTCGAGCAACTCGCGACCGCCCTCAAGGCGCGCGGCCTGATGATCGCCACGGCCGAAAGCTGCACCGGTGGCCTGATCGCGGGTGCCTGCACCGAACTCTCGGGCTCCAGCGACTGGTTCGAGCGCGGTTTCGTCACCTACTCCAACGCCGCCAAACACGGCCTGCTCGGCGTGCCGGCCCTGCTGATCGAACGACACGGCGCCGTGAGCGAACCGGTGGCGCGCGCCATGGCCTCGGGCGCGCTGGCGCACTCGCCAGCCCAGCTCGCCGTGGCCGTGACCGGCGTGGCCGGCCCCACCGGCGGCAGCGCCGAGAAACCAGTGGGCACGGTGTGGTTCGGCTGGGCCACGCCCGAGGGCGTGTTCACCGAGCACCAGCGCTTCGATGGCGACCGCGCCGCCGTGCGCCAGGCCACGGTGCGCCATGCGCTGGCCGGCCTTCTGCAACGACTGCCCCGCACCTGAAGCCCATGGAACCGTTCAAGAACCTCATCGGCCCGGCCACCGTCGTCAACGCCGGCCACCACCTGCGCCGCGCCTGGCCGACATTCGACCGCAAGCGCTTCGAGACCCAGGCCGCCACCGGCCTGGAGCAGCTGGAGTTCAAGGCCCGCGCCATGCAGCTGGCCGACGCGCTGGAAGCCACACTGCCCGACGACTTCAACGCCGCCTGCGACCTGCTGGAGGCCAGCCTCGCGCCACCCCTGGCCATGGACGCCCAGGGCGAACCGCTCAAGCTCGGCGAGGCGCGCGACGAGCACGGCATCGGCGGCTGGGCCCTGTGGGCGGTCGGCGAATTCGTGGCGCGCCGGGGCGTGGCCGACGAGGCGGCGGCCCGGCGCGGCCTGGCCTGCCTGCACGCGGTCACGCAGCGTTTCACCGCCGAGTTCGCCATCCGGCCGCTGATCCAGCGGCACCCCGCCCTGGCCTTCGACACCCTGGCCCAGTGGGTGGACGACCCGAGCGCGCATGTGCGCCGGCTGGTGAGCGAAGGCAGCCGCCCCCGCCTGCCCTGGGGCCTGCGGCTGCAGGCGCTGGTGGCGGACCCGGCCCCCACCCTGCCCCTGCTGCGCGCGCTGCAGGACGACCCCAGCAGCTACGTGCGCCGCAGTGTGGCCAACCACCTCAACGACATCGCCAAGGACCACCCCGACCTGGTCGCAGGCTGGGTGCGCGACCACCTGATCGACGCGCCCGATGCGCGCAGCGCGCTGCTGCGCCACGCCAGCCGCGGCCTGATCAAGGCCGGCCACGCACCGACGCTGGCGGCCTGGGGCCTGGGCAGTGGCCTGCAGGGAGAGGCCACGCTCGCGCTGTCGGCGAAGCGCGCGGCGGTCGGCGGCGAGATCGGCCTGCGCGTGCAACTGCGCTCCAGCGCGCGCCAGCCTCAGTCGCTGGTGGTGGATTACGCCGTGCACCACGTGCGCGCCAACGGCAGCGCCTCGCCCAAGGTGTTCAAGGGCTGGAAGCTCACGCTCGCGCCCGGTGAAGAACGCACGCTGGAAAAACGCCACAGCCTCAAACCCGTGACCACGCGCACGCTCTACCCCGGCACGCACGTCATCGACCTGCGGGTCAACGGCGTGGCGCTCGCCGAAGCGGCGTTCGAGCTGAAGGCCTGACCCGACGACCCCCGTGCACGAAAGGAACGACCGATGCTGACCGTCCACCACCTGAACAACTCGCGCTCGCAGCGCGTGCTCTGGCTGCTCGAAGAGCTGGGCGTGCCGTACCAGATCGAGCGCTACGAACGCGACCCCAAGACCATGCTGGCGCCAGCGGCGCTGCAGAAGGTGCACCCGCTGGGCAAGTCGCCCGTGGTGACCGACGGCAAGGCCACGCTGGCCGAGTCGGGCGCGATCCTGGAGTACCTGGTCGAGACCTATGGCGAAGGCCGGTTCGCGCCCGAGCGAGGCACGCCCTCCTTCCTGCGCTACCGCTACTGGATGCACTACGCCGAGGGCTCGCTGGCCACACCGCTGCTGCTGCAGCTGGTGTTCGACCAGATCGAGCGCAAGAGCCCCTTCATCGTGCGCCCGGTGGCGCTGGGCATCTCGTCCCAGGTCAAGAAGCTGCTCGTCACGCCCAACCTCAAGCGGCACTTCGACTACCTCGAAGCGGAGCTGACGGAACACGGACCGTGGTTCGCCGGGCGCTCATTCAGCGCGGCCGACGTGCAGATGAGCTTCGGCATCGAAGCGGCCGCCGCGCGCGGCCTGCTGAAGAACCGGCCCAAGCTCGCGGACTGGCTGCGCCGCATCCACGAGCGGCCCGCCTACCAGCGTGCGCTGGAACAGGGCGGGCCGTTCGATCTGTCGTCGTTCTAGGTTCGCGTCAACCCCACCAGAGGCATCCAGGGTCCGGCTCCGCCGGCCCGAGATGCCGTCCCCCCTCGAAGCGCCGAAGGCGCGCCACAGAGGGGGGAAGCCGCGCGCGGCGCAGGGGGGTGCGCCCCTCACGCCAGCTTGAACGGCAGTTCGCGCAGCGGCTTGCCGGTCAGGCTCGCGATGGCGTTGGCGAACGCTGGCGCCAGCGGCGGCAGACCGGGCTCACCCACGCCCGTGGGCGCGTCGGCGCTGGGCACGAGGTGCACCGCGATGGCCGGCATATCGGTGATGCGCGGCACGGCGAAGTCGCCGAAGTTGCTCTGCTCCACCACGCCATCCTTCAGGGTGATGGCCGCGCCCGGCAGGCACATGGACAGGCCCATCAGCGCCCCGCCCTGGATCTGCGCCTCCACGCTCTTCGGATTCACCGCGAGGTTGCAGTGCACGCCGGCCGTGACCTGGTGCAGCCTGGGCGTGCCGTCGACCACCGAGGCCTCGACCACGTAGGCCACCACCGAGTCGAAGGACTCGTGCACCGCCACGCCCCAGGCGCGGCCGGCGGGCAAGGCCTTCTTGCCGTAGCCGCTCTTGTCCACCGCGAGCTGCAGCGCGGCGCGGTGGCGCGCGGCCTTGTCGTCCATCAGCTTCATGCGGTAGGCCACCGGGTCCTGTTTCGTGGCACGCGCGATGTCGTCGATCAGCGTCTCCATCACATAGCCGGTGTGCGTGGAGCCCACGCTGCGCCACCACAGCACCGGCACATTGAGCTTGGGGTGGTGGGCCGAAAGGCGCATCGGCACGCTGTAGGGTTTGCCCATGCCTTCGACCATGGTCTCGTCCACGCCGCCCTTGACCATCATGGGTTCGAAGAAGGTGCCGGCCATGATGGACTGGCCCACGATCACGTGGTCCCAGGCCAGCACCTTGCCTTGCGCGTCAAAGCCGATCTCGGCGCGGTGCAGGTGCATGGGGCGGTAGTAGCCGCCGCGCACGTCGTCCTCGCGGCTCCACACCGTGCGCACCGGCGCGCTCAGGCCAGCGGCCTGCGCGGCTTTCGCGATGGTGCAGGCCTCGACCACGAAGTCGCTGGTGAGCAGGCCGCGCCGGCCGAAGCCGCCGCCGGCCATCTGCACGTTCATCGTCACCTGCTCGGGCTTCACGCCCAGCGTGCGCGCGGCGGCGGCGGTGTCCAGCCCCGGCATCTGGGTGCCGGTCCACACCGTGGCCTTGGCGGCGGCGCCGCTGCCGGTGAGTTGCACCGTGCAGTTCAGCGGCTCCATGGGAGCGTGCGCCAGGTAGGGAAACACGAACTCGGCGCTGATCTTGTGCGGCGCGTTGGCCAGCGGCGCCATGTCGGCGTCGTGTTTGATGTTGCCGGTCTTGGCGGCCAGGGCGCGGTAGCTCACGAGCTGCTGCGCGCTGTCCACCTTCTCGCGGCCGGCGTCGTTCCACTGCACCTTCAGCGCGTCGCGACCCTGCTTCGCGGCCCAGTAGCCCTCGGCCACCACCGCCACGCCTTCGCCGCCATCGTGCAGCGGCACGCGCAGCACAGCCTTCACGCCCTTCACCGCACGCGCGGCGGCGTCATCGACCGAGGCCACCTTGCTGCCGAACACCGGCGGGTGCTGGAGCACGGCGGTGAGCATGCCGGGCAGGCGCACGTCCATGCCAAAGCCCTGCCGTCCGCTGGATTTCGCCTTCGCATCCAGCCGCGTCGTGGGCTGGCCGATGAGTTTGAAGCGCGACGGGTCCTTGAGCGTGACCTCCACCGGCACCGGCTGCTGCATGGCGGCGTCGGCCAGGGCGCCGTAGGCGAGCTTCTTGCCACCGGGGCCGGTCACCACGCCGCGCTCGGTGGCCAGCGAAGCCACGGGCACGTTCCACTGCTTCGCGGCGGCTGCCAGCAGCATGGCGCGCGTGCGCGCGCCGAGCTCGCGGTACTGGGTGTACGAGTGCTTCACCGCCGTCGAGCCGCCGGTGATCTGCATGCCGAAGGCCGGGTCGTTGTAGGCCGGGTCGGCGTTGCCGTGCACGGCCTGCACGCGGCTCCAGTCGGCGTCCAGCTCTTCGGCCAGCACCATGGCCAGGCCGGTGTGCGTGCCCTGGCCGAACTCCAGTCGGTTGATGGTGACGGTGACCGTGCCATCGCGCGCGATCTTCACGAAGGCGGCGGGCTGCTGGTCGGGCTTCAGCCCAGTGGCGGCCGGGGCCGCACCCTGCTGGGCGCTGGACATGAGGGGGTAGGCGCCGAGCGCGAAACCGGAGGCCGTGGCGATCTTCAGGAAGCTGCGGCGCGCAATGCCTTCTGGCGCCTCGGCGTCCTCCAGGCGGTGGGCCAGCGCGGGCGGCAGGTGGGCGCGGATCTGGTCGGCGGTGTGGGTGTTCAGGTGCATGGTGCTTCGTCCTTTCAGGCCAGCGTGCGGGCCGCGTCCTTGATGGCGATGCGCACGCGCGCATAGGTGCCGCAACGGCAGATGTTGCCGGCCATGGCACCGTCGATCTCGGCATCGCTGGGTTTCGGGTTGGCCTTGAGCAGCGCGGTGGCGCTCATGATCTGGCCGCTCTGGCAGTAGCCGCACTGCGCCACGTCGGCCTTCACCCAGGCCTGCTGCACGGCCTGGCCGACGCGGTCGGTGGCCACGGCTTCGATGGTGGTGATCTTCTGGCCCACGGCCGAGGCGATGGGCGTGACGCAGGAGCGGATGGCCGCGCCGTTCAAGTGCACGGTGCAGGCGCCGCAGAGCGCCGCTCCGCAACCGAACTTGGTGCCGGTCATGCCCAGGGTGTCGCGCAGGGCCCAGAGAATGGGGGTGGATTCGTCGGCGTCGACGCGAACGTCCTTGCCGTTGATGTTGAGCGTGGTAGGCATGCGTGGGTTCTCCTGTCGTGGGTGGAAGCGGTACACAAGTGAATGAATGTTCATTCGTTATCTGCTGAAAATGGTGACGCAGTTAGAGCTTTTTTTCAAGCCTTCAGGCCATCCCAACACAGGCCGAAAGCTTGCGCCAGAGACGCTTCCGTGTCGGGCAGGTCGCCGCTGCGCAACAGGCTTGCCGTGTCGCGCACCGAGCCAAAAAAATGGGCGGCCAGCAGCATGGTCGGCGCGTCCTTGACAATCTGCTGAGCCCGCGCTTCGTCGAAAAAACGCAGGCAGCCGGCGGCAAAGCGCGCCGAGAACTGGCGCGAAGCCTCGCTGAACCAGGGCGAGTTGTAGTACTGGTCCATGAACACGGCTTCGGGCCCATGCGCCAGGCGGTGGCGCAGCAGGCGCATCCAGTTCTGCTGGAACCGGGTGCGAAAGGGGGTGGAAGGATCGACCTCCGCGTCGATCAGCGCGGCCAGCGCGCCCTTGACCTGCTCGTACAGCGCGTTGAGCAGCTCTTCCTTGGAGCGGTGGTAGACGTACAGCGTGCCGGTGGCCAGGCCGGCCTCGCGCGCGATGCCGGCCATGGTCAGCCCGCTCAGGCCGACGCGCTCGACCAGCGCCAGGGTGGCACGGGCAATGGCCTGCTGTTTGTCGTCGTCCTTGGGTTTCATGAGGGCGCGATCTTAAGCGAATGAATGTTCATCCGTCAATCAAAGAATGGCCCAGGGAACAAGGTGCTTGCTTCAGAAATGCCGCGGAACCGGCCTTGCCGGGCCGCTGGCATTGCCCCCTTGAGGGGTGGCGCGCAGCCGCAGCGGTGGGTCAAGCCATGCCGTGGCACTTCTTGTACTTTTTCCCGCTGCCACACGGGCAGGGGTCGTTGCGGCCCGGCGTGGCCTCCTTGCGCACCGGCTCCACGCGAGGCCCCAAACTCTTGCCGATCTGGTGCAGGTCGTAGACCGCCCAGATGGCGGCGCCGAAGGCGTTGAGCCGGTCGTCGCTCACGCTGGGCGGGCCGTCCTCGGCGTGCATGTTCACCGTGGGGGTGTCGGTGTCGTCCTCGGTCAGCGCGACCACCTTGTCGAGCGCCTCGTCGATCCAGGCGGCGGTCTCCTTGTCGCGCGGCGGCTCCCAGTCCTCGCCGAAGTTCTCCACCACGAACATGAAGCCCAGCGCCCACACCTGGGCGTAGGCCGGCAGTTCCTGGTCCTGGAACTCGGCGCGCTCTTCGTCCGGCAGCGCGGCCACGGCGCCGCGCACATCCATCAGCTCGGGGTGGTAGCTGCGCTCGTCCTCCAGCGTGTCCACGGGTGCGGCCAGCGATGCCGCCACCTCGGCCTGGCGGCGCGACCACAGGTCCATGAAACGCTCGTACTGCGCGGTGTTGCTGAAATGCGTGCCGTCGTCCTGCGGCGCGGTGGGCAGCGGGCCGGTGCCCAGCAGCACCGGCAGCCACTCGGCGGGCTCGATCGGGCGGCGCGTGCACAGCAGTGCGGCCATCGCGCCTTCGCAGAACTCCCATTGCGGCACCTCGTCGCCGCGCGTGCGCAGGTCGTCCAGGATGGCGTCGAGCGCGTCGTAGTCGTCATGGTCCAGCGCGCCGGCCGGGTCGAAGGGGGTGTTCGTCGTTGTCATGGTGCAAAAAAGCCGGGGTTTTATGATGCCCCGCAGTGTATTCCCCGGTACACCCAAGAAAGCCCGCATGCTCGACCGCCTCAACGCCCTCTATCCCGTGCGATACACCGCTTTCGCGCTCTGCGCGCTGATCGCGCTGCTGAGCCTGTTCACGCTGGTGGCCTTCGGCCTCGGGGGGTTCACGTTCCTGCTGTTCGGGGCCCTGTCAGCGGTGGGCGTCTGGGACCTGCGGCAAACCAAGAGCTCGGTGCTGCGCAACTACCCGGTCATCGGGCACCTGCGCTTCATGCTGGAGAAGATCCGGCCTGAGATCCGCCAGTATTTCCTGGAGAACGACACCGACGCCACGCCCTTCTCGCGCAGCCAGCGCAGCCTGGCCTACGCGCGCGCCAAGGGCGAGACCGACAAGCGCCCCTTCGGTTCGCAGCTGGACATGAATGCCGACGGCCACGAGTGGCTCAACCACTCGCTGCAGCCGAGCACGCTGGCCACACACGACTTCCGCGTGCTGATCGGCGGCGACGCGTGCACGCAGCCCTACGACGCCAGCATCTTCAACATCTCTGCGATGAGCTTCGGCGCGCTCTCGGCCAACGCGATCCAGGCGCTCAACGCCGGTGCGAAAAAGGGCGGCTTCGCGCACGACACGGGCGAGGGCTCGATCTCCGCCTGGCACCGCCTCAACGGTGGCGACCTGATCTGGGAGATCGGTTCGGGCTACTTCGGCTGCCGCGACGAGACCGGCCGCTTCAGCCCCGAGCGTTTCCAGGCCAACGCGATCGACCCGCAGGTGAAGATGATCGAGATCAAGCTGAGCCAGGGCGCCAAGCCGGGCCACGGCGGCGTGCTGCCCGGCCCCAAGGTCACGCCCGAGATCGCCGCCGCGCGCGGCGTGCCGGTGGGCATCGACTGTGTCTCGCCCTCGTCGCACAGCGCGTTCACCACGCCGATCGAGATGATGCATTTCATCACCCAGTTGCGTGAACTCTCGGGCGGCAAGCCGGTCGGCTTCAAGCTGTGCATCGGCCACCCCTGGGAGTGGTTCGCCATCGTCAAGGCCATGCTGCAGACCGGCGTGCGGCCGGATTTCATCGTGGTCGATGGCGCCGAGGGCGGCACCGGCGCGGCGCCGCTGGAGTTCACCGACCACGTGGGCGCCCCGCTGCAGGAAGGCCTGCGCCTGGTGCACAACACCCTGGTGGGCGTGAACCTGCGCGAGCACATCAAGGTCGGCTGCGCCGGCAAGGTGGTGAGCGCCTTCGACATCGTGCGCGCCATGGCCATCGGCGCGGACTGGTGCAACAGCGCGCGTGGCTTCATGTTCGCGCTGGGTTGCATCCAGGCGCAGAGCTGCCACACCGGCCACTGCCCCACCGGCGTGACCACGCAGGACCCGGTGCGCCAGCAGGCGCTGGTGGTGCCCGACAAGGCCCAGCGCGTGTTCCATTTCCACCAGAGCACGCTGATGGCGCTGCAGGAACTTGTGCAGGCCGCCGGGCTGCAGCACCCGCGCCAGATCACCTCGCACCACCTGGTGCGCCGCGTGAGCGAGAACGAGGTGCGCCTGCTGGCCAACCTGCTGCCCTCCACGCCACCCGGCGCGCTGCTGACCGACCTGACGGCGCAGCACGCGGTGTTCACGACCTATTGGGAGCGGGCCAGCGCGGAGCGGTTCAGCCTGGCCTGATCCGAGCAGCGAGCTACTTGCTCGCGGTTGCCGTCGGCACGTCGGTGCCCGTCGTGGGCATGCCATCCTTCTCGGCCGCACGGTCGAACATCAGGGTTCGGCCAAACACCAGCTGGACCCACTGAGGGTAGGTATAAGCCGTTCCCTTGTTGTGATCGATGATGGCGCCGATGCCGCCGCCGAGAATGATGTTGCCAAACATGCCGCCATTCGCGCGTGAAACGGCTTTGGCCACAGCCTCTGGGTTCGACGGATCCTTGCACACGATGTCCAGGTCTTTGCTGGAGCGGCGCACCTGCACGGTGTCACCGGATTTCATCTGGACGACGCCGTAGTCGTTGGTGAGCTTGCATTCCGCGCCGGCCACCACCTGCCCTTCCGGCGTCTTCGTCTCCACCTTCATCGGATGGGTCACGTCGTTGATCACCGAGGCGCAGCCGGTGAGCGAAAGCGCGCCGAGCGCAAACAGACAAAAACGGATCATGAAAAACCTCCCGGGTTTGTTGAAAGCCCGGGAGTTTATCAATACTTTTTACTTACTACCCCCTACCGTATTTCACCTGTCTCGCCCATTGAATTCCTGCACCGGGACCGTGCTCAGGTCCAGTCCCTCGATGCAGCGCAGGTTCACCGCCGCCACGGCGTTGCCCTTGGGATCGACGCCCTCGGCGTAGGGATGCATGCCGCACGTGGGGCAGAAGCGGTGCTTGATGAGGTGCTTGTTGAACAGGTAGGTGCTGGCCGCGTCCTCGGGGGTTTTCAGCGTGAACTGGTCGCGCGGCACGAACCAGAGCAAGGACCCTTTGCGGGAACAGATGGAGCAGTTGCACGACAGGGCGCTGCCGATCTCGCCCTCGACGTCGAACGCGACCTTGCCGCAATGGCAACTGCCGGAATAGCGTGTGCTTGCCATGGAAGAACCTCGCAAACCTGGAAGGGGAAAGTCAGTTGTAGCAAACCAGGACCGCACACACCGCCGACGCCAAAGCCGCCCCGGTGCGCACATGGTTCCAGCGCGTCCATTCGCGCACGTAGACCGGCCAATATGTTGCCGCTTCGGCAGACGTGGCCTCCAGGCGCGCAAGGCGGTTGTTGCGCGGCACATTGAATGCCCCGGTCACACCGAACGTCCCCACCGCATAGAGCAGCCCTGCCACCAGCAACGCTGAGGACGCGGTCATCAGCGCCACCGCCAGACAGGCGATGGACAGCAGCAGGGTGCCCATGAACGCCCCCATGAACCACGGGTTGATCACCACGACGTTGATGCGCTGCATGGCGGCCACGCCCTGCGCGGCGGGCAGTTGCGCCAGCGCCTTCATCACGAAGCTGGAGAAGCCGAAGAACACGCCCCCCACCGTGGCCGCGCCAAGGGCGGTGAGCAGGGCCAGCAGGTCGGTGCCGCTCATGGTTCGACCTTCGCGCCCTTTTCCCGCAGCAGCTCGCGCAGCACCGAGCGGTGGCAGTGCGACTCGTCCTCGCAGTAGCAGCCGACGGAAAAATCCGATCCGTGCGACAGCGCGGCAAGCAATTCCAGGTTGCGCGCGCTCTCGGGTGTGGCCATCTCGGCGCGGTACTTGCGCGTGAAGGCGCTCCACTGCGCGGGCGTCTCGGCGGACTGACCGAGCTTCATGGTCTCCACGCTGGGCGCGAGGTTGGGGTACCACACGTCGTACCAGTTGCCCGAGGCGAACTCGGTCTTGGGCACGCCGCGCGGCGGCCGCCGCACCGTGCCGATGCGGGTGCCCTCGCCCGCCGCCCTGTCGCTGCCCAGTCGAACCACCCGAATGGCCATGGCCGTCTCCTTGTGAAACTTCAGATGCGCGAGCCGTCTTCCAGAAAGCGCTCCTCGCGCTCCAGCCTGCCCTGTTCGTTGTACCGTTTGCGGCGCAGCAGCAGCCCGCGTTCGCCATGTTCGTCCTCGCGCACGAGCACGCCTTCTTCGTTGAAGTACTTCTGCCAGCCCCAGAGGCGGCCATTGCGCTCGGCGTTGACGGCCGCGGGCTTGCCGTTGTCCCAGAAGCTCTCGATGGTGCGCTCCTGCTCGCGGCCTTCGCGGCGGATCTGCTGGCGCATTTTCGGCTGGCCGTTCAGGTACCACTGCTGGATGCGCTGCTCGTAGCCCTGGGCCCAGGTGGATTCCTGCGTGAGCTGGCCGCTCTCGGCCCATTCGCGCGCCGTGCCCTCGCGGCCGCCCGGGCCGCCGGGATCGCGCTCGATGAAATCGGTTTCGGAACGCGGCTGGCCCGAGGCGTAGAACACGCGCTTGATGCGCCGGCCGTCCTTGAGTTCTTCGTTGCGCACCAGCCGGCCTTCGCGGTCGAGCACGCTCAGGCGCTGCATCTGGCCCTTGAGGTAGCTCACGGTGCCCGAGGATTTGCCGGGTTCGCGGTACAGCGTGACCTCGCTCGCGCGCCCGCCGTGGCCGCAGACATCGCGGTCCTGCGGCAGCACGCTGGTCGGCGCGCAACGCAGTTCCTTCAGCGTGCCGTCCGCGAGGTAGGCGATGGTGAGCACCGTGCGGCGCTCGTCAGCGAAGTGCAGTTCTTGCAGGTACCCGGCCTCGGCAAAGTTTTTCTGCACGCCCACGTTGCTGCCGTTGTCGAGGTTCTCCTCCTTGCGCAGCGTGCCCTTGGCATCGAAGGTGCGCGCCACGCCGTGGCGGTTGCCGCGCTCGTTGACGCTGTACTCGCGCCGCTCGCCGTCCGCCAGCACCATCACCACGGGGCCGACGAAGCGGCCTTCGCGCAGGGTCTGCTCGCGGCGGCGCACCTGGCCGTCCTCGTCGGTGCAGCGCATCACGCCGCTCTTGCCGGCCGTGGTGTGGCCGTTGTTCGGGTTCACGCTCTCGCCGTTGAGTTCGCAGCGCTGCACGGCCCAGGACGGGGCACAGACCATCAGCGCGATGCTCAGCCCCAGGAGCTGGCGTTCAAACCGCATGGGCAGGGCTCGTCCATTCGCGGCAGATGGTCACGCCGATGCGCTCCATGCGCCGGGCCATGCAGAGCACGGCGTCGTCCTTGCTGACCAGCGTGGCACGGTGCGCAGCGGCGAGGTCGATGAACTTCTGGTCGTCGGCGTCCTTGCAGGTGAAGGCGGCCTTGGAGGCTTCGGGCACGAGCCGGGCGCAGCGGTCAAACGCATCGAGCACGGCCTGCGCGGGCCGGTCCTGGGCCGCCAGGCGGCGCGCGATCTGCGGGTAGGCCAGCACGCGCACCAACTCTTCGCGCATGGCGGCGGTGGCCAGCCACTGGCCATGCGAGCGCTCCAGTGCCTCGCGCAGGGGCGCGGTGGCGGGGTCCTGGAAGACGAACAGATCGAGCGCGATGTTGGTGTCGAGCACGACGGTGTCCATGTCAGCCGGTCTTTCTCGCGGTGAGATCGAAGCGGAACAGCCGGCACTCGATCGGGCCGTTCCACAGCGGCACGCGGCGCGATTCCTTGAAGCGCATCTTGCCGGGCAGCTTGAGGTCGGGCGTGAGCAACCAGGCGCTCCAGCCCGCGTAGTGGGTCTTCCAGTGCGCGGCGAGCTGGTTGAAGAAGTCGCTGCCGTCGCCGCCATCGGCCATCTGCGCGCTCTCGCGGCCCTGGCCGGCGGCGGGTGGCGGCGGCGCGCCCACGGTGAAGGTGCGGGGCGCGCGCGGTGCCATGCGCTGGGCCCGGGCGCTGGCGTTTTCACCAGCCACGCCGGCGGCGGCGATGCGCTCGCCGTAGGGCGGGTTGAGCAGCAGCACACCGGGGCGCGCGGTGGGCGGCGTGCGCTGCAGCGCGTCGCCGCCGCGCAGCTCCACGGCATGGGCCACACCGGCGCGCTCGGCGTTGCGCTGCGCGAAATCGACCATGCGGAATGACACGTCGCTGCCGAAGACGATGGGCGCATGGCCCGTCGGCCACTCGCGCTGCTGTTGCGCGGCATCGGCCTTGATGGCCTGCCACACGTGCGGCTGGAACGGCAGCAGTTTCTCGAACGCGAAACGGCGCAGCTGGCCCGGCGCGATGTTCAGCGCGATCTGCGCGGCCTCGATCACCACCGTGCCGCTGCCGCAGCAGGGGTCGTACAGCGGCGCGATGGCGTCCAGCGGCGTGTCGATGCCCGCCTCCCAGCCGGTGGCCGCGATCATGGCGGCGGCCAGGGTTTCCTTCAACGGTGCGTCGCCCTTGTCCTCGCGCCAGCCGCGCTTGAACAGCGGCTCGCCCGAGGTGTCGATGTACAGGCTCACCGTCTCGGTGGTCAGGTGCACGTAGATGCGCACATCGGGCCAGGTGGTGTTCACGCTGGGGCGCTCGCCGCGCTTGGCGCGGAAGCGGTCGCAGATCGCGTCCTTCACCTTGAGCGCGGCGAAGTTCAGCGAGGTCAGCGGGCTGTGCTGCGCGGTGATCTCGACCTTGATGGTCTCGGCCGGCGTGAACCAGATTTCCCAGGCCACCTCGCCCGCGGCGTTGTACAGGTCCTGCTCGTTGCGGTAGCCGCCGTGCCAGAGCTGCACCAGCACGCGCTGCGTGAGGCGGCTGTGCAGGTTCAGGCGCAGGGCATCGCGCCACGAGGCATTGAGCGCGACACCGCCGCGCGCCTTGTAGGGCGAGGCTTCGCCGGTGATGCGCTGCACTTCGGCGGCGAGCATTTCCTCCACGCCGGCGGCGCAGGGCAGAAAAACTTGAAGTTGGTTCACAGTGCTTTGCGCAGGTTGGCGGGCGCGATGCGCAGCGCCTCGCGGTATTTGGCCACGGTGCGGCGCGCGCACTCGATGCCCTGCTCGCGCAGCAGGTCGGAGAGCTGGTTGTCCGACAGCGGCTTGGCGGGCTCCTCGGCAGCGATGAACTGCTTGAGCAGCGCGCGCACCGCCGTGCTGGAGGCGTTGCCGCCGGTCTCGGTGCCCAGCGATGAGCCGAAGAAGTACTTGAGTTCGTAGGTACCGAAGGGCGTGGCCATGTACTTGGCGGTGGTCACGCGGCTGATGGTGGATTCGTGCAGGCCGAGTTCGTCGGCGATCTCGCGCAGCACCAGCGGGCGCATGGCGAGTTCGCCGTGCATGAAGAAGTTGCGCTGGCGCTCGACGATCGCGCTGGACACGCGCAGGATGGTGTCGAAACGCTGCTGGATGTTCTTGATGAACCAGCGCGCCTCCTGCAGGCGCTGCTGCATGGCGGCGTGGCCGGCCTCGCCGCCGCCGTCGCGCCCGCCGCGGTTCTGCCGCATGGCGTTGGCGTAGACATCGTGCACGCGCAGGCGCGGCATCACGTCGGGGTTGAGGATGACCTTGAAGCCTCGGCCGGCGCGCGTGACGATGACGTCGGGCACGACCACGTTGCGCTCCACGTCGACGAAGCGGCGGCCCGGCTTGGGTTCGAGGCGGGCGATCAGGCCGAGCGCGGCGCGCGCGGTCTCGTCGTCGATGCCGCAGAGGTTGCACAGGCGCTTCACGTCGCGCTTGGCCATGAGCTCCAGCGGCTGGTTGCAGATGGCGAGCGCGGCGCGCGCCTCGGCGGTGTTGCGCAGCTCCAGGATCTGCAGGCGCAGGCATTCGCCCAGATCCCGCGCGCCCACGCCCGAGGGCTCCATGTGCTGCAGCAGCTGCAGCGCCACCGCCAGGCGCTGCTCCAGCGCCTCGCGCGCCTCCAGCGCGTCGTTCGGGTCGCCCGCGAGCTGGGGCGTGCCCGAGAGATGCAGCCAGGCGTCGGCCAGTTCGGCCAGGCTTTCTTCCAGGTAGCCGTCGTCGTTGAGCGATTCGATCAGGAAGTACAGCGCGGCGCGGTCTTCGTCCGACAGGCGCAGGCAGCGTGCCTGGTCGTGCAGGTGGTCCTGCAGGCTGACCGGAGCACGGGCCAGGTCGGCGGCGCTGGCGGTTTCGTCGCTGTCGCCCGAACCGTTGTTGCGCGCGGGCGCGTCGCCGCCCCACTCGCTGTCGTCAGGCGCCATCTCCACCGTGCCGTCGCCCTCCCAGCTTTCCTCCACCGGGGTGGCGCCGTCCAGCTTGCTTTCCAGCCCATCGCCGTCAGCGCTGTCGGTGCTCGCGCTGGTGGATTCGAGCGATGAGGACAAAGACACCGGCGCCTCGGGCAGGGCCGCCTCGGCGATCTGCTCGCCGGCGCTCACCGGCACATCGGTCTGCTCCAGCCCGAAGGTCTCGCGCTCGGCGATTTCCTCCGCGCGTTCGAGGAAGGGGTTGTCGTCGAGCATCTGCTCGACTTCCTGCGCCATCTCCAGCGTGGACAGCTGCAGCAGCCGGATCGACTGCTGCAGCTGGGGCGTGAGCGCCAGGTGCTGCGAGACGCGGAGCGAAAGGCCTTGTTTCACAAGCCCCCCCGCCGCGCTTTGCGCGCCCCCCCCAGGGGGGCGCACCCTGGGCCCGGCAAAGCCGGATCCTCGGGAGCCCTGGTGAATGCAGGCCCTCGCGGGCGTTCTGATGCGAGCGACATGCCGACCCTCACATCCTGAAGTGTTCGCCGAGATACACCCGGCGAACGTCGGCGTTTTCCACGATCTCTGCGGGGGTGCCGCTGGTGAGCACGTGGCCGTCGTTGATGATGTAGGCGCGGTCGCAGATGCCCAGCGTTTCGCGCACGTTGTGGTCGGTGATCAGCACACCGATGCCACGCGATTTGAGAAAACCGATGATGCGCTGGATCTCGATCACGGCGATCGGGTCGATGCCGGCGAAGGGCTCGTCGAGCAGGATGAAGCGCGGCTCGGTGGCCAGGGCGCGGGCGATTTCCACGCGGCGGCGTTCACCGCCGGAGAGTGCCGGCGCGGGCGAATCGCGCAGGTGCTCCACGTGCAGGTCCTGCAGCAGGGCGTCGAGCCGGGCTTCGATGGTGGCACGGTCCAGCGACTTGCCCTGCTCGTCCTCCTGCAGCTCCAGCACGGCGCGCACGTTGTCGGCCACGCTGAGCTTGCGGAAGATCGAGGCCTCCTGCGGCAGGTAGCCCAGTCCCAGGCGCGCGCGGCGGTGGATGGGCAGGCTTTCGATCGGCTGGTTGTCCAGCAGGATCTGGCCCGCGTCGGAGCGCAGCAGGCCGACCAGCATGTAGAAGGACGTGGTCTTGCCCGCGCCGTTGGGCCCGAGCAGGCCGACCACCTCGCCCTTGAAGACCGCGAGCGACACGTCCTTGACCACCTTGCGGCTGCCGTAGGACTTCTGCAGGCCGCGCGCCTCGAGGCGGCTGACCACCGGGGCGGGGCGGCCCCTGGGGGAGGCCGCCGGGCTGGGAGAGGCATCCGTCACTGGCGGCCCTCTTCAAGCTGGGGACTGGGTTTGAGTGTGGCCGGCGGGGCGGGCGGCGGTGGGGTGGCAGGGACGCCGCCCTCCTTCGGCACGGGCGTGAGCATGGCGCGCACGCGGCCGGTGGGGTTCTGCGGCGTGCGGTTGGCCACGCCACCGTCCACGGTGAACACGTCGGTGGTGTTGTTGTAGACGATCACGTTGCCCGTGGTCTCGTCGTTCAGTTGCGTGCCCTTGAAGCGCTTGAGCACCGCGTTGCCGGTGAAGCGCACGGTGTCGGCCTTGCCGTCGTAGTCGATGCGCTGGCCCGTGCCTTCGATGAACTCGTCGACCAGGTCGCGCTTCTGGCGGAAGAAGCCGGGTTTGCCGTGCACGATGCCGAACTGGTTGCCCTGGGCGTCCTGCCGCACCTCGACCTGGTCGCCACGGATGATGATGGTGCCCTTGGTGATGACCACGTTGCCGGTGAACACGCTGGTCTGGCGCGCGTCGTCGTGGCGCAGCGCATCGGCTTCGGCGTTCAAGGGCAGGTTGCGGTCGGCTTTTTCGGCCTGGGCAGGGCTCGCGCACCACAGCGCGGCGGACAGGCAGAGGGCCCAGGGAACGGCGCGGCGGGAAGTGGAAAGGAAGGGCATGGGATTTGAGGGCACGAAACTTGCATTCATTGTAGCGGCGACAACTTCAATCCCCGGGGCAGTGCCGCACAAACCACAAGGCCCGCACGGGGCGGGCCTTGTGAGCAGGGCAAGCGGCGGTTTCAGGCCTTGGCGCGCAGCTCGGCGATCAGGGCATTGGCCACCACCAGGGTGCGCGGGCCCTGCCCAGGCAGGTAGTAGCGGCCGCCGATGCCCAGCGCAGGCGTGCCCTCCACCCCGTAGGCATCCTGCAGGTTCACGGCCTGCTGGGCCTTCTGGCCGGTCGCGGCGATGTCGAAGATCTCGGTGAACTTCGCGCGGTCCACGCCCTGCTTGCCCACCCAGTCGATGATGGCCGGCGGCGTGGTCAGCGGCAGGCGCTCCACATGGATGGCCTGGAAGACCTTGGCGTGCAGCTTGTCGACCAGGTTCATGGCCTCCAGCGTGAAGTACAGGCGCTGCATGGGCACGAACTGCGGGCTGAAGGCGACCGGCATGCGCCTGACGGTCACATGCGCCGGCTTCTTCTGGATCCAGTCGTCGAAGATCGGCTCGAAGTTGAAACAGTGGATGCAGCTGTAGGCAAAAAACTCCAGCACCTCGACCTGGCTCGCCGGGCTCTGCACCGGGGCCGGCTTGGCCAGGCGCATGAAGTCCACGCCCTCCTTGGGCCCCACGCGCTGCGCCAGGGCGGGCGTGAGGGTCAGGCCGCTGGCGGCGCCCAGGGCGGTGGTGCCGGCGGCCAGCAGGGAACGGGAGAAATCGCGACGTTGCATGAAATGAAACTCCAGGGGAACAGGCCCGGTTGGGGCTGGCCGAAGCGGCAAAAGTTCCCGCCGGAGGATCGCCTCAGCGCTGCACGCGCACCAGGGCCGATTCGATGTGATTGACCTGCAGTTGCTCCAGCGTCAGGTCGGCCAGGGCCTTCTGGTTGAAGGGGCCCACGCGCACGCGGAACACCGTGCGGCCGTTCTGCTCGCGCTCGCTGATCGCGGCATCGATGCCCAGCATGGCGAGCTTGGCGCGCTGGGCCTCGGCGTCTTCCGGCGTGCGGAAGGCGCCGGCCTGCACGAAGTAGGTGAAGGGGTCGGCCCCGGGGGGGGCGGCGGCCGTGGTGGCCGGCGTGGTGGGCGCTGGCGCGGCAGCCCCGGGCTGGCCCAGGCGCGACTGCACCAGGTCGCCCAGCGGGTCGGCGGCCGGGCGGGTGGCCGCGCCGGTGGCGGGCGCGGCCGGCGCCGGCAGGGGCTGGCCATCGGCCGGAGGCACCACGATGGCGCCCGGCGCCTGCGCGGCCGGCACGGCGGGCGCCGGGGTGGCCGGCACGGGGGCGCCACCCAGGCTGCGGTTCGGGTTCCAACCCTTGTTGCGCTCGGCCTCGAGCGCGTCCTGATCGGGATTGCGCGAGACGTTGCGGTCCACGAACGGGATCGGCACGCGCGTCACGTACACCGCCACGGCCAGTGCGGCGCCCAGGCCCACGAGCAGGCCGATGACGAAACCCATCAGGGTGCCGCCAAAGCTGCTTCGGCTGGTGGAGGATTTCTTTTTCATCGCTTGTTTCACCATCACATCTTCTGCGGGGCACTGACGCCCAGCACGGCCAGCCCATTGTGCAACACCTGCGCGGTGGCCTTCACCAACGCCAAGCGGGCCGTTTTCACCGCCTCATCATCGACCAGGATGCGCTCGGCGTCGTAGTAACTGTGGTAACTGGCCGCAAGCTCGCGCAGGTAGAAGGTGACGTCGTGCGGCGCGAAGTCGCGCGCGGCGTCGCTCAGCATCGCCGGGTACTTGGCCAGCAGCAGCATCAGGGCCTGGGCCGGCGCGCTGTCGAGCGCGGACAGGTCGGCGTCGGCCAGCGTGCTGGCATCGCCGCCCCACGAGGCCAGCACCGAGCAGATGCGCGCGTGCGCGTACTGCACGTAGTACACCGGGTTGTCGTTGTTCTTCTGCACCGCCAGATCGACATCGAAGGTGTACTCGGTGTCGGGCTTGCGGCTGAGCAGGAAGAAGCGCACCGCGTCCTTGCTGGTCCATTCGATCAGGTCGCGCAGCGTGACGTAGCTGCCCGCGCGCTTGCTGATCTTGACCTCTTCGCCGCCGCGCACCACCCGCACCATGGTGTGCAGCACGTAGTCGGGGTAGCCCTGGGGAATGCCCACGCCCGCGGCCTGCAGGCCGGCGCGCACGCGCGCGATGGTGCCGTGGTGGTCCGTGCCCTGGATGTTGATGACCTTGCTGAAGCCGCGCTCCCATTTGGCGATGTGGTACGCCACGTCGGGCACGAAGTAGGTGAACGAGCCGTCGGACTTGCGCATCACGCGGTCCTTGTCGTCGCCGTACTCGGTCGACTTGAGCCAGAGCGCGCCGTCCTGCTCGTAGGTCTTGCCGGCGTCGATCAGCTTCTGCACCGTGGCCGCCACGCGCCCGCTGGTGTACAGGCTGGACTCCAGGTAGTAGTGGTCGAACTTCACCGCGAAGGCCTGCAGGTCCAGGTCCTGCTCGTGGCGCAGGTAGGCCACGGCGAACTGGCGGATGCCGTCGAGGTCGTTCACGTCGCCGCTGGCGGTGAACTCGCGGTCGTCGGCCTTCACGGTCTGCTTCGCGAGGAAGTCGTTGGCGATGTCCTGGATGTAGTCACCGTTGTAGGCGGCCTCGGGCCAGTCCGCATCACCCGGCTTGACGCCCTGGGCGCGCAGCTGCGTGGAGGTGGCCAGGGTGCCGATCTGCACGCCCGCGTCGTTGTAATAGAACTCGCGGTGCACGCTCCAGCCCTGGGTGCCGTAGAGGTTGCAGATCGCGTCGCCCAGCGCGGCCTGGCGGCCGTGGCCCACGTGCAGCGGGCCGGTGGGGTTGGCCGAGACGAACTCGACCATCAGGCGCTGGCCGTTGGACGGCTGCATGCCGAACGCGTCACCGCCCTGCAGCACCTCGCGCACGATCTGCTGCTTGGCCTCGGGCTTGAGGCGGATGTTGAGGAAACCCGGGCCGGCCAGGTCGATCTCCGACACCCAGCGCTGGTACACCGGCTGCGCCAGCAGCAGGGCGCGCAGGCTCTCGCCGAGCTGGCGCGGGTTGAGCTTGAGCGGTTTGGCCAACTGCATGGCCGCGGTGCTGGCGAAGTCGCCATGGGCCGCCACCTTGGGCGATTCGAACGCCGCCTTGGCGCCGGCACCGGGCGAGAGGCTTTCCAGCGCGGCGGCGAGGCCGTCCAACAGTTCCTGTTTGATCTTGAGCATAGGGGCGGAATTTTACGGGGGCCGCCTTTCACGGCGGGATCGGCGCCCTGGTGGCACCCTGCGGGGCTACACCGGCTCAGCGCGCGCTGATGCCGAAGCGCTCGCCAGTGAGGCCTTCGAGGTCGATCTCGGGCGGGCGCCCGGCCACCAGGCTGGCCACGATGCGGCTGGTGCCGCAGGCCTGGGTCCAGCCGTTGGAGCCGTGCCCGCTGTTGAGGAACAGGCCGAGCCAGCGCGTGGGCCCCAGGATGGGTGGGCCATCGGGCGTCATGGGGCGCAGGCCGGCCCAGAAATCCACCCGCTGTTCGTCCATGCCGCGCGGGATGAACTCGCGCACCACGCGCAGCAGCATGTCGCGCTGGGCCGGGTCGGCGCTCAGGCCATAGCCGCCCAGCTCGGCCATGCCCGCCGCGCGGATGCGCCCGCCCAGGCGCGAGATCATGACCTTGTTGTGCTCGTCCATCAGCGCGGGACGGATGTCGGGCGCGTCCTCCCGCAGCGGCACGGTGATCGAATAACCCTTGAGCGGGTAGACCGGCAGGTTCAGCCCCAGCGGGCGCAGCAGGAAGGGCGCCTGGTTGCCCAGGGCCACTACGCAGGCGTCGGCCGTCAGCCGCCCGGCCGAGCTGCGCACGCCGGTGACGCGGTCCCCTTCGGTCTCCAGCGCCTCGACCGTGGTGTTGAAGCGCAGCGCCACCCCCTGGTCGCGCAGCAGCTGCGCCAGCGACTGGGCGAACCGGTGGCTGTCGCCCGAGGCGTCGGCGGGCAGCTGCAGCGCACCGGCGATGCGGGCGCTGCGCTGCGCCAGCGCGGGCTCGCAGGCATCGACCTCGTTCGGCTCCAGCCAGCGCCAGGGCACGCCGAAGCTGTCCAGCGCCCGCGCGGCCAGGCGGCCGAGCTCGGCCTCCTGCGGTGTGCGGAACAGCCACAGCGTGCCGTCGGCGTGGAAGTCGAAGTCGTGCAGGCCGGCTTCGTCGGCCAGGCTGCGCAGGCAGGCCAGGCTGTAGTGCGCCACGCGCTGCATGCGCAGCTTGTTGCGGCGAAAGCTCTCCGGGTTGCATTCGGCCACCCAGCGGGCGATCCAGCGCCACTGGTGCAGGCTGGCCTGCGGCCGGAAGCGGATGGGGGCGTCCGCCTGCAGCAGCATGCGCAGCACCTTGGACACCATGCCGGGCGCCGCCCAGGGGCCGGCGAAACTGGGACACAGGCCGCCGGCATTGCCGAAGCTGGTCTCGCCGGCGGGGCCGGCGTTGCGCTCGACCACGGTCACTTCGTGGCCATCGCGCCAGAGGTAGTAGGCCGTGGCCATGCCGACCACGCCCGCGCCCAGCACCAGGACTTTCATCGTCGGATCGGCTCGCTCGCGCGCCCTCCGGCCCCGCGGCCCGGGGCCGCGCAAGACCGGGTGGTCACTCGATCTTGATGCCGGCCTTCTCGATGATGGCCTGGTACTTGGCCGTCTCGCTGATGATGTACTTGTTGAAGTCGGCCGAGTTGCGGAAGGTGGCGTCAAAGCCCAGGCCGTTGAGCTTGGTCTTGAACGCGGCCGACTTCGTGGAGCGCTCGGTAGCGGACTCCAGCGCCTTCAACACGGGTGCGGGCAGCTTGGCCGGCGCCCACAGGCCATACCAGGAATAGAACTCGAAGTCGCGCAGGCCGGCTTCGCGCATGGTGGGCACATCGGGCAGCAGCGGGCTGCGCACGCGGCCGGTCTGGGCGATGGCGCGCAGGCGGCCGCTCTGCACGTGCGGCAGCGAAGAGAGGAACGGGTCCATCATGGCGTGCACCTGGCCGCCGATCAGGTCCTGCAGCGCGGGTGCGGCGCCCTTGTACAGCGCGATCGGAATGCCCTTGTCGCCCAGGCCGACGTCGGACACGAACTGTGCGATGCCCAGGTGGCCCGCGGAGCCGTAACCGCTGGTGACGAAGCTGTACTTGTTGGGGTTGGCCTTGACCACGTTGACCAGGTCGATCACCGTGTTCGCCGGCACCTGCGGGTTGACGCTGAAGATCAGTGCGCCTTCGGCCACCATGCCGATCGGCGTGAAGTCCTTGATCGCGTCGAACTTGACCTGGCTCTTGTAGAGCAGGGGCGCCGCGGCGTGGATGGAGGCGTTGAAGTACAGCGTGTAGCCGTCGGCATCGGCACGCGCCACCGAGGCGGCGCCGATCAGGCCCGACGCCCCCGGGCGGTTCTCCACCACCACGCTTTGCTTCAGATCCTCGGCCAGGCGCTCGGCCAGGGTGCGGGCCACACCGTCCACCGCGCCACCAGCCGCGTGCGGCACGACGATGACGATGGGCTTGGCGGTGGGATACGGCGCCTGGGCCAGGGCCAGGGGCGCGTGAAGCGCACCAGCAGCGGCCAGGCTGGCCAGGGCGACGCCATAACGGGTGAAAGCGCGGCGATGGATCGATTTCATGGAGACCTCGGATGGTTGGCGGTGGGACGGTGGTGGGGACGCTGTCTCCGGTGACGCCGGTCGAGTGCCGGCTTGCAAATCGGACGTCAGAAGGTGCCTGGGTAGGCGCCTCCGTCGATCAAGAGGTTCTGGCCGGTGATGTAGCCCGCGCGCGCCGAGCAGATGAAGCCGCACAGCGCCCCGAGCTCATGGGCCTCGCCATAGCGGCCGGCCGGGTTCTGGGTGCCGCGCTCGTGCCAGAGCTGGTCGAAGGTCTTGCCCGTGGTGTCGAGCATGCCCAGGATGTGGTGGCGCTGCGCGTCGGTGGCGAACACGCCGGGCAGCAGGTTGTTGATGGTCACGTTGTGGCGCACGGTCTGGCGCGCCAGACCGGCCACGAAACCCACCAGGCCCGAGCGCGCGCCGTTGGACAGGCCCAGCTCCAGTTGCGGCGTCTTGACGCTGCGCGAGACGATGTTGACGATGCGGCCGAAGCGCCGTTCGATCATGCCGTCCACGGTGCGGCGCATCATTTCGATCGGGCCGACCATCATCGAGTCCACCGCGCGGTGCCAGTCGGCCGGCGTCCATTCGCGGAAATCGCCGGGCGGCATGCCGTCGGCGTTGTTGATCAGGATGTCGGGCGCCGGGCAGGCCGCCAAGGCCGCGTCGCGCCCAGCATCGGTGGTGATGTCGGCCGACACCCAGCGCACCGGGGTGCCCGTTTCGGCCTGGATCTCGGCCGCCGCCTGTTCCAGCGTGGCTGGCGTGCGCGCGGCGATCACCACCTCGACGCCCTCGGCCGACAGCTCGCGCGCGCAGGCGCGGCCCATGCCCTTGCTGCCGCCAAACACCAGCGCCTTGCGCCCTGCGATGCCCAGGTCCATGTCAGGCCGCCTTCAGCTCGGGCGAGCTCCAGCCGTACTTCTTGTCCAGCTCCAGCTCCTTGACGATGCGCAGGCCCTTGAGCAGCGCTTCGCCTTCCAGGTTCTTGAGCGGCTTGCGCAGGATGCCGGAGGGCAGGCCAACGGCCTTCATCAGGGACTTGATGGCCACCGGGTTGATGGCGGAGTAGGAGTAATGAAGCATGGGCAGCAGGCCCAGGTAGGCGTCGCGGAAGCTGACCGACACGTCCGGCGTGGTCCAGGGCTTGGAGATCGTCACCATCTCGGCAGGGGCGATGTTGCCGGTCATGTTGGCGGTGCCATGGCCGCCCAGGCTCATGGTCGGCACGACCAGGCCCAGGTTGGGCGAGTCGCAGCACATCACCGACACGTCCGGGCGCGCCTTGAGCACCTGCGCGACCTGGCCCACGCGGGTGGTCGATTCCTTGTGCACAACGTAGTTGGGGTGCTTGAAGATGCGCAGCAGGTTGTCCCAGTGCAGGTCGGTCTTCACGCGCGGCGGGTTGTTGTAGAGGCCCAGCGGCAGGTCGGTGGCATCGGCCACTTCCAGGAAGTAGTCCTCCAGATCGGCCTCGGGGCCGCAGATGTAGGCCGGTGCGGCCAGGATCGCACCGTCGGCGCCGTTGGCACGGGCGAACTTCAGGTAATCGATGGTGGTCTGGGTGTTGTTGCCAGTGCAACCGTAGAAGAACTTCATCTTCCCGGTCTTGAAACGCGCGGTCTCGGCGATGATGGTTTCGCGCTCCTTCTGCGAGAGCATGGAGACTTCGCCGGTCGATCCCATGATGAGCACCGCGCTGGTGCCGTTGTCTTCCTGGAACTTCAGCAGGCTGCGAAAGGCGCCGAAGTCGGGGCTGCCGTCCTGGTTGAACGGCGTGATCAGGGCGACGAAGGAGCCCTCAATTTTCATCTTGCTCATGGAGAGATACCTGGGATGGGGTGGAACGGAAAAACGACCGTCCAGTATGTTCCAAGGGGAGCGATGGTAGTCGCCGCAAGGTCATTTGGAGCCGATCGTTTAGACAGATTGGAAAGAAGCTTATGTCAGGCCGCGCGCAGGCGCCGCGACATGGCCAGCAGGGCCTGATCGAGGTCGGCGATCAGGTCCTGCGGGTCTTCCAGCCCCACGTGCAGGCGCAGGGCCTGGCCGCGCCAGGGCCAGCGCGCCGCGGTGTGGTCGCCGCCCGGCGTGAAGGGAATGACCAGGCTTTCGAAGCCGCCCCAGGACACGCCCAGGCCGAACAGCTGCAGCGCGTCGACGAAGCCGTGCATGTCCTGCACCGAGGTGGTCTTGAGCACCACGGAGAACAGGCCGCAGGCGCCCAGGAAGTCGCGTTGCCACAGGGCGTGGCCCGGGTGGCTGGGCAGGGCCGGGTGCAGCACGGCCTCGACGGCGTCGTGGCCTTCCAGCCAGCGCGCCACCTCCAGGCCGGCGCTGTGGTGCTGGCGCAGGCGCACGCCCAGCGTGCGCAGGCCGCGCAGCGCCAGGTAGGCATCGTCAGGGCTGGTAGTCTGGCCCAGGTCCTGGGCCGCCTGCTTGATCAGCGGCCAGGTCTGCGCGGTGCAGGTGGCGATGCCCAGCATGGCGTCCGAATGGCCGACGATGTACTTGGTGGCGGCCTGGATGGACACGTCCACGCCGTGCTCGAAGGGCTTGTAGAACAGCGGCGTGCCCCAGGTGTTGTCCATCACCACGTGGGCGCCCTGGCGGTGCGCGACCTCGGCAATGGCCGGGATGTCCTGGATCTCGAAGGTCTCCGAGCCCGGCGATTCCACGTAGACGACGCGGGTGTTGGGTCGCATCAGCGCGGCGATGCCGGCCCCGATGCGGGGGTCGTACAGCGTCATCTCGACACCGAAGCGCGCCAGCACGCGCGAGAGGAAGCCGCGCGTGGGGCCGTAGGCGCTGTCGGTCACCAGCACATGGTCACCCTGGCGCAGCAGGCCGGTGAGCACGGTGGTGATGGCGGCCAGCCCCGAGGGGAACAGCTGGGCGCGGTGGCCGCCTTCGAGCTGGGCGATGGCGTCTTCCAGCGCGTGCGTGGTGGGGGTGCCGAAACGGCCGTAGGTGGTAGCGCCCGGCACGTCGGCGGCACGATCGACCTTGCGCTGCTCCCATTCGGCCATGCTGGACGACAGGATCGTCGAGCCGCGGAAGATGGGCGTGTTGACCAGGCCGCCAAAGCGCTGGGGGTCTCGGCCGAGGGAGGCCAGGCGGGTGCTTTCTTGCATGTGAGGGAACTCCTTGAGCGGCCAGTCTAGGAGCGGGGGCGGAGACGTTTTTTTCCAAATGGGCACTCAATCCACCGTGCAAGTGAAAAAAATTTACCATTGCCGACCCGACACTCGGAAGCACCCATGGACAAGAAAGACCGAGCCATCCTCGCCCTGCTGCAGACCGATGCGCGGCTGCCCGTCAGCGAGATCGCCGAGCGCGTGAGCCTGTCGACCACCGCCTGCTGGAAGCGCGTGCAGCGCCTGCACGAACAGGGCTACATCCGCCAGCAGGTGTGCCTGCTCGACAGCGCCAAACTCGGCCTGGGCGTGACGGTGTTCGTGTCCATCAAGACCAGCCACCACGACCTGCAATGGCTGCGCCGCTTCGCCCTGGGCGTGCGCGACCTGCCCGAGGTGGTCGAGTTCTACCGCATGAGCGGCGACACCGACTACCTGCTCAAGGTGGTGGTGCCCGACATCGCCGGCTTCGACGTCGTCTACAAGAAGCTGATCCAGATCGTGGAGCTGTTCGACGTCAGCTCCAGCTTCGCGATGGAAGAGATCAAGTACACCACCGCGCTGCCGCTCAACTACGCCGCCTGACCCCCCGTGCCAGACGCGGCCTCCATTTCCAACCATGCCACATCCGCGCCAGCACTTTCCCTCCCTGTCCCATTGGGGCGCCTTCACCGCCGTGGTCGAAGACGGCCGCGTGGTCGACTGCCTGCCCTTCGCGCGCGACCCGGTGCCTTCGCCCATCCTGCGCTCCATGCCGGGCATGGTGCATTCGCCGCTGCGCATCGCGCGCCCGGCGGTGCGCGAGGGTTGGCTGCGCCAGCGTGAGGGCAGCGACCGCGCCGCGCGCGGCCACGACCGCTTCGTCGAGGTCGACTGGGACACCGCGCTGGACCTGGTGGCCGGCGAACTGGCCCGGGTGCGCGGGCAACACGGCCACGGCGCGGTCTTCGGTGGCTCCTACGGCTGGTCGTCGGCCGGCGGCCTGCACCACGCGCGCACGCTCACCCAGCGCTTTCTGCACAGCGGCGGCGGCTGCGTCGGACAGGCCGGCAACTACAGCTGGGGCGCGGCCCAGTTCCTGCTGCCGCACGTGATCGGCACCTACGCCCCCGTGACCGGCCGCGTGACCGACTGGCGCAGCGTGCTGGCCCACACCCGCCTGTTCATTGCCTTCGGCGGCCTGCCGCTGCGCAACACCCAGGTCACCTCCGGCGGTGCGGGCGAGCACAGCAGCGCGGCCTGGATCGCCCGCGCCGCCCGGGCAGGCATCGAGTTCGTGGTGATCAGCCCGACGCGCGCCGACGTGCCCGAGGGCCTGAGCGCGCGCTGGATCCCGATCCGGCCCAACACCGACACCGCGCTGATGCTGGGCATGGCCCACACCCTGCTGGCCGAGGACCTGCACGACACCGCCTTCCTTCACACCCATTGCAGCGGCTTCGACGCCTGGGCCCGCTACCTGCGCGGCACGGACGACGGGCAGCCCAAGGACGCGGCCTGGGCCGCCACCATCTGCGGCGTGGACGCCCCCACCATCGCCGAGCTGGCGCGCAGCGCCGCGCGCCAGCGCACCATGATCAACTGCACCTGGTCACTGCAGCGCGCCCACCACGGTGAACAGCCCTACTGGGCCAGCATCGCGCTGGCGGCCGTGCTGGGCCAGATCGGCCTGCCGGGCGGGGGGTTCGCCTTCGGCCATGGGTCCATCAATGGCGCGGCCACGCCACGGCCTGATGTCGCCGCCCCCCGGCTGTCGACCGGCCCCAACCCGATTGGCCGCAGCATCCCGGTGGCGCGCATGGCCGACATGCTGCTGCACCCCGGTGAAACCTATGCCTTCAACGGCCGCACAGGGACCTACCCCGACATCCGACTCGTCTACTGGGCCGGCGGCAACCCGTTCCACCACCACCAGGACCTGAACCGCCTGGTGCGCGCCTGGCAGAAGCCCGAGACCATCGTCGTGCACGACAGCTGGTGGACGCCGACCGCGCGCCGCGCCGACATCGTGCTGCCCGCCACCACCACGCTGGAACGCAACGACGTCGGGGGTTCGTCGCGCGACCGTTACCTGCTGGCAATGAAGCAGGCGATCGCGCCGGTGGGCCAGAGCCGCAACGACTTCGACATCTACCGCGACCTGGCGGCGCGCGCCGGGCACGAGGCCGCGTTCACCGAGGACCGCGACGAGGCCGCCTGGGTGCGCGCCCTCTACGACAGCACCGCCGACAACTGGCGCGCCGCCGGCTTCACCCTGCCCGACTTCGACCGCTTCTGGGAAGAAGGTGTGGCCGAGCTGCCCGAGCCCGAGCGCGAGATGGTGCTGTTCGAGGCCTTCCGCCAGGACCCGCAGGCCGCGCCACTGGGCACGCCGTCGGGCCGCATCGAGCTGCACTCGGCCGCCATCGCGGGCTTCGGCTACGCGGACTGCCCGCCCCACCCGAGCTGGCTCGCCCCCGCCGAATGGCTGGGCGCGGACAGCGCGCGCCAGTGGCCGCTGCACCTGATCAGTTCGCAACCGGCCGACAAGCTGCACTCGCAGCTCGATGCCGGGGTCGTCTCGCGCGAGCAGAAGCTGCGCGAGCGCCAGCGCGTTCGACTGAACCCGGACGACGCACGCGCACGCGGCATCGCCGACGGCGACCTGGTGCGCGTGTTCAACGCGCGCGGCACCTGCCTGGGCGGCGCCACGCTGGACGAGGCCGTGATGCCGGGCGTGGTGGTGATCTCCACCGGCGCCTGGTTCGACAGCGACGGTGGCGAGCCGGAGCGCCACGGCAACCCGAACGTGCTCACGCTCGACCTCGGCACCTCGCGCCTGGCCCAAGGCAGCAGCGCCATGACCGCGCTGGTGGACGTGGCGCTCTGGCACGGCGAGGCCGCGCCCGTGCGCGCCTTCGAACCGCCGACCCTCACCCCCGCCTGAGCGCCACCACCGCCCGGGCGCTCAGCCCGGCGCCGCCAGGTGCGCGCGCGCCGCCGCCTTCACCGCTTCGGTCAGTCGCCGCGCCGACAGCGATTCGTGCGCCCAGTGCTGCCAGTACAGCGACACGTCCACCGTGGCGCCGGGCAGGATTTCCTGCAACGCCGGGCGGTTCTGCAGGTGCTGCTCGGGCACCATGCCCCAGCCCAGGCCGAGCTCGATCGCGGTCTCGAAAGCCTCCACCGCCGGCGCGAAATGGCGCGGGTAGCGCGGCTGGCGCAAACCGAAGTGCTGTTCCAGAAAGGCGTCCTGCAGCGCGTCCTTGCGGTTGAAGATGATGGCCGGCTGCGCCAGCAGCTTGTGCACCGAGACCGCGCCCTTGGGCGTGCGGCAGCGCTGCGCCACCGCCGGCGAGGCCACACAGTGGTAGCGCATCACGCCCAGCGGCTCGGCCACGCAGCCGCGCATGGCCGTGGACAACGCGGTCACGCAGCCCATCACGTCGCCGCTCTTGAGCGCGCTGTGCGTGTGGTCCTGGTCGTCGATCATGATGTCCAGCAGCAGGTGGTGGCGCTTGAGCAGCGCGGCCACGCCAGGCAGGAACCAGCCGGCCACCGAGTCGGCGTTGATCGCCACCGACAGGCTCTGCCAGCGCACGCCGCCCGGGGCCGGCGCCCCACCCTGCAGGCCGTCGAGCAGGTCGGCCTCCATCAGCCGCACCTGCTTCACATGGGCCAGCAGCGCCTGCCCGGCCGGGGTGGCGCGCACCTGCTTGCCACGCACCAGCAGGCGCTGGCCCAGCGTGTCCTCCAGCGACTTGATGCGCAGCGACACCGCCGCCAGCGTGAGCGAGAGGGCCTGCGCGGCCGGGCCGAAGCCGCCGTGCTCGACCACGGCGGCCAGGGCGTCGAGTTGGCGGGCGTCCAGCATCATTCACTCAAGTTATTTTCAATCGAACCTAGTTTAATTTAACTCCATTTAAATGATGCGGGTTTGCGCGCACACTGCCGGCCATTCACCTGTTTTGTTTCCGGAGTCCGCATGACCCTCGCCTTTCCCACCTTCACCGCCGGCATGGTGCTGAGCATGTCGCTGATCATGGCGATCGGCCCGCAGAACGCCCACGTGCTGCGCATGGGCCTGCAACGCCAGCACCTGTGGCTCACCGTGCTCACCTGCGCACTGGCCGACGTGGTGCTCATCGGCCTGGGCGTGCTGGGCCTGGCCCAGCTCGGCGGCCTGTCGGACAAGCTGCTCGGCGCGCTGATCGGCGCGGGCGTGCTGTTCCTCGGTGTCTATGGCTGGCAGGCCTTCCAGCGTTTCCTGCGCCCGCGCGCCACGCCCTTCGGCGCCGACGGCGGCCTCACCGCCGAACCGGTGTCGCCGCGCCAGGCCGTCCTCTCCGCCCTGGCCTTCTCCTTCCTGAACCCGCACGCCTGGCTCGACACCGCCGTGCTGATCGGCACCGCCTCGCTCGCCTACGGCCAGGGCAGCGCCGTCTTCGGCCTGGGCGCGGCCACCGGCTCGCTGGTCTGGTTCATCGCGCTGGGCGCGGCCGCCTTCTGGCTGGGCCGCCGGCTCAACTCGCTGCACGTGTGGCGCGTGCTGGATGGCCTGGTTGCGTTGATGATGTGGGGCACGGCAGGCTGGCTTCTCACCAGCCTGTTCTGAAAGGACTCGCCATGGCCACCCTGCAACGCGGCGCCGATGCGCCCGTGACCCTGTTCGGACCCGACTTCCCGTTCGCCTTCGACGACTGGATCGCCCACCCCGCCGGCCTGGGCGAACTGCCCACCGAGCGCCTGGGGCAGGAAGTGGCCATCGTCGGCGCCGGCATGGCCGGCATGGTGGCGGCCTACGAGCTGATGAAGCTGGGCCTCAAACCCGTGGTCTACGAGGCCTCGCGCATGGGCGGGCGGCTGCGCTCGCAGGCCTTCGAAGGTGGCCAGGGCGCCATCGCCGAACTCGGGGGCATGCGCTTTCCCGCATCGAGCACCGCCTTCTTCCACTACGTGGACCGGCTCGGCCTCAAGACCCAGCCCTTCCCCAACCCGCTCACGCCCGCCGCCGGCTGCACCGTGATCGACCTCGAAGGCCAGACCCACTGGGGCCGCACCCTGGCCGATCTGCCGCCGCTGTTCGGCGAGGTGGCCGAGGCCTGGGCCCAGGCGCTGGAGGACGGCGCCGGCTTCACCGGCCTGCAGCAGGCGCTGCGCGAGCGCGACGCGGCCAAGCTCAAGGCCTTGTGGGACCACCTCGTGCCCCTGTGGGACGACCGCACCTTCTACGACTTCGTCGCCACCTCCAAAGCCTTCTCTCGCCTGCCGTTCCAGCACCGCGAGGTGTTCGGCCAGGTCGGCTTCGGCACCGGCGGCTGGGACTCCGACTTCCCCAACTCCATGCTCGAGATTCTGCGCGTGGTGCTCACCGGCTGCGACGAGAACCAGCACCTCATCGTGGGTGGCGCGCAGCAGGTACCGCTGGGTCTGTGGCACCACGCGCCCGCCGAAAACGAACTGCGCCACTGGCCCGCCGGCACCACCCTGGCCAGCCTGCACCACGGCGCGCCGCGCCCGGGCGTCACGGCGATCGCGCGCGCGGCGAGCAACGAACTCGCCGTCACCGACACCTGGGGCAACACCCGCAGCTACCCGGCCGTGGTCACCACCTGCCAGAGCTGGCTGCTGACCACGCAGATCGCGGTGGAAGAGGCGCTGTTCTCGCAGAAGCACTGGATGGCGCTGGACCGCACGCGCTACATGCAGTCGTCCAAGACCTTCGTGATGGTGGACCGCCCGTTCTGGAACGACCTCCGTGCCAACGGTTGGCCGCAGATGGGCATGACGCTCACCGACCGGCTCACGCGCGGCACCTACCTGTTCGACCACGGGCCCGACCAGCCCGGCGTGATCTGCCTGAGCTACGCCTGGATGGGCGACGCGCTCAAGATGCTGCCGCACGGCACCCAGAAGCGCGTGCAGCTCGCGCTGCAGGCCCTGCAGAAGATCTACCCCGACGTGGACATCGCCAGCCACATCATCGGCGACCCGATCAGCGTCTCCTGGGAGGCCGACCCGCACTTCCTCGGCGCCTTCAAGGGCGCGCTGCCCGGCCACTACCGTTACAACCACCGCATGTACAGCCACTTCATGCAGGACGGCTTCGCGGCCACCGAGCGCGGCATCTTCCTCGCGGGCGACGACGTGTCCTTCACGCCCGCCTGGGTCGAGGGCGCGGTGCAGACCTCGCTGAACGCGGTGTGGGGCATCGTCAGGCACCTGGGCGGCCACACGCACGCGGCCAACCCCGGACCCGGCGACGTGTTCGCCGAACTCGGGCCCATGGCCCTGCCGGACTGAGCATGGACGAGTCCCTCACCCTTGCCCTATGGCAATGCCCCTACGCGGGCACACCGTCCCAGGCCCTGGTGCTGCTCGACGCCACCGCCGCGCAGGCGCGCGACCAGGGGGCCGGGCTGCTGCTGTGCCCCGAGATGTCGCTCACCGGCTACCAGATCGGCGCGGCCGGCGTGGCGGCCCTGGCCGAACCGGCCGACGGCGCGCTCGCGCAGGCCGTGGCCACCATCGCGTTGCGCCATGGCATCGCCATCGTCTACGGCTATCCCGAAGCAAACGCCGACGGCAAGCCCTGGAACGCAGTGCAGTTCATCGATGCCGACGGCCAGCGCCTTGCGAACTACCGCAAGACCCACCTGTTCGGCGACATCGACCGCGCGCAGTTCAGCCCCGGCCCGAAGGCGCCCGCCGTGTTCGCCTGGCACGGCTGGCAGCTCGGCCTGCTGATCTGCTACGACATCGAGTTCCCCGAACCCGCGCGCGGCCTCGCGCTGCAAGGCACCGATGCCCTGCTCGTGCCGACCGCGAACATGATCGACTTCGACGAGGTGCAGCGCGTGCTGCTGCCCGCGCGCGCGCTGGAGAACCGCGTGTTCGTGGCCTACGCCAACGCCTGCGGCCAGGAAGGCCACACCACCTACGGCGGCCTGAGCACGGTCTGTGCGCCGGACGGCGCCGTGATGGACCAGGGTGGGCGCGAGGAAACCCTGCGCTTCGCCACCCTCTCGCGCGGCGCGCTGGTCGAAGCGCGGCGGCATTCGCAACTGCGCGACCGGCGCGGCGACCTCCCTTCCTCCTGGAGCTGAACCGAGCGCTGAACCACGCCCACTGCCTCTGCTTCATCCCTTTTTGAAGCGAAAGTGAGCCCCTCCGTGCACTCCATCTTTGGTACCGGCCTTCATTCACAGGCAGCCGTCGATCCAGGCGATCTGGCACGCCAGGCCATCGCCAGCCACAACTTGCCCCAACTCATGTGGCAGATTGCCCAACAGCGGGTCAACCTGAACACCCGGAACGCACAGGGCGTCACCTTGCTGATGGAGGCCGTTAGGCATCGCAACGCCAGCGCCCTGTACCTGCTGCTCACCGACATGGCGATCCGGTCGATCGAGCCCGAACTGAGGCACCACGATGACCAGGGCAACACGGTGCTCCACGACATGGCGATGCACCTGCCAGATGCCTGGTTTGACGTCCCCTCGGACCAACCGGTGCTCGCGAACCTGCTGGAAGACTTCTTCCACGAATTCCGCTTGTTCTTCGACTGGGAACGCCACAACATCCGGGGCCTCACGGCGGTCGAGCTGGCCGAAACGGTGCACAAAGACAACCTTCAAGGCTTCCTGGCGACCTACGAAAACCCGGGCGAGGACACCTCGGCCAGCAATGACGTCGAGCCCAATGGCTCGTTCCACAACGGCTCTGACGGACCCGGCGATCCGGGCGGTGAAGGCCACGGCCTTCCTGTCTGAGAGGCAGCCGGACAGCCGCTCGCGTTGAAGCGGCCAGCGCGTCAGACGTCAAGGCTGCCAACGTGAAGGTGGACCGACAGGTTCGCACCGTGGGCGCGCCGCGGTGTAGCCTGTCGGCATGGACTCCCTCATCACCGCCGCCGCGCGCGCCCTGGCTGCGGGCGACGCGCTGGGCGCGCTCAAGCGCGTGGCCCTGCGTGACGACCCGCCCGCCCTGGCCTTGCGCGGCATCGCCATGGCCCAGCTCGGGGAACACTCACGCGCGCGCGACCTGCTGCGGCGCGCCGGCCGAGGCTTCGGCGCGCACGAAACCCTGGCGCGCGCCCGCTGCGTGGTGGCAGAGGCCGAGGTGGCGCTGGCCATGCGCGACCTCGGCGGCTCCACGCGCCCGCTGACCGCCGCCGCGGCCATCCTTGAAGCCCACGCCGACCACGCCAACGCGCACCAGGCCCGCTTGATCGCGGCGCGCCGCCTGCTGCGGCTCGGCCGACTCACCGAAGCCGAGGCCGTGCTCGCGGCCATCGACACCACCCGCCAGCCGCCCGCGCTCGCGGCGGTGGCCGAACTGGTCGCGGCCGAGCTCGCGCTGCGCTCGCTGCGCGTGGAGGCCGGGCGCGCGGCCCTGGCCCGCGCGCGCGATGCGGCCACACGGGCCGGTGTGCCCGCCCTGCAGGCCGAGGTCGCACAAACCCAGTCCGCGCTGGACCACCCGGCCGCGCGCCGCCTGAGCAACGGCAGCGAGCAGGCGCTGCGGCTGGCCGACGTGGCCGAACTGCTGGCCTCCGACGCGCTGGTGGTGGACGCCTGCCGCCGCGGCCTGGGCACGGGCGCTGCGTGGCAATCGCTCGCGCGCCGGCCCGTGCTGTTCGCGCTGGCGCGCGCGCTGGCCCAGGCCTGGCCGGGCGACGTGGAGCGCGAGGCCCTGATCGCCGAGACGTTTCGCTCCCGCCGCCCTGACGAGACGCACCGCGCGCGCCTGCGTGTCGAGATCGGGCGCCTGCGCGCGCTCGTCAAACCCCTCGCGGGCATCGAGGCCACCGCGCGCGGCTTCGCGCTGCGGCCCTCGGGCGGGCGCTCCCTTGTGCTGCTCGCGCCGCCCATCGACGGCGAACAGGCCTCACTGCTGGCGCTGCTGGCCGACGGCGCGGCCTGGTCCACCTCGGCCCTTGCGCTCGCGCAGGGCGCGAGCCAGCGCACCGTGCAGCGCGCGCTCGCCGAGCTGGAGGCCGAGGGCCGCGTGCGCGCCATCGGCCAGGCGCGCGCGCGGCGCTGGCTGGCACCGCCGCTGGCCGGATTCGCGACGATCTTGTTACTCCCTGCTTCGCTGCCGATTGAATAGAGTGACCCTCAAGCGCCGACACCCGGTGCTGCCCATAGGAGATTCACCATGACCCGTCAGACCACCCCCACCGCGCGCACCGCCGAAGTCGTGCGCGAGTACGGTCCCTTCCTCGGCTCCGAGCGCGTGCACGGCGTCACCCACGACGGCCAGCGCGTGTGGGCCGCCACCGACGAAGGCATCGTCGCCTTCGACCCCGCCAGCGGCGACATCACCCGCACGCTGAAACGCGCGGGCGACGCCGGCACCGCCTTCGACGGCAAGCACCTGTACCAGATCGCCGAGGCGCGCATCGACAAGATCGACCCCGCCACCGGTGCGGTGCTCGCCTCCATCCCCGCGCCCGGTGGCGGCGCCGACTCCGGGCTCACCTGGGCCGAAGGCAGCCTGTGGGTGGGCCAGTACCGCGACCGCAAGATCCATCAGATCGACCCGGCCACCGGCGCGATCCGCCGCACCATCGAATCCAACCGCTTCGTCACGGGCGTCACCTGGGTCGATGGCGAGCTCTGGCATGGCACCTGGGAAGGTGATGAGAGCGACATCCGACGCATCGACCCGCAAAGTGGCAAGGTGCTCGAACGCCTCGACATGCCGGCCGGCATCGGCGTGAGCGGGCTCGAATCCGACGGGGCGGGTCTGTTCTATTGCGGTGGCGGCCCCAGCGGGAAGGTGCGCGCGGTGCGCCGGCCCAAGGCGGCCTGAGCCAGGCCGCCTCTTTGCTGAGCACTTCGCGGTCGCGCGCGATGTGCTCGTGTGCGTCGATACACCGGGCGGCGCCTGAACTCCGAGGGACTCTCTTTCCACAACCAGGTGTGTTCAAGTCGAACACACCTGTCCCAAGAGATCGAATCCCCACATGATCAACACGATTTACCCGAAATTTCCCAGCATGAGGCTCGACCCGAGCCCATCCCAAGAGGCCTACAGTTTCATCGTCAGCGGCGATATTCAAGGGCTGAGGGGTTTGATCGATGGCAGAGATGTCCATGCGAACACCAGGATCCTCGGTGGAACGCTCCTCATGGCCGCCGTGAGAGAGAGAAACGCTGAGGCGTTCGAAGCACTCACCGAGGATATGCGCAGCAGAGCAACGCTCCGCCGCACAGATCCCTATGGCTGCAACGTGCTGCACGTCATCGCCAGGGTACTGGACGACCACATCTTCGAGCCAGGTTCAACCGATCCGGCATGGCAAGCGTGCATCACGAACTTTTTCGAGCACTGCGCTGAGCATTTGCCGTGGGGCGACATGAACTGCCATGGTGAGACGCCATTGACGATTGCAGATCGCCTGGACAAACCCCGTCTTCTGGACTTGATGGAGACGGCCATCGAGCAGCCGCCCCGCCGAAGGAGAGCCAACAGCACCTGGAATGACGACTGACGAGGTGGGTCAATGTCGAAACGGCGCACGCCGGATCGTCGTGGAGTCAGCAGCTGGGAGTCCCTTGTCTCCGACCCGCGCTTGCCACATGATCCACCACCTGAAAGGCCCTCGCCATGAGCACTTCCTCTTCCCGCGCCGTCCGCCTCCACCGCGTCCTCAAGGCCCCACCTGACAAGGTCTACCGCGCCTTCCTCGACGCCGACGCCCTCGCCCGCTGGCTGCCGCCCTACGGCTTTCTCTGCAAGGTGCAGCATTTGGAGGCCAAGGTGGGCGGCACGTTCAAGATGTCGTTCCACAACTTCTCGACCGGTCATGGTCATTCGTTCGGCGGCGAGTACCTGGAGCTCGTGCCCGGCGAGCGCCTGCGCTACACCGACCAGTTCGACGACCCGAACCTGCCCGGCCTGATCACGGTGGACGTGCAACTCAAGGCCGTGTCCTGCGGCACCGAACTCAACGTGGTGCAGGACGGCATCCCCGACGTGATTCCACTGGAGATGTGTTACCTGGGCTGGCAGGAATCGCTGGCCCAGCTGGCCCATCTGGTGGAGCCGGACATCCCGGGCTGAGCCACCCCCGCCGTGTTCAGGGCTTTTTCGCGGCCGCGACGAAGGCCGCGAAGCCTTGCACGAATTCGCCGAGCTGCTGGCGCACCTTGTCGTCCAGCAGCGCGCCGTCGGGGCCGAACACGGACGAGGCGCGCGAAACCATGAGCCGCCCGCCCTGCCAAGGGTGGGTGCCCAGGGTGCGCAACACCGGCAGCCAGTGGGCTTGCGACAGGATGGTGCCGAAGCCCCCGGGCGAGGCGCCGATGACGGCCACGGGCCGGTCGCGGAACACGTCGGGCAGGCCGGGCGTGGGCCGCGAGAGCCAGTCCACCGCGTTCTTGAACACACCGGGAATGCCGTTGTTGTATTCGGGCGTGACAAGCAGCAGCCCGTCGCTGGCGAGGATCCTTTCCTTGAGTTCGCGCACGGCCGCCGGCGTGCCTTCGCGCTGTTCCAGGTCGCCGTCGTAGAGCGGGATGCCGTGCAGCGTGGCGGCGTCGAGCCGGGCCGCGTCGCCCGCCAGCGGAACCGCCGCGCGCAGCAGCGAGGTGTTGAAGGATTGCTGGCGCAGGCTGCCGGAAATGCCGAGGAGTTGGGGGGTGCTCATGGTGGTTTGAAGGCTCAGGTTTTCCAGAAATCGGGGCGCGCGTACTCGTGCTTGAGGAAGTCGATCCACAGGCGCACGCGCAGCGCGAGGTGCTTGCGCTGCGGAAACAGCACGAAGATGCCATTGGGCGGCGCGGCGAAGTCGTCGAGCACGCTCTCCAGCCGACCGGCGGCGATGTCGGCCTCCACTTCCCAGGTGCTGCGCCAGGCGATGCCGTAACCGGCCAGGCACCACTCGCGCAGCACCTGGCCGTCGGTGCAGTCCAGCGGGCCGTTGGGGCGCAGGTGCACGATCTCCACCTCGCCCAGGCCGCCGGGCGCCGGCACGGTGAAGGCCCAGCCCCGGGTCTGCGAGGCGTCGCTGGAGAGCGTGAGGCAGTCGAAGCGCACCAGATCGGCCGGCACTTGCGGGCGGCCGTGCTGCTGCAGGTAGCGCGGCGTGGCCACGCACAGGCGGCGGTTGTCGGCCAGGCGCACGCTGACCAGGGAGGAGTCGGGCAGATCACCCACACGCACGGCGCAGTCGTAGGCCTCGCCCGCCACATCGACCACGCGGTCGCTCAAGTTCAAAGAGATGGTGACCTCGGGGTGCAGTTCGCGAAAGCGCGGCACCAGCGGCGCCACATGGCGGCGGCCGAAACCGGCCGGCGCGGTGATGCGCAGGTGGCCGCTGGCCTTGACGCCGCCTGCGCTCACGCTGGCTTCGGCGTTGGCCATGTCCACCAGCAGGCGCTGGCAGTCTTCCAGGAAGGCGCTGCCTTCGTGGGTGAGGGTGATGCGCCGCGTGGTGCGCACCATGAGCTTCACGCCGAGCCGGGCTTCCAGGGCGTCGAGCCGGCGCCCGATGATGGCCGGGGCCACGCCCTCGGCTTTGGCGGCGGCGGTGAGGCTGCCGCGCGTGGCGACCGCGACGAAGGTTTCGAGTTGTTTGAGTTTGTCCACCCGGGCAGATTACCCCACCTGCAGGAGCGAATCAATGACAACTTTGGGCTGATTGATGACTTTTCAGGCGGCTTTGACGACCGTGCGGCTCAATTGGGCCGCGGCCTCGGTGCCGTAGCCCAGTTCGGCCAGCAGCTCGGCGCTGTGTTCACCGAGTTTCGGGGGGCTGCGGCGCACGCCCAGGCGTTCGCCGTCGAGCGCGAGCGGGAGCAACACGGTCTGCGCGGTCTGGCCGGCGCGCTCGCCATCGGGCAGGGTGATGGGCGCCAGCCCGCCGGTGGCGCAGAGGTGGGGGTCGTCCAACAGTTCGTGGGGTTTGGTGATGGGCGCGAACGGCAGGCCGTGGCGCTCGAACAGCGCGGCGAGATCGGCCGCGCTCTGCAGGGCCAGGCGCTCGCGCAGCAGGGGAATGAGCCAATCGCGGTTGCGCACGCGGTTGTTGTTCCCCACCAGTCGCGGATCGGCCTGCAGGTCCTGGTAGCCGAAGGCGTTGCAGAAGATGGCCCACTGCGTGTCGCTCACCACGGCGAGGAAGATCTGCTCGCCGCCCTTCACCTGGAACACGTCGTAGATGCCCCAGGAGGAGATGCGGTCGGGCATGGGCGCGGCGGCCTTGCCCGTGACGGCGAACTGCATCATGTGCTGAGCGACGAGGAAGACGTTGTTCTCGAACAGCGAGCTCTGCACCTCGCAGCCTTCGCCGGTTTTCTCGCGCGCGCTCAGCGCGGCCATCACGCCGATGGCGCCGAACAGGCCACCCATGATGTCGTTCACCGAGGAGCCTGCGCGCAGCGGGTCGCCGGGGCGGCCGGTCATGTAGGCCAGGCCACCCATCATCTGCACCACCTCGTCGAGCGCGGTGCGGTGGTCGTAGGGGCCGGGCAGAAAGCCCTTGTGGCTCACATAGATGAGGCGCGGGTTGAGCTTCTTCAGGCTCTCGTGGTCCAGCCCCAGTTTTTTCATGGTGCCGGGCTTGAAGTTCTCGCTGACCACGTCGGCGGTGGCGATCAGCTTGAGCACGGCCTCCTGGCCCTCGGGCGACTGCAGGTCCAGCACCAGGCTTTTCTTGTTGCGGTTGAACAGCGGGTAAAAGCCCGCGCCCGAACCGAGCAGTCGACGCGTGTTGTCGCCGGCGGGCGGCTCGACCTTGATGACCTCCGCACCCAGGTCGGCCAGCACCATGCCGCAGGTGGGGCCCATGACCATGTGGGTGAATTCGACGACGCGGATGCCTTCGAAGGGCAAGGGACGGGGGGTGTCTTGGGTATCTGGCATGGCAGGGGTGGAGAAGTTTCAGGCGGCGCGCCAGCCCTTGGGCAGGCCGGCTTCGGGCGTCATGCCGTACACCGGCTCGCCGGGCAGGCCGGCGCGCAGGGGCTCGCGCGCGGCGATGAGGGTCGAAAGATCGATGCCGGTGCGCACGCCCATGGCCTCGAACATGAAGACCAGATCTTCGGTGACCACGTTGCCAGAGGCCCCTGGCGCGTAGGGGCAACCGCCGAGGCCACCGAGCGAGGCGTCGAAGGTGCGCACGCCCACGTCGAACGCGGCCAGGCAGTTGGCCAGCCCGAGGCCGCGCGTGTTGTGCATGTGGGCCGCGCCCGCGCGCTCGCCCAGCTCGGCGCGCAGGCGCGTGAACAGGCGGCGCACCTGCGCGGGGTTGGCCATGCCGGTGGTGTCGGACAGACCCACCTCGTCCACGCCCACGTTCGCGCAGGCCACGGCCAGGCGGATCACCTCGTCTTCGTCCACCGCGCCCTGCAGCGTGCAACCGAAGGCGGTGGACAGGCCCACCTCCATCGCCACGCCGGGCGCGGTGTCGCGGCGCAGCGCGTGCACCTCGCGCAGCTCGTCCACCATCTGCTCGCGCGTCTTGCGCACGTTGGCCAGCGAATGCGCCTCGCTCGCCGACACCGGCAGGGTGATCTTGTGCACGCCCGAGGCCAGCGCGGCCTCAGCCCCACGCCGGTTGGGCACCAGGGCCATCACGGTGATGCCTTCGTGCCGCAGGGCGTGGTGCACCACGTGGACCACGTCGGCCATCTGCGGCAGCAGCTTGGCGGGCACGAAGGAGCCGACCTCGATCTCGCGCAGGCCGGCGGCCACGAGCGCATCGATCCAGCGCAGCTTGTCGGCCGTGGGCATGGTGGCCTTCACGGACTGCAGGCCGTCGCGCGGGCCGACTTCGCTGATGAGAACTCCAGGGGCGTTTTGCATGGAAGATGCGAGGTTGCTTGCGTTTTATAAGATAGAACGATATTCTTTCTATTGAAAGAATCGCAGATCACTTCCATCCTGTCAACCAAGTCCCCTTCCTCCTTCTTTCATGCCCCGCAAAGCGCAGACCCCTTCCTTGGCCGACGCCAACGCCGCCACCGGCGGCACCGCCGCGGTGGACCGCGCGCTCTCGCTGCTGGGCGCGTTCCACGCGGGCGACGCCTCGTTGTCGCTGGCCGAGCTGGCCGAGCGCACCCAGCTGCACAAGAGCACCGCGCTGCGCCTGCTCGCCTCGCTCGAACACGCGCACCTGCTGCAGCGGCTGGACGATGGTCGCTACGCCCTGGGCGGCGAAGTGGCGCGGCTGCACGGCATCTACGCGGCCTCGTTTTCGCTGGACCGCGTCGTCATGCCGGTGCTGCGCCAGCTGGTGTCGGCCACCGGCGAGAGCGCGGCCTACCACGTGCGCCAGGGCCAGGCGCCGAACCAGACGCGGCTGTGCCTCTACCGCGTGGACTCGCCCCACCCGGTGCGCGACCACATCCGCGCGGGCGACGTGCTGCCGCTGCACCAGGGCACGGGCGGGCGCGTGCTCTCGGCGTTCGGCGCGGGCGACGACAGCCGCAAGCCCACGCCGGCCGACAAACGCGCGCTGGCGCGCATCCGCGCCGATGGCTTCATGACCGCCGTGGGCGACCGCCTGGCCGAGGTGGCCGGCATCTCGGCACCGGTGTTCCACGCGGACGGCTCGATCGCCGCCTCCCTCACGCTCACGATGCCGGCGCACCGGTTCGATGAGCGGCACGTGGGCAAGGTGCTGGCAGCGGCACGGCAACTGAGTGGGCGGGTCGGTTGATCACCGGGTGCCGGATCGACGCGGACCGCTCGACGGAAAGAGAGCAAAAAAAAGCCCACCGCCGGATGGCGGTGGGCAATTCCAGCACCTGGCCCCCTGCGGCCAGGTGTTGACCCTTGCGGAAACTCAGAATTTGTGGCGCAGGCCCACGCCGTAGAGTCGATCCCTGGAGGTAAGCACAGGAGTGGTCTCGGCCTCGAATTTCACATTGTTGAAACCAGCATAGACCGTGGTGCGCTTGCTCAAGTCGTGACGGTATTCGACGCTGGCAGACGATGTCTTGATCAGGCGGGTGCCAGTGGCGGCGGCCTTGAGCGCTTCCGAGCCAATGCCAGCATTGATAGTGCCGGCAGAACTGACCGGCACCGCGATGCTCAACACGTAGCCGTTTTCCTTGATGCCGTTGACTCGACCATCCTTCTGGGCAACGTACTGGGCCAGCACCTTGACAGCAGTGAAATCGTAGCTTGCCCCAAGGCCAGTCGTCTTGGCGGTGGCGGCGCCAGAGCCCGCACCCTTGAGGGATTCGTACACGCCTTGCACAGCGATTGGACCATCTGCATACAGTGCTGAGACGCCCATGGCTCGACCAGCTGAGACGCCTGGACCCCCGTTCTCGCCAAAGGCGTATTGCACGGCGCCGGTGAACCCGCCCATGGTCGGCGTGGTGTATTGCAGCATGTTGTCCCGGCGAATGGCCGGCGACAGCGAGCCGGCAGCCACCAGGATAGGTGGCCCGAAGATGGCGTTGGTGGCGGAGAAGCTGGAGGTGCCCTGGGCATCGAACCGGTCCATCAGCAGGAACATCTGCGTGTATTGGCGGCCCATTTCAAAGGAACCGAAGCCACCGCTCAACCCCACCTTGCTGGTGCGGTTGAAGCCACCGCCGGCGACGGCGCTGGTGCCGGTGTCGGCGCTGAAGCCGGACTCCAGTTGGAAGGTGGCCTTCAGGCCACCCCCCAGGTCTTCCGCTCCCCGCAGCCCCCAACGGCTGCCGTTCAGCCCGCCGCTCGTCAAGCTTGATCCATTGCTGATTTGGAAGCTCGCGCCACCAAGCGTGATTTTGCTGGTGCTCTTGCCCACATACAGGTCCACCAGGCCATACAGCGTGACGTTGGATTGGGCGTGGGCGACCCCGGTCAGGGCACCGAAAGCGGCCAGGGCGACCGCCGTCTTTTTCGAGAGTGTCATTTTTGAGATTTGAGATGGGTTCAACACATGCCACCAGCGAGCCCCGGTGGCCTCTTAACGGACACGCACACGGTGTTGCGCGCCGAATTTCGGAAGAACCCGGAATCTAGTGACTTAGACCCAAAGAATTACAAACAAGGAATGAGTAGACTCAAATTCGGATCGAAACGCAGAAATTTTTCAACCAAAAGAATTCATTTGATCAGGACAAAGCGGCACGATGTGCCCGTTCGGGGGCCATTACCCACAGTCAAGTCACTGATCCGTGACGAAAAATCGAATTAATGCTGGCGTGGGTATGGAATACAGTTCGCTCACGCCCGCGCAATGCGGGCACCCGCACTTTTCGCCCAGACGGAGCTTTCCATGACAGCACGCACCCAGATCCACGGCCTGAAGGTCGCCACCGAACTGTTCAACTTCATCAACCAGCAGGTGCTGCCCGGCACCGGCGTGAGCGAAGCAAACTTTTGGCAGGGTTTCGACGGCATCGTGGCGGACCTAGCACCCAAGAACGCGGCCCTCCTGGGCGAGCGCGACCGCCTGCAGACCGAACTGGACACTTGGCACGCGGCCAACCCCGGCCCGATCCGCGACATGGCGGGCTACCGCAAGTTCCTGGAAACCATCGGCTACCTGGTGCCCCAGCCCAAAAACGTGAAGGCCACGACCAGGAATGTGGACGACGAGCTGGCCGTGCAGGCCGGCCCGCAGCTGGTGGTGCCGATCCTGAACGCGCGCTACGCGCTCAACGCGGCCAACGCCCGCTGGGGCTCGCTGTACGACGCGCTGTACGGCACGGACGTGATTTCGGAAGACAAGGGCTGCGGCAAGGTGGGCCCCAAGGGCGGCTACAACCCCAAGCGCGGCGCCAAGGTCATCGAGTACGCGCGCCATGTGCTGGACCGCACCGCACCGCTGAAGAAGGGTTCGCACGTGGGCTCGGTCGGCTACCGCGTCAACAAGGACGGCGAGCTGGTGGTATCGCTGGCCGACGGCGGCTCCAGCAAACTGGCCGACAAGTCGCAGTTCGTGGGTTACCAGGGTGAGGCCAAGCACCCCAGCGCCGTGCTGCTCGTGCACAACGGCCTGCACCTGGAAATCCAGATCGACCGCAGCACGCCCATTGGCAAGGGCGACGCCGCCGGCGTGAGCGACCTGGTGGTGGAAGCCGCGCTCTCGACCATCCTGGACCTGGAAGACTCCGTGGCCGCGGTGGACGCCGAGGACAAGGTGCTGGCTTACCGCAACTGGCTGGGCATCCTGCAGGGCACGCTCACCGAGTCCGTCACCAAGGCCGGCAAGACCTTCACGCGCGGCCTCAACGGCGACCGCGAGTACACCGCGCCCAACGGCAAGAAGAACGGCGTGCGCCTGCACGGCCGCTCGCTCATGTTCGTGCGCAACGTGGGCCACCTGATGACCAACCCCGCCATCCTCTGGGGCGCGGACGACAAGGAAATCCCCGAGGGCATCCTGGACGCGATGGTGACCACCACCATCGCTATGCACGACCTCAAGCGCACCAAGAAGGACGCCATTCGCAACTCGCGCAAGGGCTCGGTCTATATTGTCAAGCCCAAGATGCACGGCCCGCGCGAAGTCGAGTTCGCCGCCGAGCTGTTCGGCCGAGTCGAAAAGGTGCTGGGCCTCAAGGACAGCACGGTCAAGCTGGGCATCATGGACGAGGAGCGCCGCACCTCCATCAACCTCAAGGCCTGCATCGGCGCGGCCGCGAGCCGCGTGGCCTTCATCAACACCGGCTTCCTGGACCGCACCGGCGACGAGATGCACACCGCCATGCTGGCCGGCCCCATGGTGCGCAAGGGCGATATGAAGGCCAGCGCCTGGATCCAGAGCTACGAGAAGAACAACGTGATCGTGGGCCTCTCGTGCGGCCTGCGCGGCAAGGCGCAGATCGGCAAGGGCATGTGGGCCATGCCCGACCTGATGGCCGAGATGCTGCGCCAGAAGATCGCCCACCCCAAGGCCGGCGCCAACACCGCCTGGGTGCCCAGCCCCACCGGCGCCACGCTGCACGCGCTGCACTACCACCAGGTGCTGGTGTCGGATGTGCAGAAGGAACTGGAGAAGATCGACGCCAACGCCGAGCGCGACAACCTGCTCACCGGCCTGCTGACGGTGCCCGTGAGCAGCAACCCGAACTGGAGCGCGACCGAGAAGCAGCAGGAGCTGGACAACAACGTGCAGGGCATCCTGGGCTACGTGGTGCGCTGGGTGGACCAGGGCGTGGGCTGCTCCAAGGTGCCCGACATCCACAACGTGGGCCTGATGGAAGACCGCGCGACGCTGCGCATCTCCAGCCAGCACATCGCCAACTGGCTGCACCACGGCATCGTGAGCGAGAAGCAGGTGCGCGACACCTTCGAGCGCATGGCCGCCGTGGTGGATGGCCAGAATGCCGGCGATCCGCTGTACAAGAAGATGGCCGGCAACTTCAAGACCAGCAAGGCCTACCTCGCCGCGCTGGACCTGGTGTTCAAGGGCAAGGAGCAGCCCAGCGGCTACACCGAGCCGCTGCTGCACGCCTGGCGCCTGAAGGTCAAGGCCTCGGCCTGACCCCCGAAAGCCCGCCCCCGGCGGGCTTTTTCTTGCGGATCTCAGGCCGGCTGCGGGTCGGCCGATGCCGCGGTCAGGCGCTCGACGATGCGGCGCGCGCGGTTGCCTCCCACGTCGACGTGGATGTCGATCCAGCTGGGCTTGCCGCCGAAGCGCTGCATGTTGCGGTACTGCTCTTCGATCACCACGCGGTCTTCGTCGAAGGTGAACGCGGTCTGCTCGATGACGGCCTCGATGTTCTCCGGCATGTCGGGGTGCCTGGTGCTGGACATGCTCCAGAAGTAGTGACAGGTCTCTTCGGTCTCGGGCGTGATGCCGTGCAGGCCGCGCATGTGAAAGCCCCCGCGCTCGGGGTCGTCGATGGCGTCGGTGCCGGGCTCGACGGCGCCGGTCCAGATCCTGAGGTGCGAGAGCTCGAACTCGATCTCCTGCCAACGGTCGCAGGTCTCGCCAAAGGGCCAGGCGGCCTTGTAGGTCGGCGGCGGCGTGGAGCCGGGCATGAGGCGCACCACCTTGACCTTGTCGCCGTCCTGCGTGACGTTCATCTTGGCGCTCATGTGCAGGCGGGCGTTGCCGCCGATGGTCTTGAGGTGCACGTAGCCGAGGTGGCTCAGGTCCAGCAGGTTGTCGTGGATCAGTTGCCAGGGCGCGTTGTAGTGGTACTGGCCGGAGCCGAACTTGTAGCGCGGGTCATCGTGCCAGGGGTAGTCGGGCGCCTCGACGGTGGGCGCGCCGCCCTCTTCCTTGGGCATCCAGATCCAGAGAATGTGGTTCTTCTCGGCGACGTGGTAGGCCTTGACCCGGGCCTTGCCCGGAATGCGCTCCTGCCCCGGGATCTCGATGCACACGCCCGTGGGCGCGTAGAGCATGCCGTGGTAGCCGCAGCGCACGCCCGAGGCCTCGACCGTGCCGCACGACAGCGGCAGCGAGCGGTGGCAGCAGCGGTCCTCCAGCGCGGCGACCTGGCCTTCGCCGGTGCGGAACAGCACGACCTTCTGGTTCAGGAAGGTGCGGCCCACGGGCTTGTCGGTCAGGTCGCTGGAGAAGCCGGCCATGTACCACTGGTTCAGCGGAAAGCGACCGCGGCCGGCGGCGGTGGGCGGGATCGGTTGGATGGCGATGCAATCGGCGTTCATGGGGGTCTCCTTGGGTGACGGTCAGGCGGTCGGTCTCACAGATCGAGGACCAGCGTGGGGGATTTCGAGCGGGAACAGCAGGGCGTGAACTGGTCGTTGGTGGCGCGCTCCGCGTCCATCAGGCAGCTGTCGCGGTGGTCGGGCGTGCCCTCGAGCACGCGGGTGAGGCAGCTGCCGCAGACACCGGCCTCGCACGCGTAGTTCACGTCCACGCCGTGCTCCAGCAGCACCTGGAGCGCGCTCACGCCCACCGGTACGTCGAGCGTGGCGCCACTGCGCTGCAGGCGGATCTGGAAGGCCTGGTCGCCGGTGCTGTCGGCCACGGTGCCTGCGAAATGCTCGCGGTGCAGGCGCGCCTCGGCCCAACCGGCCGCGCGCGCGGCCGAGAGCACGAAATCCATGAAACCGGCGGGGCCGCACACGTAGAGGTGCGCGCCCTCGGGCGCGGCCCGCAGCAGGGCCGGTGCATCGAAAGCCTGGGGCGACGGCGCGTCGCTGAAGTAGAGCCGCGTGTGGCCAGCGAGCGGCCCGGCCTCGATCTGCCCGCGAAACGCCATGCGCTCGGGCGAGCGCGCGCAATAGTGCATCTCGAAAGAGCCGCCGGCGTCCTGCAGGTGCTGCGCCATCGACAGGATGGGCGTGACGCCGATGCCGCCAGCCACCAGCACGCTGTGCGGGGCCTCGACCAGCTCGAACAGGTTGCGCGGCGCGCTCACCTTGAGCACTGCGCCCACCTGCACCCGGTCGTGCATGCCGGCCGAGCCGCCGCGCGACTGCGGCTCGCGCAGCACGCCGATGCGCCAGCTGCGCCGCTCCTGCGGGTGGCCGCAGAGCGAGTACTGGCGGATCAGGCCGGGCGCGACCTGGACGTCGATGTGGGCCCCGGGGCGGAAGGCCGGCAGCTCGTTCGCCCCGATGGGCTCCAGGTCGAAGCTGCAGATGCCGTCGGCCTCCGGTTGGCGCGCGCGCACCCTGACGTCCAGTTCCACCATGTCTCAGTCGCTTTCGGGGGGCGCCGGCTTTCGCGGCGGTTTGCGGGTTTTGGCGTACTTCTGCTCCACGAAGCGCTGGGTCGCGGTTTCCACGGCCGGCAGGTTTTCGTGCAGGCGGCGCAGCAGCACCAACAGGGTCTCGGCTTCGTCGGCGGACAACACCTCGAGGAAAGCGCGCTCGCGTTCGAGCGCCACTTCGCGGATCTGATCGTGCATGGCGCGGCCCTTGGTGGTCAGCACCGCGATGCGGGCCCGGCCGTCGCGCGGGTCCAGCTCGATGCGGATGAAGCCACTTTCCTGCATGGACTTGAAGCAGCGGCTGACCGAGGCCTTGTCCATGCCGATGACGCGCGAGACCTGCTGCGCGGAGATCGAACCTTCGATGGCCAGCAGCACCAGGCAGCGCCAGGTCTCGATGCCCACCCCGAAGATCTTCAGGTAGTGCTGGGACGCACCGCGCGAGAGCTTGTTGGCGGTCCAGGTCAGGTAGGCCGGGACGTAGTGGTCGAGGTCGATCTGCTTGAGCGGATCGCTGACGGCGGGGAGGGATTTGGAGGTTTTCATGCCTCTATTCTGGACACGCATGTCAGTGCACCGCCATCCCGACCCAGCGCTCCAGCGCCGCGGTGTCGCGCGCCAGCTCGTCGGCGGGCGCGCCGTGCACCACCACACCGTGGTCCAGCACCACCGCCCGGCCCGCGTAGGCCAGGGCCTCGTCGACCTGCTGTTCCACGATGACGACCGCGATGCCGGTCTGCCGGCTCATCTCGCCGAAGGCGCGCAACAGGTCCAGGCGGATCAGCGGCGCCAGGCCTTCGAGGGGCTCGTCCAGCAGGATCAGCCGGGGCTGGCCCAGCAGGGCGCGCGCCACCGAAAGCATCTGCTGCTCGCCCCCCGAGAGCTGGGCACCCCCGTTGCGGCGGCGCTCGGCCAGGCGCGGGAACAGTTCGTAGGCCTCGTTGAGCGCGGCGCGCGGGCGGTGCTTGAGGCCGGCGAGCAGGTTCTCCTCGACGCTCAGCGAGGGAAACACGTCGCGGGTCTGGGGCACGTAGCCCAGGCCGCGCTGCGCGCGCTGGTGCGCGGACAGCCGCGTGACGTCCTCGCCCTGGAAGGTGATGGTGCCGGCGCGCAGCGGCACCAGGCCCATGACGGCGCGCAGCGCCGTGGTCTTGCCCACGCCGTTGCGCCCGATCATGGCCAGGCGCTCGCCGGCGCCGACCTCGAACGACAGGCCGTTGAGCACCGTCGTGGGGCCGTAACCGGCCGTGGCGTCTTTGACTTCAAGCATGCCGTGTCGCCTCTCCATGGCCCAGGTAGGCCGCGCGGACCAGGGGGTCGCGGCGGATCTCGTCCGGCGTGCCGTCGGCCAGCACCGCACCCTCGGCGAGCACCAGGATGCGGCTGGCGAAGCGGAACACCAGGTCCATGTCGTGTTCGATGATCAGCACCGCGAGGTCCCGCGGCAGGGCATCGAGCGCGGCGAGCAGGCGCTCGCCGTCGCCCTTGGGCACGCCGGCCATGGGCTCGTCCAGCAACAGCACCTGGGGCCGCAGCGCCATGGCCAGCGCCATCTCGATCAGGCGTTGTTCGCCATAGGCCAGGTCCTGCGTCGGCGTGGCGGCCTGCCCTTGCAGGCCGAAGCGGGCCAGCAGCGCCCGGGCCTCGGCCTGGAGCGCGGGGAAGCTGTCGATGCCGCGCCAGAAGCACCCGCCGAGCCCTTCGCGCTCGAACAGGGCGAGTTCGATCTGGCGCTGCACCGGGAAGTGCGGCGCCAGCGTGGTGATCTGGAAGGTGCGGGCCAGGCCGGCGCGCACGCGCTGGGCCTGGCTCAGGCGAGAGACGTTCTCGCCGCGCAGCCAGATCTCGCCGCTGTCGGCGGGGAACACCCCGCTGATCTGGTTCACCAGCGTGGTCTTGCCCGCGCCGTTGGGGCCGATCAGGGCCAGGCGGTCGCCCGGCGCGAGCTGGAAGGAGACGTCGCGCGTCACGTGGATGCCGCCGAAGCGCTTGTCCAGGTGGCGCAGTTCGAGCAGGTGGCTCATGCGCGGCCTCCCCAGCGGTTGCGCAGCCAGGCCACGGCCTTCGCGGGCGAGACCAGCACCACCAGCATCAGCAGGCCACCCACCACGAACAGCCAGTGGTAGGGGTTGATGGAGGCCGCGGTGTGGTGCAGCACCAGGAACACCGCCGCGCCCACCAGGGCACCGCTCAGGCGCCCGGCGCCGCCCAGGATCAGCATGACCAGGGCCTCGGCGGAGAGGGAGAACGACAGGCTGTCCAGGCCCACCACGGCGGTGGTCTGCGCGGAGAGCGCCCCGGCCGCGCCGGCCAGCGCGCCCGCGGCGGCGTACATGCCCCAGAGGCGGCGGTAGACCGGCGTGCCCAGGGCGGCCATGCGGGCGCGGTTTTCGTGGATGCCGCGCACGGCCATGCCGAACGGCGAGTCCACCAGGCGGCGCGCGGCATAGAAGCAAACCACCAGCACCGCCAGCGCGTAGAACGCGGCCAGCCGGCCTTCGAGGTCGAATTGGAACTGCCCCAGCAGCGGGCCCATCACGTAGCCCGAGAGGCCGTCGTCGCCGCCCGTCCAGTCGCGCGCCTTGTGCGCCAGCGACAGCACCATCTGCGCCACCGCCACGGTGAGCATGAGGAAGGTGAAGCCCTGGTAGCGCAGCAGAAAGGCCCCGGTCGCCGCCGCGAGCACGGCGCCCGCCAGCACGCCAATGGCCAGGCCCACCAGCGGGTCGGGCATCACGCGCAAGGCAAACACGCCCGCCGCGTAGGCACCCACGCCGAACATCGCGGCGTGTCCCAGGGTGGCCAGGCCGGCGATGCCCACCACCAGGTCCAGCGACAGCACGAAGAGGCCCATGATGAAGATGCGCGTCAGCAGCCCCAGCTGGTCGGGCAGCATCAGGCAGGCCGCCAGGCCCAGCGCCAGCATCACCAGCGGCGCGCGCCAGGCCGGCGCGCAGCGCGGCGAGGCGGCATCGCCGCCACCGTCTTGCGGGCCCGCGAGCGCCCGCGTCTTGAACAAGGACAGGGCGTTCATCGTTTCAACAGTCCGTTGGGACGCCAGGCCAGGAAGAGGGCCATGGCGGCGAAGAAGAAAAGGCTGCCCCAGTCCGAGGCCAGGTACTTGCTCGCGGTCTCGATCAGGCCGAGCACGATGGCCGCGCACAGCGAGCCCGCGATGCTGCCCATGCCGCCCACGGCCACGACGACCAGCACCAGCACCAGGTACTTCAGCGCGTAGTAAGGCTCCAGCGGCATCACCTCCGCGCCCAGCACACCGCCCAGGCCGGCCATCGCCGCGCCGGCGGCGAAGGTCAGGCACTGCACGCGGCGGATCGGAATGCCCAGCGTCGAGGCCGTGCCCGCGTGGGCCACCGCCGCGCGCAGCCAGATGCCGAAGCGCGTGCGCGTCACCGTGAGCGCGGCCAGCACGGCCACGGCCAGGCCCACGCCGATCACGAGCAGGCGCTGGGCCGGCAGGGTGCGGAAACCCAGGTCCACCGAGCCCGACAGCGAGGGCGGCAGCTGGACCATCTGCACCTGCGGGCCGACCAGGGCATTGGTCGAGGCGATCAGCACGAAGGTCAGGCCGATCGTGAAGAGCACCTGGTCCAGCTCCTTGCGCTGGTACAGGTGCCGCAGGACCAGCGCTTCCAGCAGCGCGCCCAGCAGGCCGGTGGCCAGCACCGCCAGCGGCACGGCGATCCAGAAGCTCCACTGGAGCTCGCGCGTCAGCAGGGCCACGCAGTAGCCGCCCACCATGGCGAAGGCGCCATGGCTGAGGTTCACGAAGCGCATGAGCCCCAGCGTGACCGACAGGCCCACGGCGATGACGAACAGCACCATGCCGTAGGCCAGGCCGTCGATCAGGATGTTGGAGAACGTGATCACGTCGCTTCGTCCATCAGCCGCCGCATCAGGGGTTCAGGCCGTGATCGGTCTGCGGTCCGAAGCTCTGCACTTCCTTGTTGACCAGCACGCCGCCCTCTTTCTCCACCTTGCGCAGGTAGACGTTCTGGGTGATGTGGCGCGTCTTGGCGTCGATGCGCACCGGGCCGCGCGGGCTTTCCCATTGCAGCTCGCGCGCCGCAGCCAGGGCCTTGGCGCCGTTCTTCTGGCCGCCGGTGGCCTCGATCATCTTGTGGATGACGTGCATGCCGTCCCACGCGCCGACCGAGGCGTAGTTGGCCACCGCCGCCGGGTTCTGCTTCTTCAGCGCGGCGACGAAGGCCTTGTTCGCCGGCGAGTCGTGCGCGCCGGAATAGTGGAACGCGGTCGTGAGGCCGAGCGCCGAGTCACCGAACTTCTGCAGGTCGAACTCGTCCGTTTCCGAGGTGCCCAGGAACTGGATGCCGGCCTTGGCCAGGCCGTTCTCGTTGTAGGCCTTCACGAAACCCAGGTTCGGCGGGCCGCCTGGCAGGAAGGTGTAGACCGCCTGCGCGCCGCTGGCGCGGATGCGCTGCGCGAACGGGCCGAAGTCCGTGGTGGCAATGGGCATGCGAATGGTCTCGACCACCGTTCCGCCCTGCTTCACGAATTCGCTCTTGAACGCCGCTTCACCGTCCAGGCCCGGGCCGTAGTCGGTCACGGCCGTCACCACCTTCTTGATGCCCTGCTTGGCGGCCCACTGGGCCAGCGGCACCGTCACCTGCCACAGCGTGTAGCTGCTGCGGATGAAATACTCCGACTTCTCGGTGATCGACGAGGTGGCCGCGTTGAAGATGACCGTGGGCGTCTGCGACTGCTGGATCAGCGGCGCGACCGCGAGCGCGTTGGGCGTGAAGACAAAACCGCCCAGGTAGTCCACCTTGTCCTTGACGATCAGCTCCTGCGCCAGCACCCGCGTCTGCGCGGGGTTCGGACCGCCGGTGTCGCGGTAGATGAACTCCACCGACTTGCCCGCGAGCTTGCCGCCCTGGCTGGCCACATAGGCCTCCACACCGGCCTTGAACAAGGTGCCGTAGTGCGCGAACGGGCCGGAGAACGGGCCGATGACGCCCACCTTGATCGCCGGGTCCTGCGCGTGGACAGGCGCGGTGGACAGGACGGCGGCCGCCAGGGCCGTGCCGCAGAGAACGCGTCGTGAGATGGACATGTCTGTCTCCTGGTTGTTGCGCCACTCGGGGGAAATGGCATCGGTGTTGACGGCTCGAATTATGGTTGTATTGCCAACCAGTTGCAATATCAACCAAATGCGGGTTTACCCTGAACAGCGTTCGGCGGACCGGCTAAGCTCGCCGCCATGCCCCTGATGAACTACCTGCTTTTTGACGCCAGCGACGACGGCGAAGACACCGGCACCTGGGACGCCATGGCCAGCGTGCGCGCTGCGCAGCTGCCTGCCGCGATGGCCGAGGTGCGCGCGGTGCTGGACTGGGCCGAAGCCCACGCGCCGGGCCCGCGCGGCCCGCTCGACGAGGGCGGCGCGTGGGACGCCGACGAGCAAGTGCAGGTGGACGGCGAATGGACCACGGTGACGCTGACGCTCACCGGCCCCTGGGCCTGGGGCGAGGCCCTGCTGGCGCAGTTCGCGCCAGCCGATTGAAGGCCCAGCAGCTAGCGCGCGGCCGCGGGCGCCAGCACAGGCTCGAGCCGGCCTTGCGCCATGAGTTCGTCGAACCACACGCGGTAACCCGCGTCGCTGGGGTGCAGGCCATCGGCCGCGTTCAGGCCGGGCTGCTGGGCGAACGGGTCGTCCGCCTTCTCCTTGAACAGGTTCACATACACCGCGTCGTGCCGCGCCGCGGCCTCGCGCACGAAGCCGTGCATCGAGCGGGCGCGCGAGGTCATGAACCACGACACCGGTGCGAAGAAAAAGGGCGCGTTGCCCACATTGCCCGCCGGCATGAGCAACACGCGCCCACCGCGCGCACGGGCGAGCGCCGCCACGCGGTCGATGTCGGCGCGCACGTCATCGAGCGAGCGCAGCCGGATCACGTCGTTGCCACCCGCCTGCACCAGCACCAGGTCGTAGCGTCCGGTGGTGGCTTCGAGCTGGCCGATCACCCGGGCGAAAGTCGCGCCGTCGCTGGCGCGGTTGTCGATGTGCAGCCTCGGGTAGGCCCGCGCCAGCAGGCCGGCCAGGCTGTGCCTCGGGTCGCTCGCACCGGTGCCCACGCCGGTGCTGTCGCCGACGATGAGCAGGCGCAGCGCGGCATCCGCCGGGGCGTGCTGCAGCGGCTCGCTGCGCTGGGCCAGGTCGCGCGCCTGGCCGATGCGCCAGACCGCGCAGCCCGAGGTGGCGAGCAAGGCCAGCAGCAGGGCGGCGATGAGGGCGGGCCACACGGGCCAGGACGACGTGCTCATGCGGCCCAGTCTATGCCTGGGCGTCGCTGGTGCGTCATCGCACCCGATTTGCCCCTTCGCGGCGCCGCGACAATAGCGGGTTTGCCCCATGTTCATTTCCCCACGCGCAGGAGACCCATTTCGATGATCCACACCCTCAAGGCCCTGGGCGGCATGGTGGTCGCACCCCATCACCTGGCGGCACAGGCCGGGCGCGATGTGCTGCGCGACGGTGGCAACGCGGTCGAGGCCATGGTGGCCGCCGCCGCCGCCATCGCCGTGGTCTACCCCCACATGAACGCCATCGGCGGCGACGGTTTCTGGCTGATCCACGAACCGGGCCGGCCGGTGGTGGCGATCGACGCCAGCGGTCCGGCCGCCGCGCTGGCCACGCGCGACTTCTACGCCGGCCTGCAGGAGATTCCCGCGCGCGGCCCCACCGCCGCGCTGACCGTGGCCGGCACCCTCGGCGGCTGGGCCGAGGCGCTGAACGTGGCCGCGCCCTGGGGCCAGGCCCTGCCGCTGCCGCGCCTGCTGGCCGACGCGATCCGCCACGCGCGCGACGGCGTGGTGGTGACCACCAGCCAGGCCGCCCTGACGCGTCAGAAGCTCGACGGCCTGAAAGACGCGCCGGGTTTCGCTGCCACCTACCTCGTGGACGGCCAGCCGCCCGAGCCCGGCCAGTTGCTGCGGCAACCCGCGCTGGGCCAGACCCTGGCCACGCTGGCCGAACGCGGCCTGGACGACTTCTACCGCGGCGAGCTGGGCCGGCGCATCGGGGCCGAGCTGGAACGCCTGGGCAGCCCGCTGCGCGCCAGTGACCTCGCGGCCTACCGCGCGAAGCGCGTCCAGCCGCTTGCGGTGCGCCTGAAGGACAGCACGGTCTACAACCTGCCGCCGCCCACGCAGGGCCTGTCGGCGTTGATGATCCTCGGCCTGTTCGACCGCCTGGGCGTGAGCGAAGGCGAGGGCTTCGAGCACCTGCACGGTCTGGTGGAGGCCACCAAGCGCGCCTTCCGCGTGCGCGACCGCGTGGTGACCGACCCGGGGCGCGTGCCGGCCGACCCGCAAAGCCTGCTGGAGGCCGCCTCGCTGGACACCCTGGCCGCGCAGATCGACCCGCGCCAGGCCCTGCCCTGGCCCGACCCGGCCGCGCCGGGCGACACCATCTGGATGGGCGCGATCGACGCCCAGGGCCGCTCGGTCAGCTTCATCCAGAGCGTGTACTGGGAATTCGGCTCGGGCACCGTGCTGCAGGACACCGGCATCTGCTGGCAGAACCGCGGCACCAGCTTCTCGCTCGACCCGCAGGCGCTGAACCACCTCGAGCCGGGCCGCCAGCCCTTCCACACGCTCAACCCTTCGCTGGCGCTGTTCGACGACGGCCGCGTGATGCCCTACGGCACCATGGGCGGCGAAGGCCAGCCGCAGACGCAGGCCGTGGTGTTCACGCGCTACGCGCGCTTTGGCCAGCCACTGCAGCAGGCCGTGAGCGCGCCGCGCTGGCTGCTGGGCCGCACCTGGGGCGACAAGAGCACCACCCTCAAGCTGGAGAGCCGCTTCGACCCCGCCCTGGTGCAGGCCCTGCGCGACGCCGGCCACGTGATCGAGGAACTGCCCGAGGCCTTCAGCGACACCATGGGCCACGCAGGCGCGCTGGTGCGCCACCCCGACGGGGTGATCGAGGGCGCGGCCGACCCGCGCAGCGATGGCGGCGTGGCGGCGCTGTGAGGGCCGTCGAGAGCGCCGGCGCGGGTGAGCGCCTGATGTTCATCGACCTGCTCAAGGCCGTGGGCTCGCAGCTGATCGTGCTGCACCACCTCGCCTTCTACGGCCCCATGTCGGACTGGACACACCGGCTCGCGCCCGAGCTCGTGACCTGGTTCAGCCAGGACGCGCGCATGGCGGTGCAGGTCTTCCTGGTGGTCGCGGGGTTCCTCGCGGCGCGCAGCCTCGCGCCCGACGGCGTTCTGCGCACCGCCTCGCCGCTGGGCCAGGTCGGCCAGCGCTACGTGCGCACCGCCCTGCCCTACATTGCCTCGCTGCTGATCGCCATGCTGTGCACCGAGCTGGCCCGCCTGTGGATGGCGCACGACTCGCTTTCCGCGCCGCCCGGGCTGTGGCAGTTCGTCTCGCACGCGCTGCTGCTGCACACGCTGCTGGACGTGGACTCGCTCTCGGCCGGCGTCTGGTACGTGGCGATCGACTTCCAGCTCTACGCGCTGCTGCTGGGCCTGCTCTGGCTGGCGCGCCGCCAGCACGCGGCCGGCGCCTGGGCGCAGGCGCTGGTGGTGATCGTGGTGGCGGCCTCGCTGCTGCACTTCAACCGCGAGAGCGACTGGGACAGCTGGGCGCTGTACTTCTTCGGCGCCTACGGCCTGGGCGCGCTGACCTGGTGGGCCGCCCGCAGCGACGAGGCCTGGCGCAGCGGCCGCTGGCTGCTCGGCGCCCTGGTGACGATGACGCTGCTGGCGCTGGCGATCGACTTCCGCGAGCGCATCGCGCTGGCGCTCGCGGTGTGTCTGGCGCTGGCCTGTTCGCAGCGCCAGGGCTGGCTGTTCACCTGGCCGCGCAACCGCGTGGTGGCTTACCTGAGCCGCATTTCCTACGCGGTGTTCCTGCTCAACTTCCCCATCGCGCTGGTGGTCAACGCGCTGTTCACGCGCTACGGCAACGCCGACGCCGAGGTGCAGACGCTCGGTGTGCTGCTGGCTTGGCTCGCGTGCAACGTGGCGGGGGCGCTGTTCCACCACGCGGTCGAACAACCGCTGGGCCGCATCGGGCGCCGGCGCGAGCCGGCCCTGGCCGGGACGGTGCCGCTCAGCGCCCGGTGAAGCGCGCGGCGCGCTTGGCCTGGAAGGACAACACGCCTTCGCGCGCGTCCTCGCTGTTCGCCAGGCGCTGCTGCGTGGCCTCGAATTCGTCGGCCGCGGCCATCGGGCCTTCTTCCACCGCCTTGAGCGCGTTGAGCCGCGTGGCCACCACCGCCAGCGGCGCCTGCTGGGCGATCGCCTGCGCGATGCGCAGGGCCTCGTCGAGCTCGCTGCCGGCGGGCACCACGCGCTGCACGAAATGCAGGCGCAGCGCCTCGGCGCTGTCGAACACGTCCGCCGTCAACAGGTGCAGCAGCGCGTTGCCCAGGCCCGCGCGCTCGACCATGCGCAGCGTGGCGCCGCCCGTGGCCATGATGCCTCGCTGCACCTCCAGCTGCGAGAAGCGGCAGTCGTCGGCCGCGACCACGATGTCGGCCGCCAGCATGAGCTCGATGCCCAGCGTGTAGGTGATGCCCTTGACAGCCACCACCATCGGCTTGCTGCGCCGACGCAGGCCGGGGCGGCCCAGGTTGAGCGGGTCCACCAGGCCCTCGGCGATGGCGCGTTCGCCGCGCTGCATCAGCGGCGCGAAGCTGGGCAGGTCCAGCCCGGCGGTGAAGTGGCCGCCCTCGGCGTGCAGCACGCCCACGCGCAGCGCGGGGTCGTCGTCGAGCCGGGTGTAGGCCTCGGCCAGCGCCTGCAGCATGGCCGGCGTGAAGCCGTTGCGCTTGGCCGCGCGGTCGATCGCGATCAGCAGCACAGGGCCTTGCACCTCGGTGCGGATGCGGCCTTCGGAAGGGGGTGTGGGTGCGTCGTCGTTCATGCGACCCATGGTAGTGAGGCGGGGCGCTGCGCTTGTCGCTGAGGCGTCATACACTGCGCCATGCCCGCCGCCCCGATCGACCCCGGCCGCTGCCCGCTCTGCGGCGCCGACAACCGCTGCGCCATGGAAATCCAGCGCGAGACCGGTGAACCCCAGCCACCCTGCTGGTGCGTGGATGCGACCTTCAGCCCCGATCTGTTCAAGCGCATCTCCGAGGCCGCGCGCGGCCAGGCCTGCATCTGCGCGGCCTGCGCGGCCCAGGCCCTGCGCGCGGCGCGCGAAGCGGCCGGCTAGGTGTTGAGTCTCAGGAGGTTGTTCATGGCCGGGATGCGGCTCATGGGCGGCTGATGGTTCAGAGCGGAGTGTGGGCGACACCAGTTGTAGGCGTCAATGAATGGCTGCAAAGCAGCCTGGCGCTGGGCTGAACTCTCGTAGGGCCGGGCATAGGCCCACTCGCGCAGGCTGGTCTGTACGAAGCGCTCGGCCTTGCCGTTGGTCTTGGGCGTGTAGGGCCGTGTGCGGATGTGCCGGATGCCCAGTTCCTGGCAGGCCGCCCCGAAGGTGTTCTTGTAGCCCGCGCCGTTGTCGGTCATGACGCGCTCGATGCGCACGCCCAGGCTGGCGTAGTAGTCCACGGCCTGGCGCAGGAACTGCACGCAGTTCAGGGCCGTCTCGTCGCTGAGTACCCGGGCAAAGGAGACCCGAGAGTGATCGTCGATGGCCAGGTGAACGGCATCCCAGCCAATGCCACGGTTGCGGTGCTGGCGTTGACCTGTGATGCGGTGGCCAACACCCTGGATGCGTCCCAGGCGCTTGGTGTCGATGTGCAACAACTCGCCAGGACTGGCCCGCTCATAGCGGTACACGGGCACGGGTGGTTGCAAGGCGCTCAAGCGGCTCAAGCCCAGGCGGGCCATGTGCCGGGCCACGGTGGCCAGGCTACGACCGCACTCGCGGGCGATGCGCCACAGCGGCTGGCGCTGTCGGCGATGCAGCTCGAACTGGCACACCTGCTCGGCGGGGCAGGCCGCTGGGCTGCGTCGAGGCCGGGAGCTGCGATCACACAGACCGCCTGGGCCCTCGGCCCTGAAGCGGGCCAGCCACTTGAAACCGGTTCGGCAACTCACGCCCACGGCCTGAGCCGCCGCCGCCATGCTCCACCCCTGATCCAGCACCCGGCCTATCAACAGGGCTCGACCTGCGGGCGTCAATCGAGCATGCTTATGACTGTTCATCTGTCTCTCCTGACTTGAGTTGCTTGGCCTGGTAACCACAGCTTCTCAAATCCGAGACAGATGAACAACCTATTGAGACTTCACAGCTAGGGCTCGCGCGGCGGGTGGTCCGGCTCGGACGGCGGCACCGGCGGTGGCGTGGGCGCCGCGCTGAGGCTGTGCAGCCACTCGCGCCAGATCGCCACCAGCAGCGCCATCAGCACCGGGCCCACGAACAGGCCGACAATGCCCATGGTCTTCACGCCACCCACCAGACCGAAGAAGGTCGGCAGGAAGGGCAGCTTCACCGGCCCGCCCACCAGGCGCGGGCGCAGGGTCTTGTCCACGATGAAGAGTTCGATCGAGCCCCAGGCGAACAGGCCCACGCCGGCCCACAGGTGGCCCGAGCCCACGAGGTAGAGCGAGACCAGGCTGAACGACAGCGGCGCGCCGCCGGGGATCAGCGCCATGAAACCGGTGGCCACGCCCAGCAGCACCGGCGAGGGGACCCCCGCCACCCAGTACGCCACGCCCAGCACCACGCCTTCGCCGATGGCGATCAGGCCCAGGCCGGTCACGGTGGCGCTCACGGTGGCCGGCACCACACGCGAGAAACGCTGCCACTGCAGCGGCAGGATGCGCTCGCCGATGGTGTCGAGCTGGCCGGCGATGCGCGCGCCGTCCTTGTAGACGAAGAACAGCGTGATCAGCATGAACAGCACCGTCAGCGCGAGGTTGACGGCATCGCCCGTGGCGCTGAGCACCATGCGATAGATGTTGCCGATGTGCTGGCCGCTGAGCAGCTGGATCCAGTCGCCCAGCGCGTGCGGCTCGCCCAGGTGCTCGCGCCAGTAGGAGGCCAGCGTCTCGCCCACCCAGGGCAGGGCTTCGATCCACTGCGGCGGCGGGGCGCCGTAGCGGTTCACGTCCAGCAGCCAGGCCACCAGCCCACCCGCCTCCTTCAGCGCGTAGTGCAAGGCCAGGCTCAGCGGCACCACCAGCACCACGACCACCACCACCAGGGCCAGGCTGGCCGCCAGCGCGGTGCGCCCGCCGCAGGCGCGCACGCCCCGGCGGTACAGCGGCCAGCTGGCGAAACCGATGATGAGCGCGGCCAGCACCGGCACCAGGAAGCCACGGAAGAAGTAGACACCGGCCGCCACGATCAGCAGCAGCAGGCCGCGAATGATCAGTGAAGCGTTCGGGACAGGTGGCATGGAGGGAGAAGGGGCGCGGAGAGAGACAAAGAGACCTGGGGCAATATACCCGACCCCCCTACAGTGCCCGATGACGCGCGCCCGTTCGCGGTCCGGCCCGCAAAGGCGCTAAGCTTGACCGTCACCACGGCACCCACCCCATGAGCCCACCGCCCGACCATTCCCTGCCCGCTTTGCGCGAACGGTACGGCGAGCGTTACCGCTGGCTGCTGCTGCTTTCGGTGATGGTCGGCACCATGGCGGCCATCATGTCGTCCACCATCATCAACGTGGCGATTCCCGACATGAGCCACCACTTCACGCTCGGCCAGGAGCGCGCGCAGTGGGTCACTTCCGGCTTCATGGCGGCCATGACGGTCTCCATGCTCACCACCCCCTGGCTGCTGGCGCGCTACGGCTACCGGCGCACCTACGTGGGCTGCATGTGCCTGCTGATGGCGGGCGGCATCGCCGGCGGCTTCGCCAACGACTACCCGGTGGTGCTGGCCGCGCGCGTGGCCGAGGGCCTGGCCGCGGGCGTGGTGCAGCCGATCCCGGCCATCATCATCCTGCGCGCCTTCCAGCCCCACGAGCAGGGCCGGGCCAGCGGCATCTTCGGCATGGGCGTGGTGCTCGCACCCGCGCTCGGGCCCAGCATCGGCGGCCTGCTGGTGGACGGTTTCGGCTGGCGCTCGATCTTCTTCATGGTGGTGCCGTTCTGCCTGGCCTCGCTCTGGCTCGCACACCGCTTCGTGCCCACCACCTCGCCGGGTGGCGCCGCCGCCAACCCGCAGGGCGGCGGACTGGACTGGCGCGGCCTGCTGCTGGCCGCCGTGGGCACGCTGTGCCTGCTCAACGGCCTGGTCGAGCTGCACGGCGGCACCGCCACCACGGCCACCCTGCTGCTGGGTGGCGCGTTCCTGGCGCTGCTGGCCTTCGTGGTGCTGGAGCGGCGAACGCTGCGCGCGCGCCGGCGCCAGCCCGACCAAGGCACGGACCCGCTCATGAACCTCACGCTGTTCAAGGACCGGCGCTTCGCGATGGGCAGCATCGTGGCCTTCATCTACGGCATCGCCCTGTTCGGCTCCACCTACCTGCTGCCGGTCTACATGCAGAGCGGCCTGGGCCTCTCGGCCTCCCACGTCGGCACCATCCTGCTGCCGGCCGGGCTGGTGCTGGCGGTGGCCATCGCAATGGTGGGGCGCCTGGCCGACGAGCAGCCCACGCACCGGCTGGTGAGCATCGGCCTGGTGCTGCTCTCCGCGTCGTTCGGTCTCATGGCCACCATCGACCCCAGCCGCCCGGCGCAGATCATCCCGCTGCTGGTGACCTGGGCCATCGTCGGCCGCATCGGCCTGGGCTTCATCCTGCCCTCGCTCAACATCGGCGCCATGCGCGGGCTCGAGCGCGTGGACATCGCACAGGGCGCGAGCGTCATCAACTTCCTGCGCATGCTCGGCGGCGCGGCCGGCGTGAGCCTGTGCGGCATCGTGCTCGAATGGCGCCTGGCCGCGCACGGCGCGCAGCTCACCACCGGCGGCGTGGCCACCCCGGCGCGCGTGGCGGCGTTCGAGGAAACCTTTCTGATGCTCGCGGCCATCTGTGCGCTCGCACTGACCGCCGCGCTGAGACTCAAGGCGGCGCCCTCGGCCCAGGCGTCACAATAAACAGCATGTGCCAACTGCTCGGACTCAATTGCGCCACGCCGACCGACGCGGCCTTCAGCTTCACCGGTTTCTGCCAGCGCGGCGGCAAGACCGACCACCACGCCGATGGCTGGGGCATCGCCTTCTTCGAAGGCAAGGGCCTGCGGCTGTTCGTGGACCACCAGAGCGCGTCCGACTCGCCGATGGCGGCCTTCCTGCAGCAGTACCCGCTCAAGAGCCGCAACATCATCGCCCACGTGCGCAAGGCCACCATCGGCGCCGTGGCGCTGGAAAACGCCCATCCCTTCGTGCGCGAACTCTGGGGCCGCCAGTGGGTGTTCGCGCACAACGGCGACCTCAAGGACTACGCGCCCACGCTGCACAGCCACTTCCGCCCGGTGGGCACCACCGACAGCGAGCGCGCCTTCTGCTGGCTGATGCAGGAACTCGCCAAGTCGCACGCCGGCCTGCCCGATGTGCGCGAACTCACCCTCACGCTGCGCGAGCTGGTGCCGCAGGTGCGCCAGTTCGGCACCTTCAATTTCCTGCTCTCCAACGGCGAGGCCCTGTGGGCCCACTGCAGCACCAAGCTGCACTGGCTGGTGCGCCAGCACCCGTTCGCCCAGGCCACGCTGATGGACCAGGACTGGACGGTGAACTTCGCCGAACTCAACCACCCCGGCGACCGCGCCGCCGTGGTCGTGACCACGCCACTGACCAGCAACGAACAATGGACCGCCTTCGAGCCCAACGAGCTCAAGGTGTTCGTGGACGGCCTGCCCCTGCCGTGATTTCCCGGATGCGCTGGGCCGGACCCGGGGCTACCATGGCGTCTCCAACATACCCCCAGGGGCATACCACCCGGCCCTGGCGGCGCCCCACATCAAGGAGACACCGATGCAAAGACGACACCTGATGGCCGGTGGCCTGGCCGCCGCGGTCCTGCCCCCGTTCGGATTCGCGCAGGGCGTGGAGAAACCCAAGGTCACGATCGCCGTGGGCGGCAAGAACCTGCTGTACTACCTGCCGCTGACCATCGCCGAACAGCTGGGCTACTTCAAGGCCGAGGGACTGGACGTGACCATCGTCGACTTTGCGGGCGGCTCGCGCGCGCTGGCCGCGGTGGTGGGTGGCAGCGCCGACGTGGTCTCCGGCGCCTTCGAGCACACGGTCAACATGCAGTTCAAGGGCCAGCCCATGCGCGCCTTCGCGCTGCAGGGCCTGGCACCGCAGATCGTGCTCGGCGTCAACCCCAAGACCATGGGCGGCTACAAGGCCATCACCGACCTCAAGGGCAAGAAGATCGGCGTGACCGCGCCGGGCAGCTCGACCAACGTGATGGTCAACTTCGTGCTCGCCAAGGCCGGCCTCAAGCCCAGCGACGTGAGCATCGTCGGCGTGGGCGCGGGCAACGGTGCGGTGGCCGCGATGCGCGCGGGCCAGATCGACGCCATCAGCAACCTCGACCCGGTCATCACCCTGCTGCAGCGCTCGGGCGACCTCAAGATCATCTCCGACACGCGCATCGTGGCCGAGTCGGCCAAGGTGTTCGGGGGCCCCATGCCTGCGGCCTGCCTCTACGCGCCCCAGCCCTTCCTGGACAGGAACCCCAACACCGCACAGGCGCTCACCAATGCCATCGTGCGCGCCGACAAGTGGATCCAGGCCGCCGGTCCGGGCGACATCATCAAGGCCGTGCCCGAGAGTTACCTGCTGGGCGACCGCGCGGTCTACATCGACGCGTTCATGGCCGCCAAGGGCGCGCTCTCGCCCGATGGCAGCTTCCCGGCCAAGGGCGCGGACACCGCCTTTCGCGCGCTGGCCAGCGTGGACGCCGAACTGGCCAAGGCCAAGCTGGACCTGAACGCCGTCTACACCAACAGCTTCGTGCAGAAGGCCAACGCGAAATACCCGAAGGGTTGATGTGACGAGTCCAGCCGCGATCGACCTGCAGGGCGTGTCCTGCACCTTCATCAGCAAGGACGACCCCGGCCAGCGCTACACGGCGGTGCAGAACGTCACCCTGACCGTGGGCGCGGGCGAGTTCGTGAGCGTGGTGGGCCCCACCGGCTGCGGCAAGAGCACGCTGCTCAACGTCGCGGCCGGCCTGCTCGCGCCCAGCACCGGCACCGTGCAGGTCTTCGGCCAGCCGCTGCAGGGCATCAACACGCGCGCCGGCTACATGTTCCAGACCGAGAGCCTCATGCCTTGGCGCACCGCCTTGGGCAATGTGATGGCGGGCCTGTCGTTCCGTGGCGTGGCCGAAGCCCAAGCGCGCGCCCAGGCCGAGGACTGGCTGCGCCGCGTGGGCCTGGGCGGTTTTGGCGACCGCTACCCGCACCAGATGAGCGGCGGCATGCGCAAGCGCGCCAGCCTGGCGCAGACCCTGGTGCTCGACCCCGACATCATCCTGATGGACGAACCCTTCTCCGCGCTCGACATCCAGACCCGCCAGCTGATGGAGAACGAGGTGCTCGACCTCTGGGCCGCGAAGAAGAAGGCCGTCTTGTTCATCACGCACGACCTGGATGAGGCGATCGCCATGAGCGACCGCGTGGTGGTGCTCAGCGCCGGCCCGGCCAGCCACCCGATCGGCGAGTTCGCCATCGACATCCCGCGCCCGCGCGATGTGGCCGAGATCAAGACCAGCGCCCGCTTCGTCGAGCTGCACGCCGCCATCTGGGCGGTGATGCGCGAGGAGGTGCTCAAGGGCTACCAGCAACAACTCAAGGCGGCCTGAACCCATGTGGAAGCACATCAAACCGCAGCCGTCCACGCTGCGCCTGTGGCAAGGAGCGCTGCTGGTGGCGCTCATCGTGTTCTGGTACCTGATGACCACGCCCGGGCTGGTGCCGCCCTTCATGTTCGACAACGACCGCCAGGCCGCCTTCTTCTTCGGTGAGCCACTGCGCGTGGCCGAGCGCATCTGGACCTGGTTCGTGCGCGACGCCGACATCTACCAGCACCTGGGCGTGACGCTCACCGAGACCGTGCTGGCCTTCGCCATCGGCGCCGTCGGCGGCCTGGCCGGCGGCCTGTGGCTGGCGCTCTCGCCCATGGCCTCGGCCATCCTGGAGCCTTACATCAAGGCCATGAACTCCATGCCGCGCATCATCCTCGCGCCCATCTTCGCGGTGTGGTTCGGGCTGGGCATCGCCAGCAAGGTGGCGCTGGGCGTGACGCTGGTGTTCTTCATCGTGTTCTTCAACGTCTACCAGGGCGTGAAGGAGGTCAGCCCGGTGATCCTGGCCAATGCGCGCATGCTGGGCGCGAGCCAGAAGCAGCTGCTGCGCCACGTCTACCTGCCCAGTGCCACGAGCTGGGTGTTCAGCTCGCTGCACACCTCGGTGGGCCTGGCCTTCGTGGGCGCGGTGGTGGGCGAGTACCTGGGGTCGAGCCAGGGCGTGGGCTACCTGATCCTGCAGGCCGAGGGCAGCTTCGACATCAACACCGTGATGGCCGGCATCGTCGTGCTCACGCTGTTCGCGCTGGCGCTCGACGCGGCCGTGGGCCGGATCGAGAAGCGGCTCATGAAATGGCAGCCGCGCAGCGGCGAGACCGAGAAGCTCTGAGCCCTGGCGTTTACTTCATCCCGGGGGCCGAGGTGCTGTACGAGCGGCGCACCGGCGGTGCGCTGTTCGACGGCACCGGGTTGTAGCCACCGGCACTGCTGGAGCGGGCACGCGACGCCTCCTGCTGCTCGAGGTGGGCATTGAAGCGATCCACCCAGTCGTTGGCCTCGGCGTGCAGGGTGTCGATGTCGCCGGACTGGTTGCGCCGATCGCTGCGGGCTTTCTCGAAGGCAGCGATGTTCGCGGGCGTGGCGACCGCGGCCACGCGGTCCCAGCTGGCATCCGGCAGGCAACCCGACGCGGCGTGCACGGAGCAGCGGTAACGCGCCGACCCGGTCACCAGGGCGACGGCCTCGTCGGCATTGAAGTCGCGGCCGCTGGTGTGGCCCATGGCCGCTTCCGTGAACGCGTTCTCGGCCCGGCTCTTCAGGCGATCCAGGCAGGTGCGGTATTCATCGAGTGCCGTCTTGGCGGCGTTCCATTGCGCCTGGTTCGAGGGCATGGCGCGGTCGAAGGTCCCGCACATCTGACGCGCCGATTTCGACGCACGCGCCTCGTCCAGGGCCATCTTCAAGGCAGGCAGGAACATCTGGTCCAACGGCGCCTTGAGGTGAGCCGAAGGCGAGGCCTCGACGCGGGCGCGGGCGGCCTTGTAGGCCCGGTCAACCTCCTCCGGCGTGCGGGCCACCAGGGTGTCGATCTCGGCCAGCGCGGGGCTTTGCGCGTCGAGTTTCGCCACATGCTCGCGCACGCCCTTGAGGCATTCCGTGCGCAGGTTCCGGCTCTGCTGGGCAGCCGAACGCAGGTTGGCGGTCAGCAGCAGGTCCGTGGGCGACTTCAGTGCGATCGCCACGAAATCCTGATCCGTGACTTCGAAGCCACAGGTGCGCACGCCCACCTGGGCATACCGCATGGCCTCCTGGGCTTTCTCGGCCGACGCCTTGGCGGCCAGATCGCGCTCGAGCGGCAACCCGGCATTCACCCACCCGCTGTTGCCCGCGCGCAACCAGTAGAGCTTGCGGTAGCCGGCATCCACGGCCCGCTGCACGGCGAACACCGACAGCTGGCAGCGGTCATGGTGGCAGTAGAAAAGCAGGGGCGTGTCCTTCTCGCCCCCGGTGAACCGCTGAAAGGCTTTGGCGTACGCCTGGCGGATCTCGTCCGAATCACCGGCCACCTGGGGCATCTCGACCAGGGTGCCCGGGATCTTGTCCTGCGTCCGCATGGCCGCGACGACGGCCAGCCCGAGCCCCATCTGCTCGATCATGCAGTGGGCCTCGCGCGGGGAGATGGTGATGGCGCCTGGCACTTGCCGCGGCATGGCGCCTTCCGGAACCGATGTGCCCTTGGCGACCGCAGCGCGCGCTTCGCGCCCGGGCTGGCATTGCTGCTCCGCGGCGGCCAGCCGATCGCCGCGCGATTGGGCGGCGGCAGGCCCTGCGCTGAACAGCGCGGCAACAAGAACGGCGGCCAGGGAAATGTGCAGTCGCATGGTGCTCCGATCGGATCGATGGCCCTGTCGCGCCATGGGCGTCGCACACGTGCAAGGGCGATGCGGCATTTTGTAACAAGCTCATGCCCCCGCTGCCCATCCGTTCCGATGAAGTGCGAGAAATGCCACGCTGTGCGGCTTGTGGCGGGCGCTCGAAGCGGCCGTGGGCCGCGTCGGGAAGGGTGGACGGGTCAACCGGCCGGGCGACCGAAGCAGCGCTGGACGAAGTTCAGGCAACCGGTGCTCAGGCGCGAGAGAAAGCCCGGCCGAGGCAGCTGCGGTGGCAACTGTGCCAGCTGCTCGGCATGCACACGCACCAAGGGCGCACCCTGGCGAGAGAGGAATTTCTGCTGGCTGCCGTTGAGGTCGTCCTGATCCTTCTTCTCGCTGCGGTCGAGGAGGTTCAGGCGCACGGGGCCCTGCTGGGCGCTGGCGCTTCGGACAATCTCAACGGGGGGCTCTTCTGCCGGCTCTTCTGCCGGCGCCTCCGAGACCTCCTGCTCTTTCCCGACGTCCTCGCAGCGCTTCACCATCTCTTTCGCAAATTCTCTGAATTGCGTGTCTTTCATCAAATCCGTGACCCCCTGCAGGGACGTCCCACCGGGTGAATTGGAAAAATTGGACGAGACGGAGCTGGAGTTCATGGGGTCGTTGCAAGAAAACTGAAGGGCTTGGACTGGGTGAATCTCATATCCGAAAAGTTCAGCCGGCCCGCGCTTGTAACCAAAGCCGCTCCCGGCGCTACCACCTTCGTTTGACACCGTACAATTTTGGACTGTCCACTGCCCGAGCATCCCGGCCATGAACCCAGACCATCCAGGCGCCGACCACCAGACCTGTGACGTGCTTGTGATCGGTGGCGGGCCTGCCGGCTCCACCGTCTCTCCGCTGCTGGCCGGCAAGGGCCACCGCGTCGTGATGCTCGAGAAGGCGCACCACCCGCGCTTTCACATCGGCGAATCCCTGCTGCCGGCCAACCTGCCACTGCTGGAGCGCCTGGGCGTGGCCGACGAGGTGCGCGCCATCGGGCAGCACAAGCCGGGCGCCGAGTTCGTCTCGCCGCACCACGCGCACACCCAGACCTTCGAGTTCGCCGACGCCTGGGACAAGTCCATGCCTTACGCCTACCAGGTCAAGCGCGCCGAGTTCGACGAGATCCTGTTCCGCAACGCCGCACGAAAAGGCGTGGAGGTGCACGAAGGCTGCAAGGCACGCTCGGTGGAGTTCCTGCCCGACCGCACGGTGCGCGTGCACGCCGAGCACGACGACGGCCGCACCAGCGTGTGGAACGCGAAATTCCTGGTGGACGCCTCGGGCCGCGACACATTTCTTGCATCCCGTTTCAAGATCAAGGAACGCAACCCCCACCACAACAGCGCGGCGGTCTACGGCCACTTCGCGAACGCGCGCCGCAACACCGGCGAGGCCGAGGGCAACATCACCATCTTCTGGTTCGACCACGGCTGGTTCTGGTTCATCCCGCTCACGGGCGGCGTCACCAGCGTGGGCATGGTGACCTGGCCGTACCACATGAAGGCGCGCGCCGGCCGCAGCATGGAGCAGTTCATGATGGACAACGTGGCCACTTGCGCGGGCCTGGCCGAGCGCCTGAAGGACGCGCACCGGGTGGCACCGGTGGAGGCCACTGGCAACTTCTCCTACGCCGCGCAACGCAACCACGGCGACAACTACCTGATGCTGGGCGACGCCTACACCTTCATCGACCCGGTGTTCTCCTCGGGCGTGTGGCTGGCCATGAACGGCGGCGAGCTCGGCGCGCAGACCATCGACACCTGCCTGCGCCAGCCCGCGCAGGCGCGCGCGGCGCTCAGGCGTTTCGACCGCCACAGCCGCCACGGACCCAAGGCGTTCTCGTGGTTCATCTACCGCGTGACCAACCCCATCATGCGCGACTTCTTCATGGGCCCACGCAACATCTTCCGCGTGAAAGAAGCCCTGCTGTCCACGCTGGCCGGCGACGTGTATGGCGGCGCGCCGATCGGGCGGTCGATGCTGGCTTTCAAGGCCCTGTACCTGCTGGCCAACCTCACCCAGCCCCGCCGCGCGTTCAACGCCTGGCGCAAGCGCCGCGTCAACATCCGGCCTGCGGACGAAACCGCCCTGGCCCGCACGCCGTGAGTTTGCAACACACCATCAGCCGCGTGCTCGCCGCGCCCGCCGACGGCGAGGTGCTGGGCGGCATGTCGATCGGGGAACAGAAGGACCTGGGCCCGATGGCCTGGCCGCACCAACCCCTGCGCGCGCCCGTGCTGCCTGCGGGCGCGCCAGCGGCGCACGAGCAGTGGCGCGTCGACGGCCCACTGCGCCAAGGCCGCGACGAGGGCATCCACTGGCGCCGCAACGCCGAACTGCTCTATGGCGTGATCGAGCTGAATGAGGCCGAACACGCCCCCACGGCCGAGGGCGGCTCGCCGCTGCAGACGGCGAGCCGGCTGCTCTACGAGCGCCTGTTCCGCCTGCTGCGCGCGCAGGGCACGCCGCACCTGTGGCGGGTCTGGAACTACATGGCCGACATCAACGGCGAGTCGCACGGGCTGGAGCGCTACCGCCAGTTCAACCTGGGCCGCTACGAGGCCTTCGTGCACGCGCAGCGCGAGACCGGCGGCCAGGTGCCCGCGGCCTGCGCCATCGGCGTGGCCGGTGGCCCGCTCTCGGTGGCCTTCCTGGCAGGCCGCTCGCCGGTGGTGCCGCTGGAGAACCCGCGCCAGGTTAGCGCCTGGCGCTACCCCTCGCAGTACGGGCCGCGCGCGCCCACCTTTTCGCGCGCCGCGCTGGCCTACCCGCGCGGGCGCGAGGCGCTGTTCGTCTCGGGCACGGCCAGCATCGTGGGGCACGCCACGGTGCATCCCGGCGATGTGGCCGCGCAGTGCGAGGAGACCGTGCGCAACATCGAGTGCCTGGTGCAGGAGGCCAACCGCGTGGCGCGCTCGGGCCGGCCGTTTTCGTTCACCGGCCTGCGCCACCGCGCCTACGTGCGCCACGCCGCCGACGTGGACACCGTGCAGCGCACGCTGCAGCCGCTGCTGCGCGGCGCTTCGCTGGTGTGCGTGCAGGCCGACATCTGCCGCGCAGACCTGCTGTTGGAAATCGAGAGCCAGGCCATCCACCCGCTGGGGTCGCCATGAGCACGGCGGCGACCCGCCCGACCTCGCTGCTGTGGAGCGTGTACGAGCACCTCGCGATGGTGGTGGGCCTGAGCGCGCTGGCGCTGGTGTGCCTGAGCTGGACGCCACCGGCGCTGGCCCTGTACCCGGTGTTGCCCCGGCCGCTGGGCCGCTGGCTCGGCCGCCAGGCCATCATGCGCGGCTTCCGCCTGTACGTCGGCATCCTGCGCCTGCTGTGCGCCTGCCGCTTCGACCTGTCCGAGATCGATGCGCTGCGCGACCAGGGGCCCATGGTCATCGCGGCCAACCACCCCTCGCTGCTCGACGCCGTGCTGATCACCTCGCGCCTGCCCAACGCGGTCTGCTTCATGAAGGCCGACCTGATGGACAACCCGCTGCTCGGCGCGGGCGCGCGCCTGGCGCGCTACGTGCGCAACGACAACCTGCTCACCGCCGTGCTGAACTGCCGCCGCGAGCTGCAACAGGGCGCGCAGGTGCTGATCTTCCCCGAGGGCACGCGCACGCGCGGCTACCCGGCGAACCCGATCAACCCGCTCTCGCGCTCCACCGCGCTGATCGCCGCCCGCGCCGGGGTGCCGGTGCAGACGCTGATCGTGGAGTTTTCCAGCCCCTACCTGGGCAAGGGCTGGCCGATCTGGCGCCGCCCCCTGTTGCCGCTGACCTGCCGCATCCGCCTGGGCCGGCGTTTCGAGGCGCCACGCAACCCGGGCGCCTTCACGCAGGAGCTGGAAGACTATTTCCGTGCCATGCTCGACCCTTCTTCCCCACCGATGGCGTCGTCCGCCGCCGCCTGATCCATGCCCGTTTCCAGCACCACGCACCTGGTCCTCATTCCCAGCTACAACCCGGGCCGCAAGGTATTGGCCACGGTGCGCGCCGCGCGGGCCCAATGGACGCCCGTGTGGGTGGTGGTCGATGGCAGCACCGACGGCTCGGCCGACTGGCTGACCGAAGAGGCCGCCAAGGACCCGGGCCTGCGCGTGCTGGTGATGTCCGAGAACCAGGGCAAGGGCTCGGCCGTGCTGCACGGCATCACGGTCGCGGCACAGCAGGGCTTCACGCACGCCCTGACCATGGACTCCGACGGCCAGCACCCCGAAACCCTGATCCCCGACTTCATGGCCGCCTCGCAGGCCGAGCCCGAGGCCATGGTGTTGGGCAAGCCGGTGTTCGGCCCCGAAGCGCCCCTGGTGCGCGTGCTGGGCCGAAAGCTCTCGAACGGCTGGGCCAACCTGGAAACGCTGGGCGTCGGCATCGGCGATTCGCTCTACGGGTTTCGCGTCTACCCGATCGCGCCGCTGATGCGCGTGATGCACGGCACGCGCTTCATGCGCCGCTTCGACTTCGACCCCGAGGCCGTGGTGCGCCTGAGCTGGGCCGGCGTGCGGCCGATCAACATCGACGCCCCGGTGCGCTACTTCACGCCCGAAGAGGGTGGCGTCTCGCATTTCAACTACCTGCGCGACAACCTGCTGCTCAGCGGCATGCACACACGCCTGTTCACCGGCTTCGTGTTGCGCCTTCCCCTGCTGCTCTGGCGGCGCCTGACCGGCTGACGGCCGCACCGCCATGAACACCACCGAGATCTTCCTGATCGCCATGGCGATCATCTTCACCGTGCCGTGGCTGATCTGGCGGCTGGGGCGCACCGACTACTGGGCGCCGCTGGTGGTGGTGCAGATCGTCACCGGCATCCTGCTCGGCCCCGGCGTGCTGGGCAAGGCCTTCCCCGAATACCACGCCTTCGTCTTCAACCCGGCGGTGATCCAGTCGCTCAACGGCATCGCGTGGTGGGCCGTGATGCTGTTCGTGATGATCGCGGGCATCGAACTCGACCTGCGCCAGGCCTGGAAACACCGGCGCGAGAGCGGCATCACCGCCGGTCTGGCCCTGGGCGCACCCCTGCTGCTGGGCAGCGCGGCCGCGCTGGTGATGCTGGGCATGCCAGGCTGGATGGGCGCGTCTGCCCGGCCCTGGCAGTTCGTGCTCGGCGTGGGCATGGCCTGCGCGGTCACCGCGCTGCCCATCCTGATCCTGCTGATGGAGAAGCTGCAGCTGCTGCGCCAGCCGCTGGGCCAGCGCATCCTGCGCTATGCGAGCGTGGACGACATCGCGATCTGGGGCGTGCTCGCGCTGATCCTGATGGACTGGCAGCGCGTGGGCAAACAAGGCGCCTTCATCCTCGCCTTCGTCGTGCTGAGCTGGGCCTTCCGCCACCTGATGCGCCGCCTGGCCGAAGCCGACCGCTGGGCCGTCGCGCTGATCTGGCTCGCGGTCTGCGCGTTCGGCGCCGACTGGTCGGGCCTGCACTACATGGTGGGCGCCTTCCTGGCGGGTGTGGTGATGGACGCTGACTGGTTCGACCAGGACAAGCTGGACCAGCTGCGCCACCACGTGCTGCTGGTGATCATGCCGGTGTTCTTCCTCTCCACCGGCCTGCGCACCAACTGGGACGTGGGCGGTGCGGCGGTGTTCGGCATGGCGGCCCTGCTGCTGCTGGCCTCGGTCAGCGGCAAGCTGATCGGTGTGCACCTGGCCGGCCGCGTGCTGAAGTGGCCGCCGGGCGAGGCCTCCCTGATCGGCTGGCTGCTGCAGACCAAGGCGCTGATCATGATCATCTTCGCCAACATCCTGCTGGACAAGCACGTGATCACCAGCGAGACCTTCACCGCGCTGCTGCTGATGGCGGTGGCCAGCACCATGCTGACGGTGCCTATCGTGGAACCCAAGCTGCGCGGCGCCGCGCGGGGCGCCAGCGCGCTGCGCCATTCCTGACGGCAGGCTCAGAACTGCAGGAAGCTCACGCCCGCGCCCAGGCTGGTCTGGCGGAAGTTGTAGTCCGACAGCGTTTCGCCATAACCACTGAACAGCTGCACGTACCAGCGCAGCCCATTGGGTTGGTCGCGCACCACGGGGTAGGTCCATTCGAGCGACGTGCTCCCCCGGTTGCCACCCCGCAGCGTGCTGCGGTGCACCAGCGACGCGGTGTGCACCCCGCTCGCCCACCCGAGGTTGAACTCCGCCTTGCCCCGGTAGTCGATGAGGTCCGGGTTGTTGTCGGTCTCTTCGCGCTCCCGCAGGCGCTGGTTGAATTTCGTGGTGAAGGTCCAGTTGTCGCGTTCGAAGCCGGCGCCGAGGTACACGCGGTTCCAGCTGCGCGACAAGGGGTCGGACTGCCCATTCGACTGGTGCGCCACGCCCAGCTGGGTGAAGCGCCATTGCCAGCCCAGCGGCAAGGCGCGGAACTGCGGCGCGGTGGGCACCACGTAGATCAGTTCGGGCTGGTAATCGGTGTTGCGAAAGGGCCGCGAGTCGGCGTGGTTGTAGACCTGCCACATCGTCTGCAGGGTGAAGGCACCCCACAGGTCGCCCCCGGGGAAACCGACATCCTGCAGGAACTTGGTGCGCAGCGACAGCTGGAATTTCGCCTCTTCCCGGCGGTCATCGGGCGCAGTCACGGCCGCCTGCGTCGGCGACTGGGGCGAGCGGTTGATGCGGGAGGTGACGTGCACGGGCAGCACGTAGTTCGGGTGGTAGCCGACGAAATTGAACACACCGCGCTTGTCGGCCGGGTCCAGCTCCCAGAACTTGGCCAGCAGGCTGCTGGAAGAGGCCGGTGCGGCCGCCGGAGGCAGCTGCCCGCCCGACTGCGACAGCAGTGAAGGGGCCGGGGCCGCCGGGGCCGCTTCGCCCCCGAAGGGTTGCTGCGCCACCGGGGCGGTGGGCGCCGGCGCGCGCCCGGCGAGCTTGTCGTAACAGGTCAGGCGGTCGGCCGCAGCACCGATGGCGGCGCAGGCCTCCAGCGTGGGGGGCGTCTCGGTCTGCGCCCGTGCGGGCAGGCCTGCGGCGAGGCCGCACAGCAGGATGAACGGGGACAGGTTTTCAGGTTTCACAGGCAGGCCTTCAGCACATCGCGCCGTTGATGGAGATCACCTGCCCACTCACGTAGGCCGCCTTGTCGGACACCAGAAACGCCACCAGCTCGGCCACCTCGTCCGCGCGGCCCGCGCGCTGCATGGGCACCAGGCGCTTGATGGCCTCGGCGTCGAAGGCGCCTTCGATCATGTCGGTCTCGATGATGCCAGGCGCGACCGCGTTGACGGTGATGCCCCGGCTGGCGAGTTCGAGCGCGAGCGACTTGCTCGCCGCGTGCAATGCACCCTTGGCCGCCGCGTAGTTCACCTGCCCCCGGTTGCCCATGAGGCCGGCGATGGACGAGATGCTCACGATGCGGCCCCAGCGTTTCCGGATCATGGGCATGGTAAGCGGCTGCGTCACGTTGTAGAAGCCATTGAGCGAGACATCGACCACGCGATCCCACTGCTCGCCGCTCATGCCGGGGAACACGGCGTCGTCGTGGATGCCGGCGTTGTTCACCAGGACCTGGATCGCACCCGCGTCGGTCAACGTGGCCAGCGCGGCGGCGGTGGCCAAGCGCTCGGTCACGTCGAAGGCCACGGCCTCGGCACTGCCGCCGCGCTCGCGGATGGCCGACACGATGGCCTGGGCCTTGTCGAGCTGGCGGTTGGCGTGCACGATCACGTGGTGGCCGTCGGAGGCCAGGCGCTGGCAGATCGCCGCGCCAATGCCGCCGCTGCCGCCGGTCACGAGGGCTCGTTTCATGGCTGCGGGTCCTTGTTGGGGTTCAGGGAATCGGCGTCGAGCACCACGGCCGCGCGCCCTTCGAGCAGGCAGCGGCCGGCGTGGTCCACGGTGAAGCGGTAGAGCACGTTCGAGGCATCGCCCGAGAGGCGCTCGGCGCGCACGTCCAGCGGGCCCGGCAGGTCGTCCAGCCGCTCGACGTGCAGGGTGGCGCCGCGCACGCTGGTGAGGTAACCCTGGCGCGGCGCGGCCTCGGTGCCGGCCACCAGGGCACCGTGCACCGCCATGGCCTGGGCTGCGTACTCGATGCCGTTGGCCGCGCCCAGGCGGCCGTGCGCGCGCAGCGGGTGCGCCGGGTCGGTGTGGCCCACCGCCCGGCAGACCACGTGATCGGCCGACCACTCGGTGACGGCGTCGAGCAGGCACATGGTGCCCTGGTGCGGGATGCGGGCCGCGATGCCCTCGTGGCTCAGCGTGGCCGGGCTCACTGGAGTACCTTCGCCCCGCGGGCTGCGGTGCGAGCTTGCCTGGGAATGGCCCGGCGCTGCGCTCATGCGGGGTCGATCCGGACCGCGAGCCGCAGGCCGGGCAGGTAGTCGATACAGATCTCGCCGCTGCGGCCTTGCGCCAGGCGCTCCAGCAGCGGCAGCGATCGCAGCGCGGGAATGGCCGCGCGCAAGGGTTCCAGCGTGGCCTGCTCCAGGGGCCGCGCGGGCGCTTCGGTGGTCTGCACGGTGATGCGCGCCAGCGCCTGCGGCGAGGACTCGCACTCGAGCCGCAGGGACACGCCCGCGCAGTCTGGCACGGGCCGCTTGGCGAACAGGGGTTCGGGATACTCGCTGTCGTAGGCCAGCAGCAGCGTGGCCTGGCGGTCCAGCACCACCTGGCCGAGCGCGTCGATCAGACCGGCGCCGAAGCTGCCGTCGTGGGCGCACAGCACCTGGCACGGCGCCATCGACTTCGTGGCGATGCCCCAGTAGCCGGCGGGCGCGTTGTGCACCGAGTTGTGGAAGCGCGTGGGCGAGATGTGGCGGTCGTCGGTGGCGAGCTGCTCGCACAACGCGTGGCAGTTGTGGCCGTCCGAGCCCGAGGCGCTGAACACCGTGGCCAGGGTGGACACGTCGGCGCCGGCCGCGGCCTCCAGGCCGATGCCCAGCGCGAGCTTGATCACGCGGCTGGCGCGGCGGCGCTCGGCCGGCGGCAGCAGGCTGGGCGTGGGCAGCACGGAGGGCGCGGGCGCCCAGGCCTGCTCGCCGCGCAGCACGGCGCGCGCGCTGGGCCAGTCGGGCAGGCCCGGCGCGATCAGGCCGATCCCGGTGATCCAGGCGGTCAGGGGTGCGTTCATGCCTGCGCCCTCCCGAACACCAGGCTGCAGTTGCTGCCCCCGAAGCCGAAGGAGTTGGTGAGCGCATGGCGCAGCGCGGCCGGCTCGCCGTGCAACTGGTAGCGCAGCGGGATGGCGGGGTCGAGTTCGCGCGTGCCAGGGCTGCCGGGCACGACACCGTCGACCAGGGCGAGCGCGCACAACACGGCTTCCACCGCACCGGCCGCGCCCAGGGTGTGGCCGGTGGCGCCCTTGGTGGACGAACACGGCACGCGGTCGCCGAACAGGGCGGCCACGGCCTTGCCTTCGGCGCTGTCGTTGGCCGGCGTGGCCGTGCCGTGCAGGTTGATGTAGTGGATGTCGCCCGCGTTCAAGGACGCCGAGCGCAGCGCGGCCTCCATGGCCAGCTTCGCGCCCAGGCCTTCGGGGTGCGGCGCGGACATGTGGTGCGCGTCGCTGGATTCGCCCGCGCCCAGCAGCCACACGGCCTGGGCGTCGGGGGCGTCAGCGCCGCGCTCCAGCAGCGCGTAGGCGGCGCCTTCGCCGATGGAAATGCCGTCGCGCCCCGCATCGTAGGGTCGGCAGGGCTCGGCGGAGGTGAGTTCGAGCGAGGCGAAGCCGTACAAGGTGGTCAGGCACAGCGAGTCCACGCCGCCGACCAGGGCCGCGTCGATCGTGCCCAGCTCGATCTGGCGCGCGGCGGCGGCGAACACCTTGGCGCTGGACGAACACGCGGTGGAGATCGTCATGGCCATGCCGGTGATGCCCAGGTGTTCGCGCAGGAACTCGCTGAGCGAATACGGGTTGTGCGTGGTGGCGTAGCTGAAGGCGGCGGGCAGCGCGCCGCTGGCGGGATCGCGCCGGCGGTAGGCGAGTTCGGTCTCCAGGATGCCCGAGGTGCTGGTGCCCATGAAGACGCCGACGCGGCCCGCGCCATGGCGCCGCACGGCGGCGCGCACGCGGTCTTCGAAGCCGTCGGCGCGCAGCGCGAGCAAGGCCAGGCGGTGGTTGCGGCAGTCGTAGGCGGCCAGCGAGGCGGGCAGCGCCTGGGCGTCCACGCCCTGAATCTCACCCACCCAGGTCGGCAGTTCCACGGTTTCGAAATGGCAGGGCCGCAGCCCGCTGCGGCCTTGGCGCACGGCCTCTCGGTGGGCATCGATTCCCACCCCCAGGCAGGTGGTGGCGGTGTAGGCGGACAGCAGCAGGGGCTTCACGGGCAGGGGGCAAAAACGGGGTCGGGCATTGTCTCAGATGGTGGCAGGAAAACCGCCGGCGCTCAGTGCGGTACCCGGCAGACCAGCATCACGTTGGCGAAGGGCTTGCGCCCGCTCATGGGCTCGGTCTCGACCACGAAGCCCAGCTGCTGCAGCTCGGCCACCCAGTCCTGCAGGGTGCGGCAGTACAGGCGCGGCAGGCGGTGCCCGCGCGTGTAGGTGACGAGGCGGTCCACGCCATTGCAGATGCGGTAAGTCAGGCCCGCGCCCGCATCGCCGATGCGGGTGAGGAACACGCCCCCGGGTGGCAGCGCCTGGCGGATGCGCGCGAGCACCTCGCGTTGCTGTTCGTGGCTGAAGTAGTGCAGCGCGTCGAGGATGAGGATGGCATCGGGCCGGCCGAAGTCGACCGCGTTCATGTCGCCCTGCTCCACCCGCACCACCGGGTGCTGCGGGCCGAAGGCGCGCGCGGCGCGGTCCACGTCGCGCTGCATCAGTTCGATGCCGCGCAGCTTCCTGGGCTGTGGCGGCGTCGCCCAGCCCGCCGGCCAGTGGCCTTGCTCGTGCAGCCGGCGCGCGGCCAGCAGCCAGGCGAACAGGCTGCCCTGGCCGCAGCCGAGGTCGAGGTAGTGACCGCCTTCGGGCAGCAGGCCGCGGCGCAGCATCTCGTGGAAGATGCTGTCGTAACCGAGCTTGCCGCGCGCGTAGTGGTAGGCGAAGCGCCCGCTGGGGCGGAAGGTCTGGCTGGCTTCGTTGACCAGCAGCTGGACGGATTGGCGGCTCATGGGGGCAGGGCTTGGTTCAGGGTGACGGGAGGAAACTGGCGCTCGGCGAGGGTCTGCAGCAGGCGCGGCAGCACCACGAGGATGACGGGTTCACCAGCGGGGGTGCGGGCGCAGTGGCCATCGTGCATCAGCACGATGTCGCCCGGGCCCAGGTGTTGCGAGAGGCGCTGGAACACGCGCTCGGGGTCGCCGGTGCGCGTGTCGTAGGCACGGCGTGTCCAGGTGGCGAGCGCGAGGCCCAGGCCGTGCAGCACCGGGTCGAGGAAGGGGTTGCGCAGGCCGGCCGTGGCGCGGAAGAAACGCGGTACCTGGCCGGTGATCTCGGTCAATGTGGCCTGCGCGCGCACGATGTCGCGACGCATGGCGCCCGGACCGAACAGCGAGAACGCATTGCTGTGCGCGTACCCGTGGTTCTCCACGCGGTGGCCGCGCCGCACGATCTCGCGGCACAGGGCTGGGTGCTGCTCGGCGATGCGGCCGATGCAGAAGAAACTGGCTTTCGCGTTCGCCGCATCGAGCAGGTCAAGCACGCGCGGCGTCACCTCGGGGTCGGGCCCGTCGTCGATGGTCAGCGCGACCTCGCGCCGTTGCACCGAGGCCTCGGGCAGGCGGATCAGGTTGGGGCCGAGCAGGCGCGAACTCGGCCACAGGCCGGCACCGGCGAGCAGCGCATGGTTGGCCACCAGCGCCCCCACCGCCCAGGGCCAGGCGGCCGGCATGGCCAGCGTGCCGAGCACGGCCGCGCCGTGCACGGCGGCGCTCGCGCTCAGGAAAGGGGATGGGCTCCAGCGCTTCGTGGCCATGTCAGTGGAAGTGCCCGGCATCGAGGAAGCGCGCCCACAGCGGCCGCCAGGCCGACCAGTCGTGCCCGCCCGGCACGGTGTGGCGCGATGCGGCCGGGAAGCGCTCGGCCAGTTGCGCGATGCGCGCGGCAAACCGGTCTTCCGTGCCGTGGCCGACAAACACCGGCAGCTCGGCGGGCGGCTGCCGCAGCCACTGCCACACGCGCAGCTCGGGGTCCTGCAGGTCCTGCGCGCTGGGCTGCCAGCGATCGATGCCCCCGGCACGCTCGATCACATTCACGCTGGGGCGGCTGCCCGGGTAGGGCGCGAGCAGGCACAAGCCGTCGGCCACGCCGGGCCGCGCGGCCAGGTGCGCCATGGCCACCATGCCGCCGAGCGAGATGCCGCCCAGCCACACGCGCGCGCCGCGCTCGCGCGCCGGGGTGAGCACCTGGTGCTGCAAGGCGTCCCAGGTGTCGACGGCGTCGAGCCCGAGCCCGCTGAGGTCCACCGCCAGCAGGTCCAGCGCCAGGCCCCGGCGTTCGATGGCGTCGGAGAAACCGGCCTCGAAGAGCTCTTCGGGCCGCATGGCCACGCCGGGCAGCATCACGAGCAGCTGCGGCGCAGCGCCTGCGCTGCCGACCGTGCGCAAGGCCTTCACGGCGCGGGCCTTCTGACGGCGAAGGCCGCCGACAGCACCAGGGCCAGCACCGCGCCCGGCCCCACCGTCACGCCGATGGCGTGCAGCACCGGCACCGTCGACCAGGCCAGCACACCGAAACCGATGACGGTGGTGAAGCTGGCCACGCCGATGGACAGCAGGGTCTCGTCGTCCAGCGCCTCGCCGAGCGCGAGGCGGTCGAAGAACAGCGCGTAGTTGGAGCCCACGGCCACGGTGAGCAGCATGCCCACCAGGTGCAGCAGGTGCAGGCGCTCGCCGAAGAAGTGCAGGCCGGCGGTCACGACCAGCACCGCCATCACCAGCGGCAGCATCACGCTGGCCAGCCGCAGCGCGCTGCGCTGCACGAAGGCCATGGCCACGACGATGGCGATAAAGCCCGCGAGCGAGAGCACGATGGCCTCGTCGATGTACTCGCCGTACAGCGTGTCGAACTCGCCCTTGAGGTCGATGAAGAGCGCGCCGCTGCCGGCCAGCGCCTCGCGCACGGCCGCCACCGGGATGTCCGCGCCCGTGGCCTCGGCCGAGGGGCGCAGGGGCAGCAGCACGCTCCAGCCGCTGGGGCGTTGCATCAGCAGCGCATCCACCGCCAGCCCCAGGCCCGTGCCCTCGAGGTCCTGGCGCGTGAGCTTGGGCGCGCCGCGCGCGGCTGCCACGTCGTCCAGGAAAGGCTGCAGTCGATCGGCCGAGAGCGGTGCGTCCACCAGCGCGCTGCGCAGCCGCTCGCGCAGCTCATCCGGCGTGGGCAGGCTGGCGCGGCGCGCGGCCTGCGTGGCCTCGCTCGGCAGGAAACGCGCCGGGGTGTCGAAACCGCCGATGAGGCCTTGCTCGACCAGTGGCCGCAACTTCGCACCGGCACGCTCGGCGGCCTGCAGCGCGCTCTCGCGGTCGGGCGCGGTGATCACGGCCATGTAGCGCGCATCGGGCGCGCCCAGGTCGCCGCGCAGCCGCGCATCGAGTTCGCCTTCGGCCTGGCTCACGGTGGACAGCGCGGACAGGTCGGACTGCCAGACGCCGTGGCGCTCCTGCACCAGGTACACGCACGAGACCAGCACCAGCGCCAGCAGCGGCCAGCGCAGCACGGTGGCATGGTCCACCAGCGGGCGCAGCAGGCGGCCCTGGCGCGCGCCGTCGTGCAGGTGCACGCCCGGGCCCGCAAGCTGGGGCAGCAGGTAGCGCGTGACCAGCGCGGCCGTGAGAACGCCGGTGATGGCGTACAGGCCCAGCTGCGCCAGGCCCGGAAAACCCGAGAACAGCAGCGCGCCGAAACCGAGCACCGAGGTGAGCACGCCCAGGCGGATGGTGGGCCAGTACCGCTCGCGCCAGGACCCCACGCCCTGCCGCCCCGACTGCACGAAGTAGTAGATGGCGTAATCCACCGCCTCGCCAATGAGCGCGGCGCCAAAGCCCACGGTGATGCCGAACACGGTGCCGTGCACCAGGCCCACCATCACGATGGCCGCGAGGGTGCCGCTGAGCACCGGCACCAGCGTGAGCAACATCAGGCGGCCACGGCGGTAGACGAATCCCAGCATCACCGCGAGGATGGCCGTGCTGATGAGCGAGAGGCGGCTGACCTCTTCCTGGATGGTGGCGCGCGCGCGCACCGCGAACAGGCCCGGCCCCGACATCTCCAGCGTCAGGCCCTCCATGCCGGGCTGCTGCTGCACCTGCGCGAAGCGCTCGCGGATCAGGTCGATGGCGGCGGCCTGGCCGTCGGTGTCGGAGCCCAGGGCGTGCGTCTGCACCACCAGCATGGCGCGTTCGCCGTCGCGCGAGGCCCACACGCCGTCCTGCTCGTTGGGCTGCACGCCGGCGTTCAGGCCCGAGACCAGTTCCACCAGCTCGCCGGTGGGGTCGCGCGCCAGGTAGGGCTTGAACAGCAGGCCGGCCGAGGAACTGAGCAGGTCCACGCTGTGATTCACCGCGCTGCGCAGGCCCTCCACGCTGAAGCGCTCGGGCGTGACGGCGCCGCTGAGCACGTAGCGGTGGTCGAGCAGGAAATCGCGCGCGGCGTCCAGCGCCTCGGCCTCGCCGTTTTGCACCGTGTCCAGGCTGGGCTCGTCCTTGAGCGAGGCGCGCAACGCGCGCGAGGCGTCGGCGCGCTGGTCGGCGCTGCCGCCGACGATGGCCAGCATCAGCAGGCGCGAGACCGCGCCCTCGCGCAGCTGGTCCACCATGACCGACTGCTCGGGCGTGGGCTTGGACGGCAGGAAGAAGGAGACGTCGGCCGAGAAACGCGTGTTCCACAACAGGCCCAAGCCGACGGCCATCGCCGCCAGCCAGATCAGCAGGGCACGCCACACGCTTCGGGTCATGGCGTCGGCTCGATCGTCATTTCGGTGCGGTCGCCATCGGCCTGCAGGTAGTCGATGCCCAGCACCTGCTGGCGCACGCCCTTGACGGTGATGCTCTTGAGCAGGCTGGTGATGCGCTCGTCGTTGGGCACCAGAACGAGCACCCAGGCCTCCAGGCTGCCGCTGAGCGAGAGCTTGTAGTTGCGCTCCAGCGCGGCGCGGTCGCCCGCGAGCGTGCTGCGGATGCTGTCCACGAAAGCCGCCACTTCGGGGCGCGCGCTCAGGCGGATCGTCATGCGACGGCGGTCGCGCTCCAGGCTGAGCGTGTCCTTGTCGAGCACCATGGTCTCGACCTGGGGCGTGAGCGTGCGTTTCTCCAGCCGGTCGGGCGGCGTGTAGCGCATCTCGCCGGTGGCGATGACGGGTTTGTCCAGCAGCGCGAGGTGGCGTTTCTCGACGAACTTCGCCTGCCCACCGGGGTTGCGGGCGAGCTCGGCCATCAGCTGGTCGAGGTCGAGGGCGGCGTGCGCCAGGGCGGTGAAGCCCAGCAGCAGGAGGCCGGTGAGGAATCGTCGGATCATGTGCGTTGCCAGAAATCGTAGAAATTGAACCAGTTGTAAGGCGCCCGGCGGCAGAGTTCGCTCAGGCGGTCGGCGTAGGCCTGCATGGCCTGCGCGATGGCGGCGTCGCGTTCGCCGCGCTCGACGGCGGAGAAATCGGCCAGCTGCTCGAAGCGCAGTTCGTAGCGGTTGCCGCCCAGGTACAGGCCAGCCATGAAGAACACCGGCCGGCGCAGCATGGCGGCCATGCGCCAAGGTCCAATCGCAAGCCGCGCCGGCGCCCCCAGGAACTGGCATTCTGCCGTGCTGTCATTGGCCAGGGAACGGTCGGCCAGCAGACCCACCAGATAGCCGTCGTCGAGCTTGTCGCGCGCCTTGAGCATGGTATCGGGGTGGCCGAGCGCCACCACATCCTGCCGGGCGCCTGGTTTGATGGCGTTGAGAATGGCGTTGATCTTCTGCGCATTGTCCTCGTACATCATCATCGCCACGGGCGCGTGGGCCCGGGCATGGGCCATCACCCGCAGAACCTCGAAGCTGCCCAGGTGGGCGCCGAGCAGCAGGGCGCCGCGCTGGCGCTGCAAGGTTTCGTGCAAGGCGTCGTCGCCCACGAGCGTGATGTCGAACAGGTCGAAGCGGTCATTGAGCAGGTAGACGCGGTCGTGCACGGTGCTCGCGAAGCTGAACACGTGCCGGTAACCGTCGCGCCAGTTGGGTGCCCGGCCGAGCGCGCGGCGCAGGTAGTCGCGGCCGGCGCGGCGCGCGCGGGGCGAGAAGAGCACGAAGTACAGGGTGACAAAGCGCAGCACCAGCCGGCCGAAGGGGCGGCCCAGCGTGAGCGAGAGCCAGACCATGAACCGCAGCGCGCCGAGGTGGCTGCGTTCGCGCTGGCGCATCCACTCGGGTGGCGTGTCGCCCCTCATGGCGCCGGTGGCACAAGGCTGCCCGCCGCCACTTCGCGATCCTCGCAGCTCACGCTGAAGGCGATGGCGCCGCGCGGCGTGGTCTGCAGAGCAAATCGCAGCCGCTGGGACGGCCCGACCGGAACGAAGAACTTGGCCTGCGCGACCTGCCATCCGCCCGTGGCCGGCCGCTCCAGCATTCGCCCGGCGAACATCAGGGCCTGATCGAGCAGCACCACGCCCGGCACGATGGGCCGCGCCGGGAAATGACCGGCGAGCGCCGGGTGATCGGGCGGCACGGTCCAGTGGAACTCAGCCGCGTCCATGGCCTGGGCCCACTTTCTCGGCGTAGAGCGCCTGCAAGGCCTGGCGCGGCAGCTTGCCGGTGCTGTTGCGCGGCAGTGCCTCGACGAACACCAGCGGGCGCGGCAGGAAGATCGCGTCCAGCCGCTGGCGCAGGCCGGCCAAGAGCGCGCGGCCGTCCAGCGTGGGCGCGACCACGAAGGCGGTCAGGCGCGTCACGCCGTCGTCGCCGAGCTCATCGGGCAGGAAGAAGGCCGCGTCCACCACGCCGGGCAGCGCGCCGATCTGGTGGTTCAGGTAGGCCAGCGAGGTGCGCTTGCCGGCGATGTTGATCAGGTCGGCATGGCGGCCGTGCAGCAGGAAACAGCCCTCGGAGCCGGACTCGATGATGTCGGCCAACGGCACGCGGCCTTCGACATGCCCGCCGATGGCGTAGGTGGTATCGCCTTCGTGTTCCAGCCGCACCGCCTGCATCAGCTGCCAGGCCGCGCCGTCCAGCGTGCGGCGGCTGGCCAGCGCGGAGGATTCGGTGGAGCCGTAGATTTCGTGCACCGGCGCGCCGCAGCGCTCTTCGGCGCGGCGCGCGAGATCGGGGCTGAGTGGCGCGGTGGCCGAGAGCACCAGGTCCATGGGCGGCAGCGGCAGTTCCGACGCCAGCAGCGCGGAGAGGTGGAACGGTGTGGTCACCAGCATGCGCGGGCGCGGCACGGCGTCCAGCGCGGCCACGATGTCCTGCGGGTAGAAGGGTTTGCCGGCCGCGAACCGGCAGCCGCCGTGCAGCGCGATCAGGAAGGTGGACTCGAAGCCGTAGCTGTGCTGGATGGGCACGGTGCCGACGATGGTCTGCGGCCGCTGCATCAGACCCAGGGCGGTGGCTTCGGCGCGGCCATTGAGCACCAGCTTGCCCCAGGTCTTGCGGTGCGGCTGGGGCAGGCCGGTCGAGCCTGAGGTGAACAGGATGGCGACGACGCGCTCGGCGTCCACCTCGGGCATGTCGCTGACCTCAGGCCGAGGGCTGGCAGCGAGGTCGGGAAAGACCATCCCGGGCAGATCGGGCACCGCCTCTGGCCGGTCGCCCAGCCAGGACACGCCGGGGTAATCGGCCGCCAGGCGCTGCAGCGTTTCCGGCGACTGCGACGAGGGCTGCAGGCTGACCTTGCCCGCGAGCAGGCCCGCCGCGAAACCGACGGCGAAGTGGTAGCGGTCTTCGCACACGTTGAGCAGCCAGCCGCCTTCGGGCAGGCGGGCGGCGAGCGCGTGCGCATCGGCCAGGAACTCGCGCACGCGCACCGCGCTCTGCGCGCGCCAGGCGAACACATCGTCGAGCCCGTGAGCCCCGATCAGCGGCAGGGTCGTGTCGTTCATGGCGGCGGTGGCGCGGTGCTGCGGCGCGCCGACTCGCGCTGGTAGGCCCGCCGGATGTCGGCCAGGCCCGGGCGTTCGTGCGGCGGCAGCACCCGCAGGCGGACGAGGTGCTCGCCCAGGAACATGAGGCCGATCAGCGGACCGGTCAGCACGTTGGCGTGGATCGACCAGATGGCCGGCGGCGCCCAGATGAAGAGCCCCGTGGAGACCAGCGCATTGGCGAAGAAGAAGACCGTCCAGGCCAGCGTGGCGCCGCGCGTGTAGCGCAGCTTGCGCTCGGACAGCTCGGTCCCGAAGATGCGCCGCGCCATGCGGGTGATGAGGGCGTCGCCGGGGCCGAGCAGCGATTTGCCGAACAGCACGCCCAGTGCGATGTGGATGCCCAGGTGCTGGATGTAATACAGCAGCGCCACGTTGTGGCGCAGCTGCGGCCAGAGCCAGGCCAGCAAGGCGCCCAGGGCCAGCACACCGGCCCCGCGCACGGCCCAATGGGACAGGCGCCACAGTGCCATCAGCACGGCCACGGCGATGGGCAGCACGGCCACGGCGGCGTTGAAGTCGGCATTGCCCCAGCCGTTGCTGCCCACGTGCGCCGCGATCACCCAGGCCACCATCAGGAGCAGCGCACCGAGGTCCCGCAGCAGCGTGGAGGCGGTCATCTCATTGGGTGCGCTGGCTGGCGATGTGGGCAGCCAGGGCGCGCGGCGAGGCGAAGATCTTCTCGTTGTCCTCGTTGTCCGAACGCATCTGGAAACCATAGCGTTTGGAAATGACGAGCGAGATCTCCAGCATGTCGATGGAGTCCAGGCCCATGCCGTCGCCATACAAGGGCCCGTCGGGATCCACCTCGGCGGGCGCGAGCTCCATGTTGAGGGCTTCGATGATCAGCGCGACCACCTCGGGCCAGAGGGCATCGACGGTTTCAGGGGAGACGGGTTGGGTCATGACGGTCACTCGGGAAAAGGGGTCTTCAAAGGGGCGGCGCGCGGAACGCCAGCACGGCGTTGCTGCCACCGAAGGCAAAGGAATTGGACAGCGCCGCGCGCAGCGGCACCTGGCGGCGGCCTTGCAGCACGTGGTCCACGCCCTCGCAGGCGGGGTCGATGCGACCGGCCAGGTGGGCGGTGGGCGGAATGGCCTGCTCGCGCAGCGCCAGCACGGTGGCCACGGCCTCGATCGCGCCGGCGGCGCCGAGCAGGTGGCCGTGCATGGATTTGGTGGCGCTCACGGGCAACTCCGAAGCGCCATCGCCGAACACTTCGCACAGGGCCGCGATCTCCACCGGGTCGCCCTCGGGGGTGGCCGTGCCATGGGCGTTGACGTAGCCGACCTCGGCCGGCGCCAGGCCGGCGTCTGCCAGCGCGGCGCGCAAGGCGCGCACCTGGCCCTGCCGGTGCGGGCGGACCAGGTGACTGTGATCGCAACTGGTGCCATAGCCCACGATTTCACCATGGATGGTCGCGCCGCGGGCGACCGCGTGGTCCCAGGCCTCCAGCACCAGCGCCGCCCCGCCTTCGCCGAGCACGAGGCCGGCGCGGTCGGCCGCGAACGGGCGGCAGGCGGCGGGCGCGGTGTCGGCGTCGCCGGGTGCCATCACGCGCATGGCTTCCCAGGCGCGCAACACGCTGTAGGACTGGCAGACGTCGGAGCCGCCGGTGACCATCACCGTGGCCTCACCGCTGCGCACGCGCCGGAAGGCCTCGCCGATGGCGATGCTGGAGGACGCGCAGGCCGCGGTGTGGCTGGTGCTCACGCCGCCCAGGCCGAGCTGGATGGAGATGTGGGCGTTGACCGCGTTGTTCATGCCCTGCACCACCGACAGCGGCGAGACGCGGTCGCGCCCCCGGATCCACAGATCGCGGCCACCGCGCTCGTGCGCCTCCAGGCCGCCCAGGGCGGTGCCCCAGATGCAGCCCCAGGCCTCGCGCTCGGTGTCCATGGCCTGGCGCGCCAGGCCGGCCTGCTCCCAGGCCTGGAAGGCCGCTGCCACGCCGAGTTGGGCGAAACGCTCCATCATCAGCGCCAGCGGCTTGCCCAGCGCGGCCTCGGGGTCGAAGCCAGCGCAGCCCACGAACGGGTGGGACAGCGGGCGCGGCAGATCCTGCGTCACCCGCAGGTGGCGCACGGCGGATTCGCCCGCCAGCAGGCGTTCGAAGAAGTCCCGGGCATCACCGCCGTAGGGGCTGATCACCCCGATGCCGGTGATCGCGACGCGGTGAGAGCGCATGGTTCAGCTGGCCTTGAGCGCGGCCAGCGAATCGATCACGGCCTGCATCTCGGCCACCGTCCTGGGCGGCTGCACGTCGGAGGGGATGTCGATGCCCAGCCGGTCCTCGGCTTCGAACATCAGTTCGGCCAGCATCAGCGAGTCCACCCCGAGCTCGGCCAGCAAGGCCTCGGGCAGCACCTGATCGGGCTGGACGCCCAGGCGGTCGACGAGGAAGGTGCGGATCAGTTCAGTGGAGCTCATGAAGATTGCCCAAGGAGGAGACTGGCACGGTGGGGCCTGTACGCAAGCCGATGCGCAAAACGAACATGGGGGAACTCCTCCGAAGCAAGGACCGTCTTGGGGTTCTGGTACGGCCTTGGGCGGGCGCGCCGCCCTTGCTTCACAGGGCATGGGATTATACAAAGAGGCTACAGGAAGGCCGGCTGTCACACGTGTGTCGTACATTAGGCCCGCCACCCTGCGCCGGCCCCACCCACACCCATGCCCATCCCCACCGAACGCGCCTGGTACCGCCAGCTCCTGTCCCGGTTCGTCACGCTGTGGTACCTCAAGGCCTTCGGCACCATGGCGTTCATGGTGTTGTTCTTCCAGGCTTACTTCTGGGTGCTGCACCACCCGATGGCCGAACCGCTCATGATGCCCACGCTCGTGGTGGACGACTGGGTGCCGTTCCTGCCCGGTGCCTTCTACGCCTACGTGTCGCTGTGGGTCTACGTGTCGCTGGCGCCCGCCCTGTTGCCCGACCTGCGCGAACTGCTTCGCTACGGCCTGTGGGTGGGTGCGCTGTGCGTGTTCTGCCTGGCGCTGTTCTGGCTGGCCCCGACCCAGACACCGTTGACCGACATCGACTGGTCCCAGCATCCCCGGCTGGCCTTCCTGAAAGGCATCGACGCCTCGGGCAACGCCTGTCCCTCGCTGCACGTGGGTTCGGCGGTGTTCTCGGCCTTCTGGTTCCAGCGCATCTTCCGGCAGACCGGTGCGCCGGCCGCGCTGCGCTGGCTCAGCGTGTTGCATTGCGGGGTGATCGTCTGGTCCACGATGGCGATACGCCAGCACGTGTTCCTCGACGTGCTGGCCGGGGCCACCGTGGGGGCGGTCTTCGCCTGGCTGGCCCTGCACTTCACCGCAGCGCAGCGCGATCCGCAGCGCATGAGATAGCCCATCCAGGGGCATCAAGGGTCCGGCTGCGCCGGCCCGAGATGCCGCCCCCTCGAAGCGCCGAAGGCGCGCCACAGAGGGGGGAGCCGCAAAGCGGCGCAGGGGGTGTTTCCTCAGCCCAGCCTGAACACCGCCACGGCCTGCACCATCTGCTCGGCGCGGGTCTTGAGGCTGGAGGCCGCGGCCGCGCTTTCCTCCACCAGCGCCGCGTTCTGCTGCGTGGCCTGGTCCATCTGCGTGACGGCCTCGCCGACCTGAGCCACGCCCGAGCTCTGCTCCTGGCTGGCCGCGCTGATCTCGCCCATGATGTCGTTGACGCGACGGATCGAGTTCACCACCTCGGTCATGGTCACGCCGGCACGGTCGACCAGCGAGCTGCCCTGCTCCACGCGCTCCACGCTGGCGGTGATCAGGCTGCGGATTTCCTTGGCCGCTTCCGAACTGCGCTGCGCAAGGTTGCGCACTTCACCGGCCACCACGGCAAAGCCACGGCCCTGTTCACCGGCGCGCGCCGCTTCCACCGCGGCGTTCAGCGCCAGGATGTTGGTCTGGAAGGCGATGCCGTCGATCACGCCGATGATGTCGGCAATCTTGCGGCTGCTGTCATTGATGTCGCGCATGGTGTCCACCACCTGGGCGACCACCTCGCCACCCTGCTGGGCCACGGTGGAGGCGCTCATCGCGAGCTGGTTGGCCTGCTGCGCGTTGTCGGCGTTCTGGCGCACGGTGGAACTGAGCTGCTCCATGGAGGCGGCGGTCTCTTCCAGCGCGCTGGCCTGCTGCTCGGTGCGGGCCGACAGGTCGTTGTTGCCCTGGGCAATTTCAGCACTGGCCATGGCCACGCCCTCGGCGTTGCCGCGCACGTTGGAGACCACGCGGCCCAGGCTGTCCTGCATGCCCTTGAGCGCCTGCAGCAGCTGGGCGGCTTCGTCGCGGCCTTCGGCGCGGATGGCGCGGGTCAGGTCGCCGTCGGCGATCAGGCGTGCACCCTCGGCGGCCTGCCGCAGCGGCACGGTGATCGAGCGGCTCAGCACGAAAGCGGCGGCCGCACCCAGCAGGGTCGCGAGCACGCCACCCAGGATCAGGATGTTGCGACCGTTCGCGGCCTTCTCTTCGGCTTCCTTCAGGGCTGCGTCGTAGATGCCTTGCTGGCGCTGCTCCAGCTTGAAGATGGCGTTGATGTAGGCCTCGGCCAGCGGCTTGAGGTCGCGGTCGAGTGCGGCGCTCATGTCTTCGCCGGCCATGCGGGCCTTGAGCACAGCAGCGCGCGGCGTGCGGTAGGCCTCGCGTGCGGCGTCGATGTCGGCGATCAGCGCCTTGCCCGTGTCGGAGTGAACCAGTTCGATCATGCGCTTGCGCGAAGCGGTGGTGATCTCGGAGGTCTTGTCCATGTCGGCCTGCCACATCGGGATGCGGCTGGTGTCGGAATCGAGGATCGCCGCCCGGGTTCGGACCCAGTTCACGTCGATGGTCTGGCGCCAGCGCACGGCCAGCTGCAGCTTTTCGTTGTCTTCCCCGGTCAGGGCGCGCGTGGTCTGCATCAGCTCCTGCAGGCGCCAGACGCCGACACCGGCCATCAGTGCGGTGATCAGCAGGACCAGTCCAAAAGCAACCGCCAGGCGGCTGCCGACCTTGATGTCATTGAGTTTCATGCGGGAAGCTTTCTGGAGGGATAGGGGCTCGGTACCCAGGGCATCGGCGGATTGGCCCCGATCTTGAGTCGCCCCCGCGCCAGCGAAGCCCCGATCAGGGCCGGCTCTTGCCCGCTTTTTCTCGACCGCCCACAATCCCGACCATGCCTGACACCCCGAAAACCCCGGCCCTGGTGGCCGCCGACGCACCAGCCCGCAGCCGTCCGTCGAACTACCCCGAGCCCTTTGCCTCCCGCATGGCCGGGCGCATCAAACGTCCGCTGGGCGACCTTTTCAGCCTGTCCCACTTCGGGGTCAACCTCACGACCCTGCCGCCGAAAGCGGTGTCGGCGCTGCGCCATGCCCACAGCCGGCAGGACGAGTTCGTCTACATCCTGGCCGGGCACCCGACGCTGTACACCGACGAGGGCGCCACGCCCTTGTCGCCGGGCATGTGCGCGGGTTTTCCGGCCGGCAGCGGCAATGGCCACCGGCTGGCCAACGAAACCGACCAGGAGGTGCAATACCTGGAGGTGGGTGACCGCAGCGAGGGCGACGAGGTCAGCTACCCGGAGGACGACCTGCAGGCCGTGCAGGTCGACGGCCGCTGGGCCTTCACGCACAAGGACGGGCGGCCGTACTAGGCGCCCGCCACGACCACTAAGGTGTTGCCGAGCGGGGTGCCTGTGGCAACAGGCTGGGCCGGCCTCGCCGCAGGTACCGGCCCTTGCCTTGCCGGGGGTGGAAGTTCCGGCCATCCCACACCACCTCGCCCCCCGCCAGCGTGGTACCTGGCCAGGCGCGCAAAGCCATGCCTTCGTAGGGGGTGTAGTCCACGGCATGGTGCAGTTCCGTGTTGCGCACCGTGCGTTCGCCTTCGTCCCAGATCACCAGGTCGGCGTCGCTGCCGATGGCGATCGTGCCCTTGCGAGGATGCAAGCCATAGGCCTTGGCGGGATTGGTGGCCGTGAGTTCGACGAAGCGCTGCAGCGTGATGCGCCCGCCCAGCACCCCTTCCGAGTACAGCAGCGGCATGCGGGTCTCGATGCCGGGAATCCCGTTGGGAATGTGCTGGAACGGGACCTCCTCTCCTCCCGGCTTCTTGCCCTCGGTACCGTCAAAGCGAAACGGTGCGTGATCGGACGAAAACACCGTGAACAGGCCGTCGGCCAAGCCGTCCCAGATCACCTGCTGGTTCTGCTTGTCGCGTGGCGGCGGGCTGCACACGCAGCGCGCACCCTTGTAGCTGTCGTCGATGCCCAGGTCCTCGGCGGTGAGGAACAGGTACTGCGGACAGGTCTCCGCGAACACCTTCAGGCCTTGCGAACGGGCCCAGCGGATCTGCTCCACGGCCTCGCGCCCCGACACGTGAACGACCAGGATCGGCACATCGATCAGCTCGGCCAACGCGATGGCGCGGTGCGTGGCTTCGCGCTCCACCAGCATCGGCCGCGCGTGCGCATGGAAGCGGGGTGCGGTGCGACCTGCGGCCTCAAGGCGACGGGTCAGCCAGGCGATGCAATCGGCGTTTTCCGCATGAATCATGGCCATCGCATCGTGTCGCCGCGCGACTTCGAGCACATCCAGGATCTGGCCGTCGTTGAGCTTGAGGTCGTCATACGTCATGTAGATCTTGAACGACGTGTATCCCTCCCGGATCAGCGCGGGCAGTTCCCGCGCGAGCACGTCGGGCGTGGGATCGCTCACGATCAGATGGAAAGCGTGATCGAGATGCGACTTTCCCTGTGCGCGCAGGTGGTAGTCGTCCACCGCGGCACGCAAGGACTGGCCTTTCACCTGGGCCGCAAAAGGAATGACGGTGGTCGTGCCTCCACAGGCCGCGGCGCGTGTGCCGGTATCGAAATCGTCGGCCATGCGCACGGGCGGGGCCATGGGCTGATCGAGATGGCAGTGGGCATCAACCCCACCCGGCGTGACCACCCGCCCCAGCGCATCGATCTCGCGGGCACCACCGGCAAGCTGCCGGCCAAGTTGCTGGATCACCCCATCGCGAATGCCAATGTCGCTCTCGAAGCAATCCGATGCGGTCGCCACACGGGCATTGCGGATCACGAGATCGAAGGCGGCATTCATGGCTGCCGCCCGATCAGCGTGGCCAGCCCACCCTCCAGACCCTGATGCGCCTTGGGCGGTGGGGGCGACAGCGCACCGCTGCGACGGGGCGTGTAGGCGCCGCGCCCCAGGGCCTCGGCCATGCGGATCGCGCTGCCCACCCCATCGATCAGCGGCACAGGCACGTCGTCGGCGATCTCGCGCGCCAGCCCGGCCAACGGCGCGCCCGCCAGGATGATGCTGTCCGCTCCGTCCTGCTCCACGCAAGCCAGACACATCTCGCGCAGCACGTCGCGCGCCTCCTGTTGAACCGTGCCCACGCTGGCAAAACCCTGCTGGAGACCGCGGTAACCGATCATGCGTGAGGACAAACCCAATTGATCCACGGTTTGCACGTACCAGGCGCCGATGCGCTGCGAGATGCCCACGATGGCGAAGCGCCCCCCGAGCAGGAAGGCGGCGGCCACAGCGGATTCGGTCAGGCCAACCACCGGGATGTCCAGCAGCTCCTTGGCAGCGGCCACACCCGGGTCGCCGAAAGCGGCGATCACGGCCACGTCGTGCTCGGCCTGTTGCTGCGCCAGAAGCTGCAAAGAGGCATAGGCACCCACGGCGGCCTCGCCAGGGGTTTCGATATAGGCCACACCGAAAGGCGCGGTGGCCATGGTGATCCGCGTATCCGGCAAGGCCGCGCGCTGCGCCTCATTGCGAATCAGCTCAGTCACGCTGAGGGAGATGTTGGGATTGATGACGAGAATTTTCAAGCGGTTCTCCGAGGCTCGACTTGTGCGCGAGCCCGCTGCCAAAGTGCAGCCGCCGCCTGCTGGGCGTCGGCCAAGATGCTGTCCTGGTCAACGCGCAGGGCGCGACCGCCTTCGACGACGACCTCGCCGTGCACGATCACCAGGGCCACGTCGCGGCCCTGACCGGTGTGCACGAGGTTGCCCAGCGGGTTGATGCAGGGCACGAGGTGCGGCCGGCGCATGTCCACGCACACCATATCGGCCAGCTTGCCGGCTTCCAGACTGCCCATGTGCTCGCCGAGACCCATCGCGTGCGCCCCGTTGTAGGTCGCCATGCGCAACATGTCCGCAGGCTGCCAGCCGTCGTCGATGCCACCGGTCTGGATGCGGCCGAGGTTCAGCGCCCAGCGCATGACCTCGATCATGTCCGCGTGCATGTTGTCCGTGGCCAGCGCCAGGCGGATACCGGCGTCCTGCATGGTCCGCGTGGGCGCGATGCGACCGCCCGTCGCATTGCCCTTGGGCACGTGCGCGAGGCTCATGCCCGCCGCGCCAGCTCGCCGCATGTCGGCCTCACTCATGTACATGCCGTGCGCGGCGATCAGCGCGGGACCGAGCAAACCGGTCTCATCCAGCAGCTCACAGGGCGAGCACCCGTCGCGCTCCTGCACGCGCTGGTTCTCCATGCGGCTTTGCGAGAGATGCGTGGTCACCACGCCCCCATGGCGCTCGCGGTGGTCTGCCACCCGCCGCAGCAGCGCCCGCGAGCAGGTGTCCGGCGCGTGCGGGGTGAGGTGCACGCCCGTGCGTCCGTCAGGCCCACCCTGCCATCGTTCGTGCAGCGCCATCGCCTCCGCGAGCGTGCGCTCCCCGATCGCGTCATCGTGGCGCCACTCGCCCAGGTGCACCCGCGAGAAATCCACATCATGGATGCGGCCACAGGCATAGGCGCGCAGCCCCACGCCGGCCATGGCCGGCAAGGTGAGGTCCGCGTGCACGTAGCTGTCGTTGATGACCGTGGAGCCGAACATCAGCGCCTCCAGTGCACCCAGCCGGGCCAGCGCAACCGCCTCGTCAGGCGTCACCTCATGGCCGTGCGGCACACCCGGGGTATAGGCGGGCGCGAAGCCCATGTCCTCGGCCACGCCGCGCACCATGGTCAGGATGGTGTGGGTGTGCACATTGATGAAACCGGGCAACACCATGTGCCCGCGCAGATCGATGGTGCGGCGCGCGCTCACGCGGGGTGCATCACCGGCGCCAGCCACAAAGGCGATGCGCGCGCCGGCAATGCCGATCACCGCGTTGTCGATCACCTCCAGCTGCGGGCGCGTGTGCACCACGGTGGCACCGGTGATCAGCAGATCCAGCGGATCTGATGTCGCAGGGGTCGAAGCCTCTTGTGTCATGGCGACCACCTAGAAACCAAGCGCGCGCGGCAGGGCCGTGACGATGGACGGGAAGGCCACGCACAGCAGCAGGACGGCAAACTGGAAAGCCACGAAGGGCATGGATTCCCTGATGATCGCCCCCATCGGAACGCGGGTGATGCCGCTCATCACAAAGAACAGCACCCCCACCGGGGGCGTCATCATGCCGATCACCAGGTTGAACATGAACAGGAAGCCAAACCACAGCGGATCCAGACCGAAGGCATCCGCAATCGGCACAAACAGGGGAACCAGCATGATGTAGGCCGCGTTCGACTCCAGGAACATGCCGACCACCACCAGCAGCAGCATGGTGAGCAGCACGAACACCATCGGGTCCGACGTCATGGCCTTGACAAAGTCGGCCATCTGCTGCGGCACCATGTCGATCGTGAGCAGGAAGGTGACGGTGGCGGCCAGCGCGATCAGCGCGCCCACCATCGACGCCGTGACCGCCGCGCGGAACAGGCAGCCGGGCAGATCGGCGAAGCTCAGCTTGCGGGTGATCAACAGACCGACCAGCGCCGAATACACCACGGCAATCGCAGCGCCCTCGGTGGCCGTGAACACCCCTCCGATGATGCCGCCCACCACGATGATCGGCATGAACAGAATGATGTGCGCCTTGCGGAACTGCACCCAGGCGTTGCGGGCGTTGAAGGCCTCGCCCGTCGGGGGGTACTTGCGCTTCCAGGAGATGAAACTGGCGATGCCGATGAAGCCCAGCGCGAGCAGCACGCCGGGCACGATGCCGGCCATGAATAGGCCACCGACCGAGACCGAAGAACCGGCCATCAGGGCATAGACGATCATGGCATTGGACGGTGGGATCACCGGCCCCAGGTTGGCCGCCGATGCGATCACCGCGCAGTTGAAGCTGTCCGGGTAGTGCTTGCGCAAGGAGGGCACCAAGGCGCTGCCCAGCGCACTCGCCGAGGCCACCGCCGCGCCGCTGACCGAAGCCAGGATCGTGCCGGCGATGATGGTCACATGCGCCAGCCCGCCGTGCACCCGGCCAACCAGGCTGTTGGCAAAGGTCACCAGGCGCTCCATCATGCCCGCCTTGACCATGAGTTCGCCAGCGAGCATGAACAAGGGGATCGCCATCAGAGGGAAGTTGTCCACCGCATGCAGCATGCGCTGGGACAACATCACCAGTTCGAAGTCGGCGGCATAGAGCGCGGCAAGCGAGGCGAAGCCCAGCGCGAACGCCAGCGGCATACCTGCGAACGCGAGCAGGCAGAAGACACAGATCACGAGCAATGTCATGACAACCTCCCTTCCCAGATGCGGGAACCCAGCCACGCGTGCAACACGAGGTGGACGAACGAGTGGGCCGCGCAGATGAGCACGGCGACGTAATAGATGCCGGCGGAGATCGGCAAGGTCGGCATGAGCTCTTGCCACTTGTCCAGGGTGGCGACCCAGGCGGCGTAGAAGATCGCCGCCATCAGGACCGCGCTGGCCACGCTCACGAGCCGGAACAGCCGGTCCTTGTTCCTGGGGGACAGGTTCATGATCAACAGGTCAATCCCCACGTGCACGGCGTACTTGATGCCATGCGGGATCGCCAGAAAGATGACCCAGACGAAGAACAGGCGCGAGACCTCGTCGGCCGAGTCGATGGATGAACCCAGCACATAGCGCCAGAACACCTGCAGACTCACCATCAGCGTCATCGCGGCCATGGCCACGACGATCACAACCATCGATGCCTTGTCAAAAGCTTCGACCCAGCGCCGCAGAGCCGGCCAGATCGAAGGCAGCCGATCGTCAGAAGGCGGTGCCGCCTCCGAGGGGTTCAGCCCCTGCGTCACTTCGTGGCCTCACTCACAACCGCATCGATCAGCTTCGGATCAATGCGCTTCTTGAGCGACTCCACCACGCTGGCGGTGCTGCGGCGGAAATCGGCACGGCCTTGCGGCGTGATCGGGGTGAAGGTCATGCCGGCCTTCACCAGTTGCTGACGCCAGCCCTCGTCCTGCTTGGCCGCCTCGGCGCGCTGCCAGACCATGGCCTCCTTCATGCCGGCCATCACCGCATCCTGGTGCGGCTTCTTCAGGCGCTCGAACAGGCGCTTGTTGGCGGCCGCGTTGATGAAATCGTAGAAGTGCCCGGTGTCAGACAAGTGCTTTTGAACTTCGTTGAAGCGGCGACTGGCGATGATGTTGTAAGGATTCTCATGGCCGTCGAGCACGCCCTGCTGCATGGCCGAGTAGACCTCCTTCACGTCCATGGCCACCGGGTTGGCGCCGAGTGCCCGGAAGGTATCCAGATGCACCTCGTTGGGCTGAAGCCGGATCTTCAGTCCCTTGAAGTCGGCGGACGACGTGATGGGCCGCACGTTGTTCGTCACATGGCGAAAGCCCAGCTCGCCATAACCCAGGCTGACAAAGCCCTTCTGAGCCATGCGTTCGTCAAACAGCTTGCCCACCGGCCCGTCCATGACCCGGAAAGCCGCTTCGCGCGAGCTGAAGAGGAAAGGCAGGCTGACCGCCTCGTACTCCGGCACGATGCGGGTGAAATAGGCAATCGAGGTCACGATCGCAAAGACCGTCCCCGAGCGCACCTGGTCAACGTTCTCGGACGCCCCGCCGAGCTGCATGTTCGGAAACAGGTCGATCTGCAACTCTCCCTGCGTGCGAGCCTCGACCTCTTTCTTGAAAATCTCCATCACTTTGGTCGCCGTGTGGTCCGCTGGGAAGTTGCCCGCCACGCGAAGCCGCTGCTGGGCCATCGAAGGGGCGTGAAGGCCCGCGAAGGCCAGGGCCGCAATGGCCGGGAGAAGAAGGGATCGGCGAAACTTCATGGCAACTCCTAAGATGGGCAGGCGGATGGATTTCACGGTCGCGAAGGCACTGGTAATGCAAATTTCGCTGAAGTGAATTATCTTTTTTCGGAAACCGCTGTCAACAACTCATTTACGCCCTGTATTGGTGCATTTTTTCGGGAAAGCTTGGAAAACATGCACCTATATAATGCAAAAAGAACTTTTGGATCTGGGATCTGCATGCAAATTGGAGGCGCGATGGACAAACCGATGGCACAGCAAGCCGAAAGCGCCGGCTCGGCACAAGGCGCGCAAGAACCGCCAGGTGCCGAGGACCGACGACGGCGACACGGTGTGCACGCCGACACCTGCGACCGCATCCGGGACATGATCGTCCACGGTGATCTGGCCTCGGGCGAACGCATCAATGAAATGGAGCTCTGCGAGGTTCTGGGTGTGTCACGCACGCCCATTCGGGAGGCCTTGAAGGTGCTGGCGGCCGAGGGGCTGGTCGAGCTGCTGCCCAACCGGGGGTCGCGCGTGACCACGCCTTCGACCGACGAAATCGTCAACCTGTTCGCCGTGATTGCGGCACTGGAGCGGCTGGCAGTGGAGACCGTGACACTTCAGGCCTCGGTGCCTGCGTTGGTGAAATTGCGCGCGCTGCACGACGAAATGCTGCAGCGCTACGCCGAACAGGACCGCGACCGCTATTTCGAACTCAACCACCGCATCCACGAAACCATCATCGCGATGGCGGACAACCCGCAACTCAGCCGCACCCATGCCGACCTGATGACACGCGCCCGGCGCCCGCGCTTTGTCGCGATCACGACCGATGGGCGCTGGGAAGAATCGGTCAAGGAACATGAGCTCGTGATGTCGGCCATGGAATTGCGCGACGCGCGCTTCGCCGGCGAAATCCTCTTTCGACATGTCCTGAAAACGGGGACCGCCTACATCCAGTCACTGGCCACCGCCGCACCGAACTAACCCCTGCCGAAAAGGACTTCCCGATGCGATTGCTGGCTTTCATGGACGACGCCGTTGGCCGCCCCGCCCTGGGCGCCCGGGACGGTGACACGGTCATCCACCTCACGGCCGAGGGACACCCGTCAACGCTCGATGCACTGCTGCTTCTCGGGAACGGCGGCCTGGACCGGGTCCGGGCCACGATCGCGGGCAAGCCCCGCCACCGCATCCCGCTCGATCGGATCACCTGGCTGCCTCCGCTGCTCAACCCGTCGAAGGCGTTCGGCATCGGTCTGAACTACAGCGACCATGCCAGGGAAATCGGCGCCCCGCCTCCGTCCCACCCCGTGATCTTCCAGCGCTTTCCCTCCTCCTGGGTCGCACACGGGCAGGCGATGGTCCGATCCCAACTGTCCACCCAGTTCGACTACGAGGCGGAGCTGGTGGTCGTGATAGGTCAGGCGGGCCGGAACATCCCTCGGGACCGCGCGCTCGAACACGTCGCGGGCTATTCCATCTTCAATGACGGCACCGTGCGCGACTACCAGGCGCGCTCCCACCAGTGGTTGTGGGGCAAGAACTTCGACGCCAGCGGTGGCTTCGGCCCCGAGTTCGTCACGGCCGACGAGCTGCCGCCGGGCGCCAGGGGCTTGAATGTCCAGTGCCGGCTCAACGGCCAGCTGCTGCAGGACGGCAATACCCGCGACATGATCTTCGATGTGGCCGCACTGGTATCGGCCTGCTCCGAGGGCATCGGATTGCACCCGGGCGACATGATCATCACCGGCACACCTGCCGGCGTGGGTTTTGTGCGTCAACCACCGGTCTGGATGCGGCCCGGCGATGTGTGCGAGGTGGAAATCGAAGGCATCGGAACGCTGGTCAATCCCATCAAGGCTGAGGCCTGAGCAAGCTCACACTGCGGGTACGTGGCCGACCCGCACACCTCGACATTGCCCTGCACTCGAGAGCGGGCCATGCCCTTTTTTTGAGCATCGCTCACACCGCCATGCGGGCCGCGGCCTGCGGCAGTTGTCCCACGGGTTGTCCACACCCTTGGGCACAGCAGCTGTGAGCAACCCTCGAAAAGAGCCTGCCCGGAAACGACAAAGCCCTTGAGGCAACTCAAGGGCTTGTACGTGGTTGGTGCGGCTGGCGGGGATCGAACCCACGACCCTTGGCTTCGGAGGCCAATACTCTATCCACTGAGCTACAGCCGCAACGCCAGCGATTCTATCAGCCGAGGGGGCGGCGCCCGGCGGGTGCCAAGGGGGCTTGGCTATAATCCAAGGCTGTTTGCCCGGCCTGACACGGGCACGCCCCACACCCACACAGGCCTTGCTTCGCCACCCCTGAGGACATCATGAGCGACCACGCGCACGAAGAACACCATACCGGTCCCATCAAGACGCCAACCCAGTTGATGTGGACGGCCTTCTTTGCGTTCGTCGCGCCCATTTTCATCATCATCGGCCTCGTGTACTACGTGGTCTCGGCCAACAAGCCGGCGGCCGGCGCGGTGGACATGGAGCAGGCCGTTGCCCAGCGCATCCAGCGCGTGGGCACGGTGGAGCTGCGCGACGCCAACCGTCCGCTGGCTTCCGGCGAGTCGGTGTACACCGCCCAATGCGCGGCCTGCCATGCCGCTGGCTTGGCCGGCGCACCCAAGTTCGGCGACGCCGCCGCCTGGGGTCCCCGCATCGCCACCGGCTATGAAGCCCTGCTGACCTCTGCCCTCAAAGGCAAGGGCGCCATGGGCGCGCAAGGCGGCGGCGCGTTCCGCGACGCCGAGATCGGCCGCGCCGTGGTGCACCTGGCCAACGCCGCTGGCGGCAAGTTCCCCGAGCCCCAGGCACCGGCACCCGCAGCTGCAGCAGCCCCTGCGGCCGCTGCGCCAGCCGCTGCAGCGCCTGCCCCCGCTCCTGCCGTGGCTGCTGCGGCCCCTGCTGCCGCTGCCGCTGCGCCGGCACCTGCCGCCTCGGCCACCGTGGCCGCTGGCGCCGGTGAGGCCCTGTACAAGCAGGCTTGCGCCGTGTGCCACGTGGCCGGCGTGGCCGGTGCACCGAAGTTCGGCGACAAGGCCGCCTGGGCACCCCGCGTGGGCGCTGGCCTGGACACCCTGACCGCCACGGTCATCAAGGGCAAGGGTGCGATGCCTCCCAAGGGTGGTGCAGGCGCCGCCGCAGAGGCGGACATCAAGGCCGCCGTGCAGTACATGCTGAACGCAGTGAAGTAAGGCACGTCCCCTTCCGCCCAAAAGCCGGCCCCGTGCCGGCTTTTTTGTGCCCGCGCGCGGCCGCCCTCAGGCTGCTTGTAGCGCCTGGGGATGGGGAATGAAACCGAACCGCGCCGGCAGCGCATCGGCAAGCACCTCGGCCGGGCGCCAGCGGCCAGCTTCGACCGCGTCGGCGGCGAGGTTCATGTCGGCGCTGTGCACCAGCCCGACACCCAGATTGGTCACCAGGTACAGCCGGCCCCATTCGTCCAGCAGACTCTCCTGCACCCGCGCCGGCAGGCCGGTGTGGGACGACACACCACCCTCGGGCTGCAGGCGCCAGATCCACGGCGTGGCTTCGAGTTCGACGTACACGCGCTGCGGCCCGTTCTGGAAGTACCACTGGCCTTGCGCGTCGGCCGCGTAGTTGCGGTGGATGAACTCGATGAGCTTGTCGTGCTTGAGCAGCGAGCCCTTGCTGGCGGGGAAAGGCCCTTGCGCCTGCGTGCGGTCGTCGCGCATGTACCAGTTGCCGCGGGCATCCAGGCCCAGCCAGCCGTAACAGTGCGGCACATTGGGCCACTTGGCCATCGCGGCCTTGACGATGTCGTCCATGGCGAGGCTCCTCAAAGATGGGCGAGCAGCCAGTTTCCCACGGCCTCGGGCATCGCGCGCACATGCCCGGGAAGGCCAAGGGGTCCGTGCGAAACCGGAAAGCCCACATGGCCGCCCTGCTCGGGTTGCCACAGGGTGACGTGATGGCCCGCGTCCTGCTGGGTCGGCAGGGACTCGGCGGGCACGAAGGGGTCGTTGCGCGCATTGAGCGCGAGCGCGGGTACGCGGATGCTTTGAAGCACCGGCTTGGCCGAGGCGCGCGCCCAGTAGTCGGCCGTGTCCTTGAAGCCGTGCAGGGGCGCGGTGAAGAGGTTGTCGAACTCGTAGAGGTCGCGCGCGGCCAGCAGCTTCTGCCGGTCGAACAAGCCCGGGTGCTGCTCCAGCTTGCCGAGCGCCTTGGGCACCATGGAGCGCATGAACATGCGGGTGTAGACCACGCGGTTGAAGCCGCGCCCGATGGCGTCGCCGCCCGCAGCCAGGTCCAGCGGGGAACACACCGATGCAATGGCGCGCACGCAGGAGGTCGCTTCCGAGCCCATCTCACCGGCCCAGCGCATCAGGGCATTGCCACCCAGCGACACGCCCACGGCAATCAGTGGCCGGCCCGGGTGTTCTGCGGCAAAACGGCGCAGGATCCAGTCGATCTCCTGGAAGTCACCCGAGTGGTAGGCGCGTGGCGCCTGGTTGAGTTCGCCCGAGCATCCCCGGAAGTGGGGTACCGCATAGGCCACGCCGTGGGCGGCGGCGAAATCGGCGAAGGCCACGGCGTACTGGCTCGCGGAAGAACCCTCCAGCCCATGGAACAGCACCAGCAGGGGTGCCTCCGGCGCGCTGCTGTGCAAGGCCTGGTCCACATCGATGAAGTCGCCATCGGGCGTCTTCCATCGGCTGCGCTTCCAGCGCGGCGGCGGTCCGAAATGGCGGCGGCTGGCCAGCGCGGCCCACACCGTCTGCGGGTTGCCTCCCGGCAACCACCACGGCGCACGGTAGGAAAAGCGGTCGGACTTCAATGCAGCACCGGCTGGGTGGTGAACGCCTCGAGCGGCTCGGTGCGTGAGCCGGGGCTGGCGTGGTGCGCGACCATGCGCCAGCCTTGGGCGGTCTTGGCATAGACGTTGGTGGCCACCACCCAGGCGTGTTGCATGCCATCGTCCGTCATCACGGCCACGCGCTCGACCACGCTGTGCACGCTGCAGCCACCGGCATCGAGCCGGCGCACCTTCTCGGGCTGGGCTTGCACGCTGCCACTGGCGAACATGGTCTCGAACGCGGCGCGCACCGCGGCGTGCCCCACGAGCCGAGGCCCCCCCGGATGCACACACACGATGTCGTCCTCGTCCGCCCAGCAGGCCATGAGGCGCTCGATGTCGGCGTGTTGCAGCGCGTCGTAGAAGGCCGCCTCCGTGTCGTCCGCCGAACCGGGGGGCAGTTTGGGTTTTCGCATGGGGGCTATTTTGCCGCCAGTGCCCGGCTGCCCGGGGGCACCCCCGGGTATATTCCCGCTGATCGACCTGATCTCATCCAGCGGAGGTTTTATGCGCACATCCATTCGACGCCTGTCCACCTGGGCCGCCGCCCTGTTGCTCGCCACCAGCCTCACGGGCTGCGGGTACAACGACTTCCAGCGCCTGGACGAGCAGAGCCAGTCGGCCTGGTCGGAGGTGCTCAACCAGTACCAGCGCCGAGCCGACCTGATCCCCAACATCGTCGCCACCGTCAAGGGCGAGGCCAACTTCGAGCAGGAAACGCTCACCCGCGTGATCGAGGCCCGGGCCAAGGCCACGTCGATCCAGGTCACGCCCGAGACGCTGAACAACCCGGCCGCGATGCAACAGTTCCAGGCCGCGCAAGGCGAACTGGGCAGCGCGCTCAGCCGCCTGATGGTGGTGGTGGAGCAGTACCCCAACCTCAAGGCCAACCAGGGCTTCAGCGACCTGCGTGTGCAGCTCGAAGGCACCGAGAACCGCATCACCGTGGCGCGCAACCGCTACATCCAGACCGTGCAGGAGTACAACGTGCTCGCGCGCAGCTTCCCCACCAACCTCACCGCGATGGTCTTCGGCTACGGCCCCAAGACCAACTTCCAGGTCGCCAACGAGGCCGCGATCTCGACACCGCCCACGGTGGACTTCAAGAAGCCATGACGCTGCGCCTGGCCCGGTGGCTGTTGGCCACCCTGGGGCTTTGGTTCTTCCCCACCTGGGTGCTGGCGCAAGGCCTGCAGCCCATCCCAGAATTGCGCGCGCGCGTGATCGACCAGACGGGCACGCTCGATGTGGCGAGCCTCGCCGCCATCGAGGCCAAGCTCGCGGCCTTTGAAAAGACGAACGGCTCGCAGGTGGTGGTGGTGATGGTGGCCACCACCGCACCCGAAGACATCGCCGATTACTCACAGCGCCTGGGCGACGCCTGGAAGATCGGCCGGCGCGATGTGGGCGACGGCGTGCTGTTCGTGATCGCCAAGGACGACCGGCGCCTGCGCATCGCCACCGCGAAGGCGCTGGAAGGCGCGATTCCCGACCTGATGGCCAAGCGCATCATCGACGGCGCGGTGACGCCCGCGTTCCGCATCGGCAACTACGCCGCCGGCATCGAGGCCGGTGTCGATCAGATCCTGGCCCGCATCCGGGGTGAGAATTTGCCCCTGCCCGCGGAACAGGCCACACGCGATGGCGCCGGCCTCGACGATTTCGACGGCATGGAGGTGCTGGTGTTCCTGGTCTTTGCCGTGCCCATGTTCTCGGCCGTGCTGCGCGGCATCTTCGGCAACAAGCTGGGCACGGTGTTCACGGGCATTGGCGCCGGTGGCCTGGCCTGGATGCTGACCGCCGTGGTCTGGGTGGCCATCGGCGCCGGCCTGCTCGGCATGCTGGCCGCGCTGTTCCTGCAATTCCTGCCGGCACCCACTTCGGGAGGCTCCGGCCGCGGCGGGCGTGGCGGCGGCTGGGGCGGTGGCGGCTTCGGAGGTGGGGGTGGAGGACGCGGAGGAGGTTTTGGCGGTGGTGGTTTCAGCTCGGGCGGTGGCGGCAATTTCGGCGGCGGCGGCGCTTCCGGCGGCTGGTGAGGGGAACAGGCCATGAACAAACTCACCCGCATCCTGAAGCACCGTTGGCTGGACGCCTCGGACACCGCGCGCGCGGTGCCCGACGACATGGCCGAGCGCCTGGCGCGGCGCGTGGCCGCCAGCGAGGGCCGGCACAGCGGCGAGGTGCGGTTGTGCGTCGAGGCCGCCCTGCCCCTGAGCTACCTCTGGCGCATCAATGCCAGCACCCCGCTGTCCACCGTGGTGCGCGAGCGCGCGCTGACCTGGTTCGGCCGCCTGCGCATCTGGGACACCGAGCACAACAACGGTGTGCTGATCTACCTGCTGCTGGCCGAGCACGCCATCGAGTTCGTGGCGGACCGGGCGTTGGCACAACGCGTCGCGCCGACCGAATGGCAGGCCATCGTGGACCGTCTGGGTGCGCGCCTGCGCGAGGGGGCTTTCGAGGATGGGCTCACGCAGGCCCTGGAAGAAGTGTCCGCCCTGCTGGTGCTGAATTTCCCGGCCGACGCCGGCGCCACCCGGCGCAACGAGCTGGCCGACGGCGTCGTGCGCCGCTGACGCGCGCCGGCGGATTCAGCCGCGCCGCTTGTCCTGCGCGGTGCGGCCGTTGTTGAGCGCCACATTCAGCTCCTGCTGCAGCGCCTTGTTCATCTGGGCAAAAGTCTTGAGTTTGCGCGTGGTCTCGCGCAGACGATCGGCCATGCGCTTGGAGATCGCCAGCAGCAGGCGGGCGCCCAACCTCGGGTCGTCCTTGAGCAGGCGCATCAAGGCCGTGCGCGAGAGCACGGCCGCCGCGATGTCGGTGTTGGCGGTGCAGGTGGCCGAGCGCGGCGCGCCATCGAGCACGCCCATTTCACCGATCAGGTGGCCGGGGCCCATGATGTTCACCACCATGCTCTCATGCAGGCCGGGCAACTCGTTCTCGACCGCGATGTCGCCTTCCAGCACCAGCAGCATGTAGTCGGTCTGCTTGACCTCCCCCTCCTGGATGATGACCGCACCCGCCTTGATGAGCTTGGGCCGCATGTAGCCCACCACTTTCAGCGCATCGCTCAGGGTGAGGTCGGCCAGCGCCGACGAGGTGACCAGCAAACGGGCTGCCACCTCTTCCGGGGCCATGTCGGGGCTCTCAAAAATGGATGACATCGGCGATGCTCCCAACGTGTTCTGTCTTGTCCGAGATGGTATGCGGACTGTCACACCGCTCGCCGCAAAAGCCAACAAAAAGACCGGCACGAGGCCGGTCCTTCCTTGATAAACGACACGAAGTCGTCGCTTATTTCTTTTGGCGGTATTTGCGCAGGGCGGCGATCTGCGCGGCCATGACCGCGAGTTCCGACGTGGCCTTGGCCAGATCGAGATCGCTCTTGGCGTTCTTGACGGCCTCTTCGGCCTGCCGGCGCGCTTCGGTCGCCTTGGCCTCATCAAGGTCGTGGCCACGGATCGCGGTGTCGGACAACACAGTGATGTGGTGCGGTTGCACTTCCAGAATGCCACCGGCCACAAACACGAATTCTTCACCGCCATCGGCCTTCTCGATGCGCACGGCGCCGGGCTTGATGCGGGTGATCAGCGGAATGTGGCCGGGCAGGATGCCCAGCTCACCGGCCTCGCCCGGCAGCGCCACGAACTTGGCTTCGCCGGAGAAGATGGATTCTTCGGCGCTGACCACATCGACGCGGATGGTGCTCATATGTACTCCTTTGAAAAGTCGACGGAAAGCAAGTAATCGGGTGTCCGGCTAGGCGGTGCGCGGAGATGTGCTGTAGCACATCGAGCACACCAACAACGCCGGGCGCCCGAGTACGCCGCTTTACGCGACTTTTTTGGCCTTTTCGAAGGCTTCGTCGATGGTGCCGACCATGTAGAACGACTGCTCGGGCAGGTGGTCGCATTCACCGGCGGTGATCATCTTGAAACCACGGATGGTTTCGGCCAGCGGCACGTACTTGCCGGGCGAGCCGGTGAACACTTCAGCCACGTGGAAGGGCTGCGACAGGAAACGCTGGATCTTGCGGGCGCGGGCCACGGCCAGCTTGTCTTCCGGCGCCAGTTCGTCCATGCCCAGGATGGCGATGATGTCGCGCAGTTCCTTGTAGCGCTGCAGCGTGCCTTGCACGGCGCGAGCGGTTTCGTAGTGGTCCTGGCCCACCACCAGCGGATCGAGCTGGCGGCTGGTGGAATCCAGCGGGTCCACAGCGGGGTAGATGCCCAACGCGGCGATGTCACGGCTCAGCACCACGGTGGAGTCCAAGTGGGCGAAGGTGGTGGCGGGCGACGGGTCGGTCAAGTCATCGGCAGGCACGTACACGGCCTGGATGGAGGTGATCGAGCCGACCTTGGTGGAGGTGATGCGCTCTTGCAGGCGGCCCATTTCTTCGGCCAGCGTCGGCTGGTAGCCCACGGCGGAAGGCATGCGGCCCAGCAGGGCGGACACTTCGGTACCGGCCAGGGTGTAGCGGTAGATGTTGTCCACGAAGAACAGCACGTCACGGCCTTCGTCGCGGAACGACTCGGCGATGGTCAGGCCGGTCAGGGCCACGCGCAGACGGTTGCCCGGCGGCTCGTTCATCTGGCCGTAGACCATGGCCACTTTCGAGTCTTCGAGCTTCTCGAGGTTCACGACGCCGGAGTCGGCCATCTCGTGATAGAAGTCGTTGCCTTCGCGGGTGCGCTCACCCACACCAGCGAACACCGACAGACCACTGTGGGCCTTGGCGATGTTGTTGATGAGTTCCATCATGTTCACAGTCTTGCCCACACCGGCGCCACCGAACAGACCCACCTTGCCGCCCTTGGCGAACGGGCAGACCAGGTCGATCACCTTGATGCCGGTTTCCAGCAGTTCCTGCGAGGGGGACAGTTCGTCGTAGGCGGGGGCCTTGCGGTGGATCGAAGCCGTCAGGGCCTGGTCAACCGGGCCGCGCTCGTCGATGGGCGCGCCCAGCACGTCCATGATGCGGCCCAGGGTGGCCTTGCCGACCGGGACCATGATGGGGTTGGAGGTGTTGGTCACCACCATGCCGCGGCGCAGGCCGTCGGACGAGCCCAGCGCAATGGTGCGCACCACGCCGTCGCCCAGCTGCTGCTGGACTTCCAGCGTCAGGGTGGAGCCTTCCATTTTCAGCGCGTCGTAAACGCGCGGCATCTGGTTGCGCGGAAATTCCACGTCCACGACGGCGCCGATGCACTGGACGATCTTGCCTTGTACTTGAGACATGATGGATACCTTCTGTTTTCTCTGGATTCGGTTGGGCGGCTGCTTCAGACCGCGGCGGCACCGGCGACGATTTCCGAAAGTTCTTTCGTGATCGCGGCCTGACGGGTCTTGTTGTAGACCAGCTTGAGTTCACCGATGACGCTGCCGGCGTTGTCGGTGGCGGCCTTCATGGCCACCATGCGGGCGGATTGCTCGGACGCCATGTTCTCGGCAACCGCCTGGTACACCTGGGCTTCCACGTAGCGCAGCAGCAGTTCGTCGATGACGGTGGCTGCATCGGGTTCGTAGATGTAGTCCCAGTCGCGGCCACCGGCGTTGTCTTGCAAGGTGCCTGCATTGAGCGGCAGCAGTTGCTCGATCACCGATTCCTGCTTCATCGTGTTGATGAACTTGGTGTACGACAGGTAGACCGCGTTGATGCGACCTTCGGTGTACGCATCGAGCAGCACCTTGACGGGGCCGATCAGCTTTTCCAGGTGAGGCGTGTCGCCCAGCCCGGTCACGCTGGACACCACCTTGGCACCGATGCGATTGAGGAAGCCCAGGCCCTTGTTGCCAATGGCCACGGCCTCGGCGCTCACGCCCTGGGCCTGCAGTTCCTTGAGCTGGGTCGTCACCGCGCGCAACACGTTGGTGTTGAGACCGCCGCACAGACCCTTGTCGGTCGTGACCACGACAAAACCGGCGGTCTTGGCGTCGTTGGTCTGCATGAACGGGTGCGTGTACTCCGGGTTGGCCCGGCTCAGGTTGCCAGCGATCTGGCGCACCTTTTCGGCGTAGGGACGCGCGGAGCGCATGCGCTCCTGCGCCTTGCGCATCTTGGAGGCGGCGACCATTTCCATGGCTTTGGTGATCTTCTTGGTGTTCTCCACCGATTTGATCTTGCCGCGTATTTCCTTACCTGCTGCCATTGGGGCTCCTTAGCTGGTCAATGGGGGCGGATCAGTACGTGCCGGTCTTCTTGAAATCGGCAACCGCAGCGGCGAGCTGGGCTTCGGCTTCTTTGTCCTTGTCCAGCGCCTTGCCGGCTTCCATCTTCTGCAGCAGGGCGGCGTGCTTGTCCTTCAGGAAAGCATGCAGGCCGGCTTCGAACGACAGCACCTTCTTGACGTCGATGTCGTCCAGGTAGCCCTTGTTCACAGCGAACAGCGAGGCGGCCATCAAACTGATGGACAGCGGCGCGTATTGGGCCTGCTTCAGCAGTTCGGTCACGCGGGCACCGCGGTCGAGCTGCTTGCGGGTGGCTTCGTCCAGGTCGGAAGCGAACTGCGCGAACGCAGCCAGTTCACGGTACTGGGCCAGGTCGGTACGGATACCGCCGGACTGCTTCTTGATCAGGTCCGTCTGGGCAGCACCACCGACGCGCGACACCGAGATACCAGCGTTGATGGCGGGGCGAATACCGGCGTTGAACAGGCTGGTTTCCAGGAAGATCTGGCCGTCGGTGATCGAGATCACGTTGGTCGGCACGAAAGCGGACACGTCGCCGGCCTGCGTTTCGATGATGGGCAGTGCGGTCAGCGAACCGGTCTTGCCCTTGACTTCACCCTTGGTGAAGGCTTCGACGTAGTCGGCGTTCACGCGGGCTGCGCGTTCGAGCAGACGGCTGTGGAGGTAGAACACGTCGCCGGGATAGGCTTCGCGGCCTGGCGGGCGGCGCAGCAGCAGCGAGACCTGGCGGTAGGCCACGGCCTGCTTGGACAGATCGTCATAGACGATCAGCGCGTCCTGGCCACGGTCGCGGAAGTACTCGCCCATGGTGCAGCCGGAGTAAGCCGACAGGTACTGCATGGCAGCGGATTCGGAAGCCGAAGCGGCCACGACGATGGTGTAGTCCATCGCGCCAGCCTGCTCCAGGGCACGCACCACGTTCTTGATCGACGAGGCCTTCTGACCGATCGCAACGTAGACGCAGGTCATGTTCTGACCCTTCTGGTTGATGATCGCGTCGATCGCCACGGCGGTCTTGCCGGTCTGGCGGTCACCGATGATCAGCTCGCGCTGGCCACGGCCAACGGGCACCATGGAGTCGATCGACTTCAGGCCGGTCTGCACCGGCTGATCCACCGATTTGCGGGCGATCACGCCCGGCGCGACCTTCTCGATCACGTCGGTCATCTTGGCGTTGACCGGGCCCTTGCCGTCGATGGGCTGGCCCAGGGCGTTGACCACGCGGCCAACGAGCTCGGGACCGACCGGCACTTCCAGGATGCGGCCCGTGCACTTCACGGTGTCGCCTTCGGAGATGTGCTCGTACTCGCCCAGAATCACGGCGCCGACGGAGTCGCGCTCGAGGTTCAGTGCCAGACCGAAGGAAGGCACGCCCTCCTTGTTGGCCGGGAATTCCAGCATTTCGCCCTGCATCACGTCGGACAGGCCGTGGACACGGACGATACCGTCGGTGACCGAGACCACAGTGCCCTGGTTGCGCACATCACTGGATGCGCCCAGACCCTCGATGCGGGACTTGATCAGTTCGGAGATTTCGGCGGGATTGAGTTGCATGACTCTTTCCTTCTTTCGTTAAATGGTGTGCAGGCGCGCCCGGAAAAACAGCCGTCAGGCCGTCAGGGCAATCTTCATTTGTTCCAGGCGGGCTTTGACCGAGGTGTCGAGCACCTCGTCGCCCACCACGACGCGAATGCCGCCGATCAGATCGGGCTGCAGCTTCACCTGGAGGTTGAGCTTGCGTCCAAAGCGCTTTTCCAGCACCCCGGAGAGCTCGGCCAGCGTGGCGCTGTCCACCTCGAAGGCGCTGTGGACCACCGCGTCGTACGCCCCCAGCTGCGCGTTCTTCAGTGCGCGGAACTGGGCGGCGATCTCGGGCAGGGCTTCGATGCGGCCGTTCTCGATCACGGTGCGCAGGAAGTTCTGGCCAATGGCGGGCAGGCTGCTCTTGAGCAGGCCGGTCATGAGCGAAAGCACCTGATCAGGTTCGGTCTTGGGGCTGTCGGCGAACTGACGCAGCTGTTCATTGGCGGCCAGGGCAGCCAGCTCGTCGAGCCAGGCCGCGGCGCCAGCCGCGTCAGGGCCTGCGGCCTTGAACAGCGCTTCCGCATAGGGGCGGGCAATGGTGGCGATTTCTGCCATGGTGGTCCTTTGAATGCCGGTCGGTGGCGTCAGGCTCGGATCAGAGCTCGGCCTTCAGGCGACCCAGCAATTCGGCGTGAACGCCGGCATTGATTTCGCGCTTGAGGATCTGCTCGGCACCCTTGACGGCCAAGGCAGCCACCTGCTCGCGCAGGGCTTCGCGGGCCTTGACGACCTGCTGCTCGGCGTCCTGGCGGGCGGCCGCCACGATCTTCGAAGCCTCTTCGGTGGCGCGCGCCTTGGCTTCTTCGATCACGGTCTGGGCACGTCGCTCGGCGTCGGCCAGGCGGGTGGCGGATTCGTTGCGCGATTTGCTCAACTCTTCTTCCACCCGCTTGTTGGCCACGGCCAGTTCGGTCTTGGCTTTTTCGGAAGCAGCCAGGCCTTCGGAAATCTTCAACGCACGCTCATCGAGCGCCTTGGCGATGGGTGGCCACACGAATTTCATCGTGAACCACACCAGAATCGCGAAGACGATGGCCTGCGCAAAGAGGGTTGCATTGATGTTCATCGCAACGCCTTTCTGTGTGTTGACAAGAGGGGTGACGCACCGACTGCCGACGCGGGTGGCGGATGGTGGCGACGGGATGAAAGGCCGTCACCGCAACACCAGCCCGCGCGGGGCAGCGAGCCGAATTACAGCGTGAACGGGTTCGCGAAAGCGAACAGCAGGGCGATGGCCACGCCGATCAGGAAGGCAGCGTCGATCAGACCGGCCAGAATGAACATCTTGGTCTGCAGGTCGTTCATCAGCTCGGGCTGACGGGCCGACGATTCGAGGAATTTGCCGCCCATCAGCGCGATGCCGATGGATGCGCCGATGGCGCCCAGACCGACGATGAGACCGCAAGCCAGTGCGACAAGACCCAGAACGTTTTCCATGATGACTCCTATGAAGTGGAAGTTTGTTGAGAAAGGAAAGAAACGAGAGAAACCGAATGCGACCTAGAGAGCCGCGTCAGTGCGCGTCATGCGCCTGCCCCAGATAGATCAGGGCCAGCATCATGAAGATGAACGCTTGCAAGGTGATGACCAGAATGTGGAACAAGGTCCACACCGTGCCAGCGATCAGGTGACCAATGAAGAAGAGCGAACCGCCCAGCGACAGGGTGGCGTAGGCGCCCAGCAGCGCGATCAGCATGAACACCAGCTCGCCGGCGAACATGTTGCCGAACAGCCGCATGCCGTGGGAGACCGTCTTGGCGACGAACTCGATCATCTGCATCAGGAAGTTGACGATGCCCAGCAGCAAGGCCCAGACCGGGTTCTTGCTGGTGCCGAAAGGCGCGCTCACGAGCTCGTGCGCCCAGCCGCCCAGCCCCTTGATCTTGATGTTGTAGAACAGGCACATCAGCAGCACCGACACCGACAGACCCAGGGTGGTCGACAGGTCGGCGGTGGGCACGACGCGCAGGTAGTCCTTGAAGCCCATGGCCGGGCCGGCGCTGTGCCAGATCTGGGGGATCAGGTCCACCGGGATCATGTCCATGAAGTTCATCATGAAGATCCAGACGAACACCGTCAACGCCAGGGGGGCGACGAGCTTGCGGCTCTGGGCGTTGTGGATGACGGATTTGGCCTGCGAATCGACCATTTCCACCAGCATCTCGACGGCGGCCTGGAAACGGCCCGGCACGCCGGCCGTGGCCACGCGGGCGGCACGCCAGAGCACGAACACCGTGAGCAGACCCAGCAGCGCGCTCACCACGACGGAGTCAAGGTTGATCACAGAGAAATCGACGATGGATTCCTGCTTGTGGTTCGTCAGGTGGACGAGGTGGTGGCGGATGTATTCGCCCGGGGTCAAAGTGCCTTCAGCAGCCATGTTCGTGTGTCCGATGAGCCGGAGAGTCAACCGTTTGCATTTGATCGCCTGGTCTGGATGAGGTATCCAAACCAATAGACCTTGAGAACCAACACAAGCCCGGCCAGAAGGCCGAACCAATTCAGGGGAGAGACCACCCAGGGGGCCGCAGCCAACATGACCACCGCCAACAGGATCTTGACGCCCTCCCACAGCAGGAAGCCGGCAAATGCCGCATTGGCGTGCGCCGCCCACACACGGGACATTGCACTGGAGGTCAACCCGTAGGCCATGAGGGCCGAAGGAATTGCCACCGCCGCCGCGCCATACAGAACCGACCACGCCACCGAGGACGACTGCCACAGCAGTCCACCCACGATGCTCGCCGCCAGCCCCACCAGCCACTGCACCATCACCAGCCGCCAGAGCGAGAACACTGGCTGGCCAACCCGCCACTGCTGCGCTTCTTCACGCGTCAATGGCTTGAAATCGGATTCCTGCTCCCCATCTTCCTGGTCTGCCCACCCGGGCGGGATCGAATGGCCTTGCGTCATGTTCGACCTCGCGCGTGACAAACAGACGACAAAGCGCCTGGGTTGCAAAGCCGCTCATTATACGTAGAAACCCCAGCCCTCCGTCAATATTCGGCGGACGGGATAACCGTGCCCGCCACGCGCCCCGAGGGCGCGGCCGATAATCCCGCCATGACCGACCTGCCCGACTCACTGTGCTTTCTGGATGGGGACTACGGTCCGCTGCGAGAGGCCCGCGTGAGTGTGCTCGACCGCGGCTTCATCTTTGGCGACGGCATCTACGAGGTGCTTCCCGCCTATGGCGGCCGCGTGTTCCGCTTCGCAGAGCACATGGCGCGCCTGGAGCGCTCGCTGCGCGAACTGCGCATTCCCAACCCGTTTTCGCCCGACGAATGGCTGGGCATCGCGCGGCGCCTGATCGCCGACCAGCAGACCCGCGGCGTACACAACCAGCTCGTCTATATACAGATCACCCGCGGCGTGGCCCCGCGCGACCACGTGATGCCGCCCGGCCTCAAGCCCACGGTGTTCGCGATGGCCAACCCGATGAAGCTGGCCACCCCGGAGCAACGCGCCCACGGCGTGGCCTGCGTCACGGCCGACGACTTTCGCTGGCGCAAGGCCCACATCAAGGCCACCAGCCTGCTGGGTTCGGTGATGGCGCGTCAGATCGCCGCCGATGCGGGCGCGGTGGAGGTGGTGATGTTCCGCGACGGCTTCCTGAGCGAAGGCGCCTCCAGCAACGTGTGGGTGGTCAAGGATGGCGTGGTCATGGGCCCGCCCAAGGACAACCTGGTGCTCGAAGGCATCCGCTTCGGGCTCGTCGAGGAACTCTGCCGGCAGCAAGGCCTGCGGCATGAGCTTCGCCGCGTCACGCGCGCGGAGGTGCTGTCGGCCGACGAGCTGCTGCTCTCTTCGGCCACCAAGGAAGTGCTGTCCATCACCACGCTGGACGGCGTGCCGGTGGGCCATGGCGCCCAGCGGGGCCAGCCTGGCCCCGTGTGCGCGAGCCTCTATGCGGGCTACCAGCGCGCGGTGGCCACGCAATCGATTTGAAGAACTGGACACCGGACCGATGGAACTACCGCCCGACATCCCCCCCGAACAATCGCTCATCACCTACCCGAGCGACTTCCCCATCAAGGTGATGGGCGCCAACGTCGAGGGCTTTGCCACCGCCATGACGCATGTGGCACGCGCCTTCGATCCCGACTTCGACGAGAGCACGATCGAGCAGCGCCCGAGCAAGGCCGGCAACTACCTGGGCCTCACGCTCACGGTGCACGTGACCAGCCGCGAGCAGCTCGACGAGCTCTACCGCACGCTGACCACGCACCCGATGGTCAAAGTCGTGCTGTGATCATTCGCACACTGGGCCGGGTGGACCACGCGCCCACCTACGAGGCGATGCAGGCGTTCACTGCAGCGCGCACGGCCGACACGCCCGACGAGCTCTGGGTCTGCGAGCACACGCCCGTCTTCACCCAGGGCCTGGCGGGTCGCGAAGACCACCTGCTGGCCCCGGGCGACATCCCGGTGGTGTCGACCAACCGCGGCGGCCAGGTGACCTACCACGGGCCGGGCCAGGTGGTGGCCTACCCGCTGGTCGACCTGCAGCGCGCGGGCTATTTCGTCAAGGAGTATGTCTACCGCGTGGAAGAGGCGGTGATCCGCACCCTGGCCACCTTCGGCGTGACCGGCCACCGCGTGGCCGGCGCGCCCGGCATCTACGTACGGCTGGACGACCCCGGCAGCCACGCCGTGCTGCCGCAGCGGCCGCAGAAGCGGAACCCGGGCGAGCCCCTGCCCCCACCCGACTTCACCGGCCTGGGCAAGATCGCCGCGCTGGGCATCAAGGTCAGCCGCCATTGCACCTACCACGGTGTGGCGCTGAACGTGGCGATGGATCTTCAACCCTTCGATCGCATCAACCCCTGCGGTTACGCGGGCCTGCCCACGGTCGACCTTTCTACAATCGGGGTCGCGGCTTCCTGGGACGACGCCGCGGCGGTGCTGAGCCAGAAGCTCATCGCCACCCTGAGCCCCTGAACCCCAACCGCGCCACCCGCGCCCATGCCATGACCCGCCTCGACACCCCCACGGCCCCCGCCAGCAGCACCGTCCGCGACGCCCAGCCCGCTGCCAGCTACGACGCCACGGCCAAGCAGAAAAGCCAGGCCAAGACCGCGCGCATCCCGATCAAGATCGTGCCGGCCGAGGTGCTGAAGAAGCCCGAGTGGATTCGCGTCAAGGCCGGCAGCCCGACCACCCGCTTCTACGAGATCAAGGACATCCTGCGCACCAACAAGCTGGTGACGGTGTGCGAGGAAGCGAGCTGCCCGAACATCGGCGAGTGCTTCGGCAAGGGCACCGCCACCTTCATGATCATGGGCGACAAGTGCACGCGCCGCTGCCCGTTCTGCGACGTAGGCCACGGCCGCCCCGATCCGCTGGATGTGAACGAGCCCGACAACCTGGCCAAGACGATCGCGCAGCTGAACCTGAAGTACGTGGTGATCACCAGCGTGGACCGCGACGACCTGCGCGACGGCGGTGCCGGCCACTTCGTCGCCTGCATCGAGAAGACCCGCGCCCTCTCGCCCCAGACGCAGATCGAGGTGCTGGTGCCCGACTTCCGGGGCCGCGACGACCGCGCGCTCGACATCCTCAAGGCCGCGCCGCCCGATGTGATGAACCACAACCTCGAGACCGTGCCGCGCCTGTACAAGGAAGCGCGCCCGGGCTCGGACTACCAGTTCAGCCTGAACCTGCTCAAGAAGTTCAAGGCGCTGTTCCCGCATGTGCCGACCAAGAGCGGCCTCATGGTCGGCCTGGGCGAGACCGACGAGGAAATCCTCGAGGTGATGCGCGACATGCGCGCGCACCACATCGACATGCTCACCATCGGCCAGTACCTCGCCCCCAGCGGCCACCACCTGCCGGTGCGCCGCTACGTGCACCCTGACACCTTCAAGATGTTCGAGGCCAAGGCCTACGAAATGGGCTTCACGCATGCCGCCGTGGGCGCCATGGTGCGCAGCTCGTACCACGCCGACCAGCAAGCCCATGGCGTGCTCAATCCCGAAGTGAAGTGACATGCCTGCCGCGCACGACCAACTGAGCGTGCGCGACTACGGCGCCTCGCACGGCAGCCACGACCACGACCACTTCCAGATCCTGGTGGGCCTGGAAGGTGTGCTCGAACTGGAGGTGGCGGGACGCGGACAACGCATCGCCGCCGGCGACGGCTGCGTGGTACCGCCGGGCGAGCACCACGATTTCGAGGGACGGGACGCCACGCGCTGCCTGGTGCTGGACTCGCACGACCTTGCCTGGGCCCGGGCCGTCGCGGCGCCGCCCCCCGGCGTGCAACCCCTGGCGCGTTACCTGGCCGCCGCCGTGTCGGCGGGCCTGCCACGCGCCCGCCAGGCCGGCGCCAGCCTGCTGCTCGAAGCCTGGCTGCAACACGATTGCGCCACCGCCCTGCCCCTGGAACGGCCTCGCCGCCCCATCGACTGGGCCGCGCTGAACCAGTGGCTGCAGACCCGCTGGCAGACCCCGCTGACCGTGGCCGATCTGGCCTCGCAGGTGCACCTGAGCCCATCGCAGTTCACCGCGCGCTGCCAGGCCGAGCAGGGCGACAGCCCCATGCAGTGGCTGCGCCGACAGCGCCTGGCCCAGGCCCGCGCCTGGCGCGCCCATGGGCTGAGCGTGGCCGACACGGCGCGGCGCATCGGTTACCGCTCGCCCTCGGCCCTGACGGCCGCCCTGCGCCGCGAGCCGCCACGCGGCTGAGCGCCCCTCAAGACCCGCGAAACGCGACGACACACCGGCGGATCGCGACGAAGGCCCGGGCTAAGCTCCGGGCATGAGCCTCTCCTTCCTGCCCGGCCAACGATGAGCCGGCCCAACCACGCCCTGGCACTGGGCATCGGCTTTGGCGCCGCTGCCGGTGCCGCCTGGGGCTTCGTGTTCCTGGCCCCCGAACTCGCGCGCGACTTCTCGCCCTTGCAACTCTCGGCCGCCCGCTACCTGGCCTATGGCCTGATGGCGCTGGCCCTGATCGCGCCACGCTGGCACGCCGTGACGCCCCGGATCGGCCGAGCGGAATGGTGGGCCCTGCTGCGCCTGAGCCTGCTGGGCAACATCCTGTACTACGTGCTGCTGGCGTCCGCCGTTCAGCTCGGTGGCATGGCCATGACTTCGCTGGTCATCGGTTTCCTGCCTGTGGCGGTCACGCTCATCGGCAGCCGGGGCCACGGTGCCGTGCCGCTGCGCCGGCTCGCGCTCACGCTGGCACTGGGCATCGCAGGCATCGCCTGCGTGGCCTGGCAGGCGCTGGGCGTGCCGTCCGAGGCGCCGGTGGCCGACCGCCTCACGGGTTTTCTCTGCGCCCTCGGTGCGCTGGCGGCCTGGACCGCCTACGCCGTGAGCAACAGCCGCTGGCTGGTGCGCCTGGTTCATGTGTCCTCGCACGACTGGAGCCTGCTCACCGGCCTGGTAACGGGCGGGCTGGCCTTGCTGCTGGCGGTGCCGGCCTTCATGGGCAGCAACCTGAGCGACCACACCGGCGCGCAATGGGGGCGCTTCGTCGGCGTGGCCTCCGGCATGGCCATCGTGGCCTCGATCCTCGGCAACGCGTTCTGGAACCGGGCCAGCCGCCTGCTGCCGCTGACCATGATCGGGCAGATGATCCTCTTCGAGACCCTGTTCGCCCTGCTCTACGGCTTCCTGTGGGAGGCGCGCTGGCCCACCGCGCTGGAGGCCCTGGCCATGGTGCTGGTGAGCGCCAGCGTGCTGGCGGCCATCTCGGCGCACCAGCCGCAGCCGGCGCCGGAGCACGGCAACTAGTCGGTCATCAGGGCCGCTGGGTCTTCCGCGGCGAGCACGCTCTGCGCCCAGGTCTGCAGGCGCGTGGTGTCGCAGCGCAGGATCTGCTGCTTGACCGCCAGGATCTGCGAGGGGTGCATGGAAAAACTGCGCAGCCCCAGGCCCAGCAGCAACCGCGTGAGGCTCACGTCGCCCGCCATCTCACCGCACACGCTCACGCCCTTGCCCTTGGCTCGGCACTGCTCGATGGTGCTGGCCAGCAGGTGCAGCACCGCCGGGTGCACCGGGTCGTAGAGGTGCGACACCGCTTCGTCCGCGCGGTCGATCGCCAGCGTGTACTGGATCAGGTCGTTGGTACCGACGGACAGGAAATCGAAGTAGCGCAGGAACAGCGGAATGGTCAGGGCCGCGGCCGGCACCTCGATCATCGCGCCGAGCTTGACGTGGCCATGGGCGATGCCGGCGTTGTCCAGCTGTTCGCGGGCGCGGTTGACCAGCGCCAGGGTCTGGCGAATCTCGCTGGCGTGCGCCAGCATGGGAATGAGCAGGTGCACCGGGCCGTGCGCGGCGGCACGCAGGATGGCGCGCAGTTGCACCAGGAACATGGCCGGCTCGGCCAGGCTCCAGCGGATCGCACGCAAACCCAGCGCGGGGTTGAGGTGGTCCTCGCCGGCGCGCGAGGCGCCCCGGTCCAGCGGCTTGTCCGCACCCACGTCGACGGTGCGGATGGTGACCGGCAGGCCCTGCATGCCCTCGACCGCGCGCCGGTAGGCGTGGTACTGCTCTTCCTCGTCGGGCAGTTTGCCGGCGCGTCCCATGAACAGGAACTCGCTGCGGAACAGGCCCACACCGACGGCGCCGGCCTTGAGGGCGGCCACGGCGTCCTCGGGCTGTTCGATGTTGGCCAGCAGTTCGATCTTCTGACCATCGAGCGTGACGGCCGGCGTGTTCTTCAGGCGCGAGAGGCGCTCGCGCTCGACCTCGCCCTGGCGTTGCTTGAAGCCGTACTCGGCCAGCAGGATGGGCGAGGGATCGACCAGCACCACGCCGGCATCCCCATCGATGATGACCCAGTCGTCCTGCTGGATCAGCTGGCTGGACGAGCGCGCACCCACCACCGCCGGGATGTCCATGCTGCGCGCGACGATGGCGGTGTGGCTGGTCTTGCCGCCCACGTCGGTGACGAAACCGGCGAAGACGCTCTGCTTGAACTGCAGCATGTCGGCGGGCGACAGGTCGTGCGCAATCAGCACCAGCGGCGCCTCGATGGCGCTGTCGTGCACCGCCTTGGCTTCGCCACCCGGCGCCACCGGCGAGGCCACGCCGCGCATGAAGCGCAGCATGCGCTCGACCACCTGCTCCAGGTCGGCCTTGCGCTCGCGCAGGTACGGGTCTTCCATTTCGTCGAACTGGCGCGCGATCACCTCGAGCTGGGTGGTCAGCGCCCATTCGGCGTTGTAGTGGCGGTCCACGATCCAGTGCTTCACGCCGCTGGTGAGCTGCTCGTCCTGCAGCAGCATCAGGTGCACGTCGAGCAGCGCGGTGAGCTCGGGGTGCGCGTCATTGGGGCCGAGATCGTGCAGGCTGTGCTGCACCTTCACGATCTCCTCGGCCACCGCGTTGCGCGCATGTCGCAGGCGTTCGATCTCGCTCTCGACCTGGTCGGCCTGCACGAAGTAGTGCGCCACGTCCACGCGGCTGGACGCCACGATCACGGCCCGCCCGATGGCAATGCCCCGGGAGACCGCCAGACCGTGGATGGAGATGGTCATTCGCCCTCGCCGAACTTGTCGTTGACCAGAGCGACGAGCGCGTCCATGGCGGATTGCTCGTCCTTGCCGTCGGTCTCGATCTCGACCACGCTGCCGATGCCGGCGGCCAGCATCATGACGCCCATGATGCTCTTGGCGTTGACGCGCCGTTCGCCGCGCGACATCCACACATCGCAGGCGAAGCCGCCGGCGAGTTTGGTGAGTTTGGCCGAGGCGCGCGCGTGCAGCCCGAGCTTATTGCTGATGGTCACGGTGGTCTTGATCATGCGTGGCTCTTCTGGCCTGGTTCTGAGGCGCGGTCACCGCCACCTGGATGACACCCTGCGTGGCGCCGATCATGGCGCGCGAGATCAGCGCATCCAGCGATTCATGGCGGTACGACACGGTGCGCAACAGCATGGGCAGGTTCACGCCGGTGATGAGTTTGGAGTTGATGCCGTCGATGAGTTTCTGCGCCACGTTGCAGGGCGTGGCACCGAACACGTCGGTCACCACGAGCGTCTGCGGCAGGTGCATCTGGCGCATGAGCGCGCGGGCCTGCGCCAGCGACTCCTCGGGCGGCACGTTGGGTTGCACATCCAGCGCCGACACCGCGTCGGCGCTTTCGGGGAACACATGCAGCACGCACTGGCGCAGTGCGGAGGCCAGCGGCGCGTGCGCCATGATGAGGATGCCGTTCATGGCCCCAGTTTAGCCCGCGCGGCCGGCCGCGCGGCCCAGGTGGGCGCGCAGGAACACGACGTAGGCGAGAACGCCACAGACGCCAAAGAGGGTGATGGCGCCCCGGTAGCGGGCGACCTCGTCGTCCACGAACAGCCCCAGGGCGTCGATCAGCAGCCCGATGCCCCACTGCACCACGAACACGCCACCGAAGATGACCAGGTTGTAGCCCGAGAGCGCCCGCCCGGCGGCCTCGGCCGGCAGGGCCAGGGCCACCGCGGGCTGGGACAGCGAGCCGACCGTGCAGCTCACGCAATACAGGGCCCAGAGCGGCCAGCCGGCGCGCTCGCCCAGCAGCACGATGGCGGCCAGCACGGCGAAACTCAGCGGCAAGCCCCAGGCGATCAGGCGCTCGGGCAGCCAGCCCTGGCGCGCCAGCCGCGGGTTGAACACCCCCCAGAGCCAGAAGGTGCACAGCATGCAGAGGTTGATGCCGAACAGGCCGCCGGCCGCCTGCTCCGGCGTGTAGCCCGCGACCTTCACCATCCAGGGCCCGGCCCACAACGTCTGCACGGCGATCATGCCGCCGTAGTTGACGAAGCCAATCGGCACCATCTGGCGGAAATAGGGATGGCGCCAGACCATGCCGTAACCCGGCTCGGAAACCGGCGCGGCGGCCTCCGCCGGCTCGATCCGCCGCCAGCGCGGCACCGTCCAGACGATGCCCACCATCGACAGCAGGATCAACCCGCCCAGCAGCCAGAACAGGCCGCGCCAGCCGGTCAGCGGCATCAGCCACTGCACCGGCAAGGTGGCGGCCACCATGCCAAACGAGCCGGTCATGAGCATCCAGGAGTTCGCGCGCATCTGCGCCAGGGGCGTGAGCCAGCGCCGGTAGCCGGTGAGCGGCGCCATCAGGCAGGCGCTCACGCCCATGCCGATGAGCACGCGCGCGGCCAGCAGCCAGGTGAAGCTGGTGGCCAGCGCAAACGCGGCACAGCCGACGACCGCCACCCCCAGGAACCATAGGATCACGGTGCGCGGGCCATGGCGGTCCAGCCAGTTGCCCAGCGGCAGTTGCGTGAGCGCGAAGCCGAAGAAATAGCCTCCGGCCAGCAGGCCAAGGTCGCCCGCGTTGAGCGACATCTCGGCGCTCAGGGTGGGAGAGAGCGTGGCCGTGATGGCGCGCAACAGCGCCGACAGGAAATACGCGAGCGCGAAGGTCAGGAAGACGATGACCACGGTGCGCGGTGCGAGCAACTCGCCTTGCGGGGGACGCGGGGCCACAGCGCCGTCGAGGCGCACGAGACCGGGTCGAACAGTCGGGTTCATGGCAGCTTGAGTCCGTCAAAAAAGGCGGTGGTCACGTCGTCGCGCAGCGCGGGGCCGTAGACCGCTGCCTGGTACACCTGCGTGCCGCGCGCGAAATGCACCGCGCGCACCTGCACCGGTTGGCCCTGGTGGTCGGCGCCTTGCGCCGCCAGGCCCAGGGCCAGGGTGGCGCCGGGCACGGCCACCGGCCAGCGTGCCGCGGGGTCGTCGGCTCGCGCCGGGTCGACGCGCACGGCCCCCAGCGAGGCGCGGCGCCAGCCGTCCAGCGCGGCGGGCACCCGGGCGGCGTCACCCAACTCCGCCCAGGCCACCGCGAAGGTCAGGCCCCCCGTGTCGCAGCTGTGCATGTGCAACTCGGCCGGCGCACGGCCGTCGAGCGGCACCGGCCGCGCGGCGGACTCGGGCTTGCAGGGCATGAGCGCCAGCAAGGGCGAGCCCTCGGGGCGCAATTCACGCCAGTTGAAGGTGGGGTTGCACGCACTGAGAACCAGCCCGGCGGACAGCGCGAGCCCCAGCGGGCGCAGGCGGCGGCGCGGCGCGGCGCCGGGAACGGGGACAGACATGGAATTCCAGCCAGAGAGGCCACCGCCGGACACCGCAGCGAAGGCGGGGTCGCGCACAATGGCAACATGAATGCTCTGGATGGTATCCGCATACTGGATCTCTCGCGCGTGCTCGCCGGCCCCTGGTGCACGCAGACGCTGGCCGATCTGGGCGCCGATGTGGTGAAGGTGGAGCGCCCTCCGGGCGCAGGCCATCCCGGCGGCGACGACACCCGCGGCTGGGGCCCGCCCTTTCTGCAGGGGCGCGACGGCCAGGACACCGCCGAGGCGGCCTACTACCTGGGTGCGAACCGCAACAAGCGCTCCATCACCTGCGACATCGCCACGCCCGAGGGCCAGGCCCTGATCCGCGAGCTGGCGGCCAAGGCCGATGTGTTCGTCGAAAACTACAAGGTCGGCGACATGGCGCGCTACGGCCTGGACTACGCCGCACTGCGCGCGATCAACCCCCGGCTTGTCTACTGCTCGATCACCGGCTTCGGCCAGACCGGCCCCTACAAGGACCGCGCGGGCTACGACTTCGCCATCCAGGCCATGGGCGGCCTCATGAGCGTGACCGGCGAGCGCGATGCGTTGCCCGGCGGCGGCCCGCAGAAGGTGGGCGTGGCGGTGACGGACCTGTTCACCGGCCTGTACGCGACCATCGCCATCCAGGCCGCGCTGCGCCACGCGGAGCGCACCGGCGAAGGCCAGCACATCGACATGGCGCTGCTCGACACCCAGGTCGCCATGCTCGCCAACCTGGGGGCCAACTACCTGGTGCGCGGCCGGGAGGAAGGCAAGGTGCCGGGCCGGGCGGGCAATGCCCACGCCAACATCGTGCCTTACCAGGCCTTCGAGGTCGCACCGGACGCGCAAGGCCAGGCGCAATACATCATCCTGGCGGTGGGCAACGATGGCCAGTTCGCCAAGTTCTGCGCGGTGGCCGGACGGCCCGAGCTCGCCACCGACCCGCGCTTCGCGCAGAACCAGAACCGCGTGCGCCACCGCGAGGTGCTGGTGCCCCTGCTGGCCGACCTGCTCAAGACGCGCGGCAAAGCCGACTGGCTGGCCGCGCTGGAGGCCGCCAAAGTGCCCTGCGGCCCGATCAACAACCTCGCCGAGGTGTTCGCCGACGAGCACGTGAGCTCGCGCGGCATGGTGCACACGTGGTCACACCCGCTGGCCGATGCGGTCGACCTCGTCGCCAGCCCGCTCAAGCTCAGCGCCACGCCGGTGCGCAACGACCTGCCGCCACCGCTGTTGGGCCAGCACACGGCCGAGGTGTTGGATGACTGGCTGGCCTGCCCGCCCGAGCGCCTGACCGAACTTCAACGCCGCGGCGCGGTCTGACCGCCCACGCCCCACCATCTTGACCCCATGAGCGACATCGCCACGCCACCACCCTCCATCACCGCGCAGGCCTTGCCCACACCCACCTCGCTGCGCGGCGCCGCGCAGGCCGCGGCCGCCCGCGGCGAGCCTCTGGTGGTGATGACCACGCTGACCGGCTGCCCCTATTGCGCCATCGTGCGCAACCACTACCTGCTGCCCATGCGGCGCGAGGGCAAGGTCCACGCGGTGCAGGTCGACGTGATGGACCGCACGGGCACCCTGCAGGGTTTTGATGGGCAACTGAGCACGCCGGCCGACCAGGCCCGGGCGTGGAAGGCCCGCTTCACGCCGACGGTGCTGTTTTTCGGCCCGGACGGGAGGGAGCTCGCCGAGCGCCTGGTCGGCATTGCGGTGCCCGACTTCTACGGTGAATACCTGGAAGCCCGCCTGGCCGAGGCCAGACAGAAGCTCAAGTAGTTTCGGCAAAAAATTGCAAGGAGGCGCTCACTTCAAAGCGCCAAAAACCTTCTTCAGAATGGCGCTGCCGGTGCCCACCGGGTCCTGGCGGATCTTGCGCTCTTCCTCGCCAATGATGGTGTAGAGCCCGTCGAGCGATTTGCCAGTGACGTAGCGCTGGATGTTGGCGTCTTCCGACTTGACCAGCCCGATGCCCGCGGCCTTGCCAGCCACCTTGTTGTACTGGTTGGCCAGCCCCACCTTGTCGGTGGCCTTGGTCACGATGGGCAGGAACTTTTCGCCCAGCGGGCTGCGCGTTTTTTCGGCAAAGAACTGCGTCACGGAGTTGTCGCCCCCGCCCAGGATGTTCTTGGCGTCGCTCACGCTCATGGATTTCACCGCCCCCACCAGCACATCGCGCCCCATCGGCACGGCGGCCTCGGCAGCCCGGTTCATGCTCGTGACCAGTTCGTCGATCCGTTTGCCCTGGCCGGTCATCTTGAGCAGCTTGGACGCATCTTCGAGAAATCCGGGCAAGGGAATCCGAACTTTTGGGTTGCCCAGGAATCCATCTGTCTTGCCCAGCAAGGCCACCGCGGCCAGGGCGCCCTTTTCCAGAGCCACCTTGATGCCCTGGCTGGCGTCGCCTTCGGTGAGATCGCCCAAGGACAAGGCCTTGGCCTGCTGATGGGCGGCGAGGACCAGAAGGCCGATCATCGCGGTGGTGGACTGGGTAAACTGGCGGCGCTGCATGGCGGTTCCTCCGGGAAGCAAGCTGTTCAATGAATGACGTGGGGCAATGTAGCCCCCGGGAAGTGAAAAGACAATGACCGATCTCAGCCCCCGCGGCCAGCACCGCCGGCGCACCCTTCAAGCGGCTGCCGCGCTGGGCGCCCTCGGCGCCCTGGGCCTGGCGGGTTGCGCGGGCCGCGACGCGGCGCCCGAATCCGCCTTTGTGCTGCTCGATGGCAGCAAGGCCACCACAGCCGACCTCAAAGGCAAGGTCACGCTGGTGAATTTCTGGGCCACGACCTGCGTCACCTGCGTGAAGGAAATGCCCTCCATCGTCGCCACGTACCAGAAGTACCAGGGACAGGGCTTCGAGACCGTGGCCGTGGCCATGGAGTACGACCCGCCGGCCTGGGTGCTCAACTTCGCGCAGTCCCGCCAGCTGCCCTTCAAGGTCGCGCTGGACAACACTGGCGACATCGCCAAGCAATGGGGCGACGTCAAGCTCACGCCCACCACCTACCTGGTGGACAAACAGGGCCGCATCGTCAAACGCTATGTGGGGGAACCCGATTTTCCCGCGCTGCACAAGCTGATCGAAGAGCTGCTGGCCCAGCAGGCCTGAACCTTCACGGGCGAGCTTCCATGAAAAAGGCCGGGATCGTTCCCGGCCTTTTCTTTGGAGGGCGATCCGTCTTATTTGCGGAAGGCGTCGTGGCAGGCCTTGCAGGTCTGGGCCGTGGCGCCGAACGCGGTCTTCACGCTGTCGAGGTTGCCCGTTTTCGCGGCGGCCGCCAGCTGGGCGGTGGCGCTCTGGAGCTTCTCCGAGCTCTCCTTGAACTTGGCCTGTTCGGTCCAGATCACGGGCAAGGCGCCGGTGTCGCCCTTGTCGGTGCCCGGCACGAAGCCTTCCCACGGCAGCTTGCTCATGGTCTCCACGATCACGGCGCTCTCGGCGGCCACCTTGGCATCGAAGGGCGCACGGCCGTTGGCCATCGCACCGATGCGGCTGAAGTGGTTGGCCATCACAGTCAACGCGCCCTTGCGGTACTTCACCGCGTCTTCGGGCTTCTGGAATTGCGCGAAGGCGGGTGCCGACAGGGTGCCGAAGGCCAGGGCCAAGGCGAGGGGAGCGATTATTTTCATGAAAACTCCTGAGGAGGTTGTGGGGCGTTGCGGCGTGGCTCCGGGAGCCACCCGCTCAGGAGTGTAGGGAATTGGCCAAAGTTCCACTGGAACGTTTTCCGATATACCTTCTCTATTCCTCGATTCCGAATCCAACCTCCACGATCACCATGCACACCATCCGCGTCTGGGACCTGCCCACCCGTCTGTTCCACTGGCTGCTCGCGGCCTGCGTCATCGGGCTGATCGTCACCGGCAGCATCGGCGGCAACTGGATGAACTGGCACCTTCGCCTGGGTTATGCGGTGTTGACCCTGCTGCTGTTCCGCCTGGTCTGGGGCTTCATCGGCGGCCACTGGTCGCGCTTCACCCGCTTCATCTATGCACCCTCGTCTCTGGCAGCCTACCTCCGGGGACGGGGCCGGCCCGAGCACTCGGTGGGCCACAGCCCGCTGGGGGCGCTCTCCGTCTTCGCGCTCCTCTTGATCCTCGCCGCCCAGGTGGGCACCGGTCTCATGAGCGACGACGAAATCGCCTTCTTCGGCCCGCTGGTGCGCTTCGTCTCGGGCGAGACGGTATCGCTGGCGACCGGTTACCACAAGGAGATCGGCAAGCTCATCGTCTTCGTGCTCGTGGGCCTGCACCTGCTGGCCATCGCCTACTACAAGTGGGTGAAGAAGCAAGGCCTCGTGCGGCCCATGATGGTGGGCGACAAGCAGCTGCCGGTACCCGTGCCCAGCACCCGCGACACGGCGGGCACGCGCCTGCTGGCCCTGGTGGTGCTGGGCCTGTGCACCGCGGCGGTGAGCTGGTTGGTCAGCCTGGGCAACGCCTTCTGAGGCGGCGGTCGGCCCATGCTGTCGTATAGTGGCAGCCACGCCACCCACCGGGCTTCGCGCCCGCTCTCCCCACCGCCATGACCGACACCGGAACCGCCGTGATCTCGCTGAGACCGGCCCAGTTTCCCGACGACCTGCAGACCGTTCGCCAGCTCTTCCTGGAGTACCAGGCAGGACTGGGCATCGACCTGTGCTTCCAGGGCTTCGACGCCGAGCTCGCGGAACTGCCCGGCGCCTACGCCCCACCGGCGGGCACGCTGTTGCTGGCCTGCGTGGACGGTGAACCCGCCGGCTGCTGCGCCATGCGCCCGCTCTACAACACCGACCACCTCAACGCCTGCGAGATGAAGCGCCTGTTCGTGCGCCCGGCCTTTCGCGGCTTTGGCCTGGGTCGCCTGCTGGTGGAGCGCGTGCTGTCGGACGGCCAGCTGTCGGGCTACACCACCATGCTGCTCGACACCCTGAGCGACATGGAAACGGCGCGCGCCCTGTACCAGGAGATGGGTTTTGTCGAGGTGGCGCCGTACTACCACAACCCCATTCCGGGTGCGCATTACCTCAAGGTCGATCTCTAGCCGGACAAGCGCCCACAAAAAAGCCGCCAGGTGGCGACACCGGCGGCTTTCTTCATGGGTGGCGGATCAGGCGCCGGCTTTGGCCTGGGCCAGCAGGGTGTCGGCGTCGCTCACCTCGAACTTGCCGGGGCCTTCGACGTTCAGCGACTGCACCACGCCGTCCTTGACCAGCATCGAGTAGCGGTTGCTGCGCAGGCCCATGCCGCGGCCGGTCAGGTCCAGGGTCAGGCCCGTGGCCTTGGCGAAATCGGCGCTGCCATCGGCCAGCATGCGCACCTTGTCGCCCGTCTTCTGGTCGCGCGCCCAGGCTCCCATCACGAAGGCGTCGTTCACGCTCAGGCACCAGATCTCGTCCACGCCCGCGGCCTTGAAGTCGGCGGCGTGCTGAACAAAGCCCGGCACGTGCTTGGCGGAACAGGTCGGCGTGAACGCGCCGGGCAGCGCGAACACGGCGATCGTCTTGCCCGCCGACGCCTTCTGCACGTCCACCGGGTTCGGGCCGATGCTGCAGCCATTGCCTTCGACTTCGCTGTATTCCATCAGCGTGGCCGCCGGAATCTTGTCACCCACCTTGATCATGTCGTGCTCCTCGTTGTGTGGCCCGCAGGCCGTGGCTGGAAGGCCCGTTCATGCCGGGCCGGAAAAAGAAAAAGCGACCGAATTGTCGGTCGCTTTTTCGATCTGCGCTGCAAGCAACGCAATGGGGCTCAGACCAGCGCGGCCTTTTGCACCAGTCGCGTGGCGACCCAGTTCTTGGTCTTGGACAGCGGACGGCTCTCGGTGATCTCGATCACGTCGCCCATCTTGTACTCGCTCTTTTCGTCGTGAGCGTGGTACTTGCTGGACTTCGCCACGATCTTGTCGTAGAGCTCGTGCTTCACACGGCGCTCCACCAACACCGTCACGGTCTTGGAACGCTTGTCGCTGACCACCTTGCCAACCAAGGTGCGCTTGAGGGATGTTTTAGCTTCCGTCATGGTCACTCCTTATTTGGCCGCGGCGGCGGCGCGCTGCTTCTCGGCCAGGATGGTCTTGGCGCGAGCGATCGCACGGCGGGTATCACCCAGCGTGGCGTTGTTGTTGAGTTGTTGAGTGGCTTTTTGCATGCGCAGACCGAAGTGGGCCTTTTGCAGTGCCTTCACTTCGGCTTCGAGGCCGGCCACATCCTTTTGGCGCAGTTCAGCAGTTTTCATCTTGTGTTCTCCTGAATCACTGACCCAACATGCGCGTCACGAACGTGGTGCGCAACGGAAGCTTGGCGGCCGCCAGCGTGAATGCCTCGCGCGCCAGCTGTTCGGGCACGCCCACGATTTCGTAGAGCACCTTGCCAGGCTGGATCTCGGCCACGTAGTACTCCACCGAACCCTTGCCGTTGCCCATACGAACTTCGGCAGGTTTCTGGGAGATCGGCTTGTCCGGGAAGACGCGGATCCAGATGCGGCCGCCACGCTTCACGTGACGGGAGATCGCACGGCGTGCGGCCTCGATCTGGCGAGCCGTCAGACGACCGCGGTCGGTCGACTTCAGGCCGAAGTCGCCGAACGCGACGGTGGCACCACTGGTGGCGACGCCAGTATTGCGGCCTTTTTGTTCTTTACGGAACTTGCGGCGAGCAGGTTGCAACATGTTTATTCTCCTTTGCCGTCCGCAGCTGCAGATGCGGGCGCGGCGTCTTTGCGAACGCGCTTAACGGCGGGTTTGGTTTCGGTGCCGGTGGCTTCGGCAGGCTTGTCGCTGCCATCGGCCGGAGCGGCATTGGCGCCAGGGCGGCGAACTGCGGCGCGGGCAGGAGGACCTGCCGGACGCTCGCGGCGCGGACCGCGCGGGCGACGCTCTTCTTCCACACGCGGCTCGGCCACCACGGGCGCATCGTTGCGGCCCAGGGTGTCGCCCTTGTAGACCCAGACCTTGACACCGATGATGCCGTAGGTGGTCTTGGCTTCGGACGTGCCGTAGTCGATGTCGGCGCGCAGGGTGTGAAGCGGCACGCGACCTTCGCGGTACCACTCGCAACGGGCGATTTCAATGCCGTTGAGACGACCCGACGACATGATCTTGATGCCCTGGGCGCCCAGGCGCATGGCGTTCTGCATCGCGCGCTTCATGGCGCGGCGGAACATGATGCGCTTTTCGAGCTGCTGCGTGATGCTGTCGGCGATCAGCTTGGCATCGATTTCGGGCTTGCGCACTTCTTCGATGTTGACCGCAACCGGCACGCCCAGCTTGGCGGCCAGTTCCTTCTTCAGCTTCTCGATGTCCTCGCCCTTCTTGCCGATCACCACGCCCGGACGCGCCGAGTAGATGGTGATGCGGGCGTTCTTGGCGGGGCGCTCGATCACGACGCGCGAAACGGCGGCGTTCTTCAGCTTGCCCTTAAGGTACTCGCGCACCTTGATGTCTTCGGCCAGCATGCCGGCGAAGTCACGGTTGCTCGCGTACCAGCGGCTGGCCCAGTTGCGGGAAACTGCGAGGCGGAACCCGGTGGGGTTGATTTTCTGTCCCATATTCCTGTGACCTCTTCAGTTGCCAACCGTCACGTAGATGTGACACGTGGGTTTGCTGATGCGGTTGCCGCGGCCTTTGGCGCGGGCCGAGAAGCGCTTGAGCGTGGTGCCTTGCTCGACATAGATGGTCTTGACCTTCAGTTCGTCGATGTCGGCGCCGTCGTTGTGTTCCGCGTTGGCGATGGCGGACTCAAGAGCTTTCTTGACGATGCCAGCGGCCTTCTTCTGCGTGAACGCCAGGATGTTGAGCGCCTGGTCGACCTTCTTGCCACGAATCAGGTCGGCAACCAGTCGGCCTTTGTCGACCGAGAGGCGAACGCCTCGAACGATTGAACGGGTTTCCATGGTTAGTCCTTACTTCTTCGCTTTTTTGTCGGCCGGGTGGCCCTTGAACGTGCGCGTCAGCGAGAACTCGCCGAGCTTGTGTCCCACCATCTGATCGGTGATGTACACGGGCACGTGCTGCTTGCCGTTGTGCACGGCGATGGTCAGGCCGATGAAATCGGGCAGGATCATCGAGCGGCGCGACCAGGTCTTGACGGGCTTTTTGTCCTTGGTGGCTTGGGCTTTTTCAACCTTGGCCAGCAGGTGGTGGTCGACAAACGGACCTTTTTTGAGTGAGCGAGTCATGTTGTCAACCCTTTACTTCTTGCGACGCGAGACGATCATCGACTGCGTGCGGCGGTTGTTGCGGGTGCGATAGCCCTTGGTCAGGTTGCCCCACGGATCCACCGGAGCGCGGCCTTCGCCGGTCTTGCCTTCACCACCACCGTGCGGGTGGTCGATCGGGTTCATCGCGGTACCGCGAACGGTCGGGCGGATGCCCATGTGACGCTTCACACCGGCCTTGCCCAACTGGCGCAGGCTGTGTTCCTGGTTGGACACTTCGCCGATGGTGGCGCGGCAATCCACGTGGACCTTGCGCACTTCACCAGAGCGCATGCGCACCTGGGCGTAGATGCCTTCGCGGGCCAGCAGCACGGCCGAAGCACCGGCGGAACGGGCGATTTGCGCGCCCTTGCCGACCTGCAGCTCGATGCAGTGGATGGTCGAGCCGACCGGGATGTTGCGGATCGGCAGCGTGTTGCCCACGCGGATCGGCGACTCCGAGCCGGACAGCAGGGTCGCGCCCACTTCAACGCCACGGGGGGCGATGATGTAGCGGCGCTCGCCGTCGGCGTAGCACAGCAGCGCGATGTGCGCCGTGCGGTTCGGGTCGTACTCGATGCGCTCGACCTTGGCCGGGATGCCATCCTTGTTGCGACGGAAATCAACCACACGGTAGTGGTGCTTGTGACCACCGCCCTTGTGGCGGGTGGTGATGTGACCGTTGTTGTTGCGACCGGCCTTCTGGAACTGGGGCTCCAGCAGGGGCGCAAAACCCGCACCCTTGTGCAGTTGGTCACGCGTGACCTTCACCATGCCGCGACGGCCTGGCGAAGTCGGTTTCATCTTGATGACTGCCATGATTAAACGCCCTCTCCGCCGAAGTTCAGCTCTTGACCCGGCATCAGCGTCACATAGGCCTTGCGAACGTGGTCGCGACGACCGACGGTCTTGCCAAAGCGCTTGGACTTGCCCTTCTGGTTGAGCACGGAAACGCCCTTGACCTGGACCTTGAACATCAGTTCAACGGCCGCCTTGATCTCGGGCTTGGAGGCATCACGCAACACCTTGAACATCACGGCGTTGGTTTGCTCGGCAACCTGGGTGGCCTTCTCGGACACGATCGGTGCCACGAGGACCTGCATCAGGCGACCTTCGTCGTATTTCGTGACGCTCATGCGAACATCTCCTTGAGCTGGTCGATCGCCGCCTTGGTGACGATGACCTTCTTGTAATGCACCAGCGACAGCGGATCGGCGTAACGCGGCTCGACCACCAGCACGTTGGGCAGGTTGCGCGAAGCCAGGTACAGGTTCTCGTCGACTTCCTCGGCGATCACCAGCACCGATTGCAGGTTCATGGCTTTGAATTTGTCGGCCAGCTGCTTGGTCTTGGGCGAGTCCACCTTCAGGGAATCGACCACGGCCAGACGGCCTTCACGCACGAGCTGCGAGAAGATGGACGCCATGCCGGCGCGGTACATCTTCTTGTTGAGCTTCTGGGTGAAGTTTTCGTCAGGGCTGTTCGGGAAAATGCGACCACCCCCGCGCCACAGCGGCGAAGACGTCATACCGGCGCGTGCGCGGCCAGTGCCCTTCTGCTTGAACGGCTTCTTGGTCGAGTGCTTGACCATCTGGCGGTCTTTTTGTGCACGCGTACCTTGACGGGCGTTTGCCTGATAAGCCACCACGAGCTGGTGGATCAGGGCTTCGTTGTAGTCGCGACCAAACACGGTCTCGGGCACGTCCACGTTGGACGAGGCTTGACCCTGGTCGTTCAGGAGTTCAACTTGCATCAGTTTGCTCCCTTGCCGGATTTGGCCTTGATGGCGGGACGCACGGTCACGAAACCGCCGTTGGAGCCAGGAACGGCACCGCGGATCATGAGCAGTTGACGGGTTTCGTCCACGCGCACGATGTCGAGGTTCTGGATGGTCTTGGTCACATCGCCCATGTGCCCGGTCATCTTCTTGCCGGGGAACACGCGACCCGGATCCTGGGCCATGGAGATGGAGCCCGGCACGTTGTGCGAACGGCTGTTGCCGTGCGAGGCGCGCTGCGAGCTGAAGTTGTGGCGCTTGATGGTGCCGGCGAAGCCTTTACCGATCGAGGTGCCTTGCACGTCCACCTTCTGACCCGCCGCGAAGATCGCGTTGGGGGCGACCACGGCACCGGGCTGGTACTGGGCAGCGACGTCGGAGGCGACACGGAATTCCTGGATGATTTCACCCGCTTCGACACCGGCCTTGGCCAGATGGCCCGCTTCGGGCTTGGTCACGCGGGAGGCACGGCGGGCACCAAAGGTGACCTGCAGCGCATCGTAGCCGTCATGGGCCAGGGTTTTGACCTGCGTCACACGGTTGTTCGACACATCGACCACCGTGACAGGCACTGCGTCCCCGTCATCGGTGAACAGACGCATCATGCCCACCTTGCGACCCAACAACCCGAGGGAGTTGCTAAGACTCATTGTTTTCTCCGTTCCCGACTTCAATTGGCCGGGGCTGATGGTGCGGAACCGAGGCTCCGCGCTAAGGGCCGATGATTCAGGATCAAACGGCACCACGAAATCTCCGGCCAGAAGCCGGAAAGCCCGCCAGTATAACCGGCGGGCTTTTTCTCTGCAAGCACCACTGGGCGACTGGCCCGACGGTGCTCAAGCGAGAAGCTTATTGCAGCTTGATCTCGACGTCCACGCCAGCCGGCAGGTCGAGCTTCATCAGGGCGTCGACCGTCTTGTCGGTCGGGTCCACGATGTCCATCAGACGCTGGTGGGTGCGGATTTCGAGCTGGTCGCGGCTGGTCTTGTTGACGTGCGGCGAGCGCAGGATGTCGAAACGCTTCATGCGGGTCGGCAGGGGCACGGGGCCCTTGACGATCGCGCCGGTGCGCTTGGCGGTGTCAACGATCTCGGCGGCCGAGCTGTCGATCAGCTTGTAGTCGAAAGCCTTGAGGCGGATGCGGATTTTTTGCTTGGTGGACATGCCCGCTCCTTAAGCAATGATTTTTGCGACGACGCCGGCGCCGACGGTGCGGCCGCCTTCGCG
>NZ_JBMDKH010000015.1:0-163730 GCF_057809615.1 Hydrogenophaga sp. FG152 | reverse complement strand
GCCCCCCCCCCCCCCCCCCCCCCCCCCCGCCCCCCCCCCCCGCCAGCCGGTGCTGAACATCCGCAACCTCGACCCCGGGCCGCTGCTGCAGCCGCGCTGGCAGGCCGCGCACAGCGCCACGCTGTTCTCGGCCACGCTCAGCCCCATGGCCTACGTTGGCGACCTGCTCGGCCTGCCGCAAGACACCGCGCGCCTGACCGTGCCCTCACCCTTCGATGCCTCGCAGCTGCAGGTGCGCGTGACGCCGAACCTCTCCACCCGCTACGCCGACCGCGCCGCCTCGCTCGACCAATTGGTCGAGGTCATGGCCGACCAGTACGCCCAGCGGCCCGGCAACTACCTCGCCTTCTTCAGCAGCTTCGACTACCTGCAGCAGGCGCTGCAACGCCTGCAGGCCACGCACCCGGCGCTGCCGGCGTGGGCGCAGTCACGCGGCATGGGCGAACCCGAGCGCGAGGCCTTCGTCGCGCGCTTCACCGAAGACAGCCAGGGCATCGGCTTCGCGGTGCTGGGTGGTGCGTTCGGAGAAGGCATCGACCTGCCTGGGCAGCGCCTCATCGGCGCCTTCATCGCCACCCTGGGCCTGCCGCAGCTCAACCCGGTGACCGAACAATTGCGCGCGCGGCTGCAGGCGCGTTTCGGCCAGGGCTACGACTACGCCTACCTGTTCCCCGGCCTGCAGAAGGTGGTGCAGGCGGCCGGCCGCGTCATCCGCGGGCCGGACGACCAAGGCGTGGTGGTGCTGATGGACGAGCGCTTCGGCCGGCCGGAGGTGCGGCGCTGGCTGCCCGCGTGGTGGGGCTTGTGAGCGCGCGGCTCAGCCGTCGACCTCGGCCGCCACTTGCGCCTCGGGCTCGGGCAGGCGCGTGATGAGCACCTGGTCGATGCGACGCCCGTCGAGCACCAGCACCTCGAAGCGCCAGCCGGCGCAGTCCACGTGCTCGCGCCGGCCCAGCAGGTCGCCCGCCACCGTCTGCATCAGACCGGCCACGGTGTTGTAGCGCCCCTTGTCCTCGTCGGGCAGCTCGTCGATGGCCAGGCGCGACTTCAGCTCGGCCACGGGCATCGCGCCGTCCACCAGCCAGGCGCCGTCCTCGCGCCGCGTGGCCCAGGCGTCCACGGCGGTGCGCGGCGAAAGCTCGCCGGTGATGGCTTCCAGCATGTCCAGCGGCGTGAGCAGGCCCTGTACCACGCCGTATTCGTCGACCACGAACACCATGCGCGTCGCGCGCTCACGGAACTGCTCCAGCAGCTCCATGCCGCTGAGCGTCTCGGGCACGAACACGGCCGGCAGCACGTGGCGCATCAAGGGCTCGTTGTTGCCCTCGGCTTGGAGTGCGAGCATGCGGGGCAGGTGGATCACACCGACCACGTCCTCCAGCCCACCACGGCACACCGGGTACCAGGAATGGCCGGTGGTCCAGGCCTTCTGCACCGCCACGTCGATGCGGTCCTCGGCGTCGAGCCATTCGATCTCCGAGTGCGGCACCATGATGGAGGTGAGCTGGCGGTCGTCGAGCAGGAACACGTTGCGCACCATCTGGTGCTCGTGCTCCTCGATGATGCCGGCGTCCACGCCTTCCTCCAGGCTGGCGTTGATTTCCTCTTCGGTCACGTGCTGCACGGCGTTGGTGTCGATGCGCAGCAGCTTGAGCACCCACTGCGTGGTGTGCGTGAGCAGCCACACGAAAGGCTTGGCGGCCTGGGCCACGAAGGCCATGGGGCGCGAGACCCAGCGCGAGACGGCCTCCGGGTAGAGCTGGCCGATGCGCTTGGGCACCAGCTCGCCGAACACGATGGTAATGAAGGTGATGACCACCACCACGATCGCGGTGGCCATCACGCTCGCCGTGGCTTCCGTCAGGCCCCATGCCACGAGCTGGCGGCCCAGGTCGTCGCTGAACGCGGCTTCCCCCACGATGCCGTTGAGCATGCCGATGGAGGTGATGCCGACTTGCACCGAAGAGAGAAACTGCGTGGGATTGTCCAGCAGCTGGAGCGCGGTGACCGAGCCCTTGTCGCCGGCCTCGGCCATGGCCGTGAGCCGCGCCTTGCGGCTGGATGCCAGGGCCAGCTCGGACATGGCGAACGCCCCGTTGAGCAGCGTCAGAAAAACAATGAGGAGGGTGTCCATAATCGGCCAATGGCACTTTACATGATCGGGGATGTGCAGGGCTGCGACGCGGCGCTCGGCCGCCTGCTCGACGACATCGGTTTCTCACCCAGCCGCGACACGCTGTACCTGCTCGGCGACCTCGTGAACCGCGGGCCGGCCTCGCTGGCCGTGCTGCGCCGGCTGATCTCGCTCGACGGCGCGGCGCACTGCCTGCTCGGCAACCACGACCTGCACCTGCTGGCCACGGCGCACGGCGTGCGCAAGCCGCACCGCAGCGACACGGTGGGCGACATCCTCGCCGCGCCTGACCGCGAGGCCCTGCTCGACTGGCTGCGCGCGCGGCCCATGGCGCTGTTCGAACACGGCTGGCTGATGGTCCACGCGGGCGTGCTGCCGCAATGGGATGTGGCCGGCACGCTGGCGCTGGCCGGCGAGCTGCAGGCCGTGCTGCGCAGCGCCGACTGGACCGGCTTCCTGCAGGAGATGTATGGCAACGAACCGCCGCTGTGGAGCGACTCGCTGCGCGGCGCCGCGCGCCTGCGCGTGATCGTCAATGCCTTCACGCGGCTGCGCTTCTGCACCGCGCAGGGCGTGATGGAGTTCGACACCAAGGACAGCGCGGGCGCGGCGCCCGAGGGCTTCATGCCCTGGTTCGACGTGCCGGGCCGGCGCACCGAAGGCGTGCCGATTGCGTTCGGCCACTGGTCCACGCTGGGCGCAGTGCAGCGCCACGACCTGCAGGCGCTGGACACGGGTTGTGTGTGGGGCGGCTGCCTCACCGCGGCCCGCATCACGGAAGTGCCGGGCGAGGTGGAGCGGATCTCGGTGCGCTGCGAGCAGGCCAGCAAGCCTGGCAAGCGCTGAAGGCGTGGCGGCGAAAGCCGCCTGGCAGGCTCAGGCAAGGGCTTCGCCCTCAGCTTTCCTGAGCCGGCGCCGGTGCGGGGGCGCTCTTGAACAAGGCCGGCACCTTGCGGCGCGTCTTGATGTTGGGCGAGGCCGTGCGCGCGGCGGCGCGCTGCGACACCTCCCACGACGGCGGCGTCTCGCTGACGGCGCTCGGTTCGTAAGGCTTGTCGAACAACGGATCGGCCGGCGCGCGCGGTGCGCGGCTCGGGCGCGAGTCGGAGGCGCTTCGCGCTTCGCGCGGGGTGCGGCTTTCGCGGCTCTCACGGATGGCCCGGCTCTCGCGGCGCTCGGCGTCCTGCCCTTCGGGCTGCTGCCAGGCGCGCTGACCATCGTTGAAGCGGCCCGCCGGGCGGCGGTCGGCCTCGAACTCCAGCGCTTCGAGTTCGAGCTTCTTGCCCAGCAGCTTTTCCAGGTCGCCCATGAGGCGCGTGTCGCGCCCGCTCACGAACGACACCGCCAGGCCCGAAGCGCCCGCGCGGCCGGTGCGGCCGATGCGGTGCACGTAGTCCTCGGCGTTGAACGGGATGTCGAAGTTGAACACCGCCGGCACGTCCTTGATGTCCAGGCCGCGCGCGGCCACGTCGGTGCAGACCAGCAGGTCCACCGCACCGGTCTTGAAGGCTTCCAGGGCCTTGAGGCGCTCGTCCTGGCTCTTGTCGCCGTGCAGGGCCGTGGTGTTGAGGCCTTCGCGCTCCAGCGAACGCGCCAGGCGCGCGCAACCGAGCTTGCTGTTGACGAACACGAAGGCCTGCTTGAGGCCGCGCTCGCGCAGGATCTGCTTGAGGATGCCGCGCTTGTCGTCGTCTTCCACGCGGTAGAAATGCTGCTCCACGGTGGACGCCGTGGCGTTGGAGCGCGCCACCTCGATGGTCACCGGGTCCTGCAGGTAGCTGTTGGCCAGGCGCTTGATCTCGGGCGAGAAGGTGGCCGAGAACAGCAGCGTGGTGCGCTGCTTGGGCAGGTAGCTCAGGATGCGCTGCAGGTCGGGCAGGAAGCCGATGTCCAGCATGCGGTCGGCCTCGTCGAGCACCACGTACTCGACCTGGTTGAGCACGCAGTTCTTGGCCTCGATGTGGTCCAGCAGGCGCCCGGGCGTGGCCACCAGCACCTCGACGCCCTTCTTGAGCTCGGCCGTCTGCGGCTTCATGTCCATGCCGCCGAACACCACCGTGCTGCGCAGGTTGGTGTACTTGGCGTACAGCTTGACCTGCTCGGCCACCTGGTCGGCCAGCTCGCGCGTGGGCAGCAGCACCAGGGCGCGCACCGGGTGGCGCGCGGGCGAGGTGGAGGCGTTCTCGTGCTTGAGCATGCGCTGCAGCAGCGGCAGCGTGAACGCGGCGGTCTTGCCGGTGCCGGTCTGGGCAGCGCCCATCACGTCACGGCCTTGCAGCACCACCGGAATCGCCTGCGCCTGGATCGGCGTCATGGTCGCGTAGCCCATTTCGGCCACGGCTCGCTCAATGGCGGGCGAGAGGGAGAGTTCGGAGAAGGATTGGGTCATTGGCGGTAAGTTTGGGGGCCCCCAGCCCTGGCCGAGCCAGGCCCCCCGAGGGGGTGCATCCGTTCTTGGGGCGGCCCGGCGAACGGCTGGTTAGCCCTGTATTGTCGCACTTTGACCGTTTTTCGCCCAAATCCGGGCCGGCCGCCTCTGGCAGGCCTCAGACGCTGCCCGCTTTGAAGGTGTCGCAGGACTGCACGCTGCCGCTTTGCAGCCCCGTGTTGAACCAGCGCTGGCGCTGCGCGCTGGTGCCGTGGGTGAAGCTGTCGGGCACCACCTGTCCCTGGCTCTTGCGCTGCAAGGCGTCGTCGCCGATCGCGGCGGCGGCGTTCAGCGCCTCCTCCACATCGCCCGGCTCCAGGATCGCCTTGTTCTTGTGGTTGTGGTGGGCCCAGATGCCGGCAAAACAATCGGCCTGCAGCTCCAGCCGCACCGACAGCGCGTTGTACTCGCGCTCGCCCACGCGCCGGCGCGCCTGTTCCATCTGGTCGGTGATGCCCATGAGGTTCTGCACGTGGTGGCCGACCTCGTGCGCGATCACGTAGGCTTGGGCAAAGTCGCCCGGTGCGCCGAGCTGGCGGCGCAGGGTGTCGTAGAAGCTCAGGTCGATGTAGACCTTCTGATCGCCCGGGCAGTAGAACGGGCCCATGGCCGACTGGCCGGTGCCGCAGGCCGTGGGCGTGGCGCCCCGGAACAGCACGAGGCGCGGTTTCTGGTACTGCGCGCCGGCTTGCTGGAACACCTGGCCCCACACGTCCTCCGTGCCGCCGAGCACGGCGGCCACGAACTTGCCCATGTCGTCGGTGGGCGCCTGTGTCGGGCCCTGGGTGGTCTCCACCTGGGCCGTGGGTGCGCCATCGCCCACGCCGCCGAGCACGCCGAGGATGGTCATGGGGTTGATGCCGAAGATCCAGCCCGCGACCAGCGCGACCGCGATGGTGCCCAGGCCGATGCCGCGCCCGCCCACGCGCCGGCCGCCGCCCAGGCCGCCGAGCCCGCCGCCGCCGGGGTCGGCGCGGCGGTCTTCGATCTGATCGGACTGGCGGTTGTTTTCCCACTTCATGGCATGGCTCCTCGGCGACCTCGGTACGGGTGCGGGTATCCCATTATGAAGCGGGCATGGCCCCGCCGGACTCAGGCGACGGCGGGTGCGCTGGCGCTGGTGGGGCGGCCCTGGAAGTCGGTCCAGCAGCGCCGGCCGAAGTCGTAGAGCTTGCAGCGGCGCGCGGTGTCGAAGTACCAGCGCCACGAGAAGCGCTGCACGATGACGCGGCCCGGCAGCGCATCCTCCAACAGGCGCTGCACGCCCTCGAGCTGGTAGAGGGGGATGCTCATGTCCACATGGTGCGCGGTGTGCTCCATGATGTGGTGCAGCAGTGCGCCGATGCGCAAAGGGAAGGTGAGGTGCACCGTGGTCGAGACAAAGGGCGCCGCGCGGCCCCAGGCGGCCTTGTCGTCGTGCCACTGCACCGCCGTGTGCGTGTGGTGCACGTAGACCACGAAACCGATCATGGCGTTCCAGAACAGAAAGGGCACGGCAAAGCCCGTGGCCAGCAGCAGCCAGACCGACTGGCCCGTGGCCGAGGCGGCGGCCACCAGGCCGCCGATCCAGGCCAGCGCGCAGGCGCTGACGAACACGCCGTCCCACACGAACTCGGCGCGCCGCGTGCCCAGGTAGGTCTTGCGCGGGAAGAACATGCGGTGCCACCACATCTCCACCAGGTAGTACAGCGCCGGACCGAAGCCGCTGCGGTACGCGCGCTCCAGGGCGCGGCGCATCGGCGAGAGCGCGGCGAACTCCTCGCGCGTGAGCGGCGCCCACACGAAGTCCACGCCCTTGAGGTTGGTGTAGCCGTGGTGCACCACGTTGTGCCCCACTTCCCACAGGCTGTAGGGCGTGAGCGAGGGCAGCATGGCGATGCGGCCCAGCACGCGGTTCAGCCCCCGGTGCGGCGTGTAGCTCTGGTGGCAGGCGTCGTGGCCGATGATGAACAGCCGCCCGATCATGAAGCCCGCCGCCAGGCCGCACAGCAGCTTGGCCCACACCGCAGCGAACCACACGGTGCCGGCCATGAGCGCGGCGAAGACCACCCAGTCGAACACCAGCAGCGCGATCGCGTGCGCGGTCCGCCGCTCGACGAGCGGGGCGAGCCAGCCGCGGATCACCTTGCGGTGCGGCAGCGGCTGGCCAGCGGGGATGGGGGCGGGAGAGGAGAAACCGGGCGGGTTGCGTGACATGCCCGGCATGCTATCGGCCGGGTTGCCCGGCCGCCTTGACCTGGGTCAAGGCGCACGAACCGTCAAGCTTTGGGCAAGGTCACGCCGACCTGGCCCTGGTACTTGCCGCCCCGGTCCTTGTAGGAGGTCTCGCAGACCTCGTCGCTCTCGAAGAACAGCACCTGGGCGCAGCCCTCGCCCGCGTAGATCTTCGCTGGCAGTGGCGTGGTGTTGCTGAACTCCAGCGTCACATAGCCCTCCCACTCGGGCTCGAAGGGCGTGACGTTGACGATGATGCCGCAGCGCGCGTAGGTGCTCTTGCCCAGGCAGATGGTGAGCACGTTGCGCGGGATGCGGAAGTACTCCACCGTGCGCGCCAGCGCAAAGCTGTTGGGCGGGATCACGCAGACGTCCTTGTTGATGTCCACGAAGCTGTTCTCGTCGAAATTCTTCGGGTCCACCACGGTGCTGTGGATGTTGGTGAACACCTTGAATTCCGGCGCGCAACGGATGTCGTAGCCGTAGCTCGACGTGCCGTAGCTGATCACCTTCTTGCCATCCACCGCCCGCACCTGGTTGGGCTCGAACGGTTCGATCAGGCCGTGTTGTTCGGCCATGCGGCGGATCCATTTGTCGCTTTTGATGCTCATGGGGCGCGATTGTAGGTGGCGCGCCCACCGGTCCCGGACTGCGGAGAGTCCCCAGGAAATTACCGGAATTTCAGTAATTACTGAAAATTCAGGTCGAAACAGCTACATTTCCGGGCATGCCACTGCAAGACCACCTCCCCCCCCTCAACCGCGAGTTCGTTGCCCACTTTGGAGAAATGGGCAGCCGCTGGGGCATCAACCGCACCGTGGGGCAGATCTACGCCCTGCTCTTCATTTCACCCAACGCGCTCAACGCCGACGAGATCGCCGAGACGCTGGAGTTCTCGCGCTCGAACGTCAGCATGGGTCTGAAGGAATTGCAGGCCTGGCGGCTGGTGCGCCTGCGCCACCAGCCGGGCGACCGGCGCGAGTACTTCGAGGCGCCGGCCGATGTGTGGGAGATCTTCCGCGTGCTGGCCGAGGAGCGCCGCCGCCGCGAAGTGGAACCCACCCTTTCGATGCTGCGCACCGCACTGCTGGAAACGCCCAAGACCGACGCCGAGCGCCACGCGCAGGCCCGCATGCGCGAGATGCACGACCTGATCGACCGCCTCATGACCTGGTTCGACGACGTGCAGAAGCTGGCCCCCGAAACCGCGATGCAGCTGATGGGCATGGGTGCAACCGTCACGCGCGTGCTCGAACTCAAGGACCGCCTGACGGGCAAGGCGGCGGGCCGCAGCGCGCGCCCGGAAAAATTGCCCGACGCCGCCTGACCCCCACCAGACAAGAACCCCACGGAGAACCCCCATGGACGCCCTGCTCCTCTCGCGCATCCAGTTCGCGGCGAACATCAGCTTTCACATCCTGTTCCCGACCATCACGATCGCGATGGGCTGGTTCCTGCTGTACTTCCGCATCCGCCATATCAAGACGCGCGACCCGGCTTGGGAAGAGGCCTACTACTTCTGGACCAAGGTGTTCGCGCTGAGCTTCGCGCTCGGCGTGGTCTCCGGCATCGTGATGAGCTTCCAGTTCGGCACCAACTGGCCCGGCTTCATGGAACGGGCCGGCAACATCGCAGGCCCGCTGCTGGGCTACGAGGTGCTGACCGCCTTCTTCCTGGAGGCCAGCTTCCTGGGCATCATGCTGTTCGGCCGGGGCCGCGTGAGCGAGCGCGTGCACCTGGCCGCCACCTTCCTGGTGGCCTTCGGCACCACCATGTCGGCGTTCTGGATCCTGAGCCTGAACTCGTGGATGCAGACGCCCGCGGGCTTCGAGATCGTGGACGGCAAGTTCGTCGCGGTCGACTGGTTCGCCGTGGTATTCAACCCCTCCTTCCCCTACCGCCTGGCGCACAAGCTGCTGGCCTCGGCGCTCACGGCCTCGTTCCTCATCGCCGGCCTCTGCGCCTGGCAGCTCATCAAGGGCAGCGCCACCGGCGGCACGCACAAGGCCTTGCGCACGGCCATCATCGCCGCCTCGGTGGCCATGCCACTGCAGTTCCTGGCCGGCGACATGCACGGGCTGAATACCCTGGAGCACCAGCCCGCCAAGATCGCGGCGCTCGAGGGCATCTGGCACACCGAGAAGAGCGCGCCGCTCACGCTGTTCGGCATTCCCGACGAGGCCGCCGGCACCACGCACTACGCGGTGAAAATTCCCAAGATGGCGAGCCTCATCCTGGCGCACGACGCCGACGCCGAACTCAAGGGCCTCAACGAATTCCCGAACGCCCACCCACCGGTGGCGCCGATCTTCTGGGCCTTTCGCGTGATGGTCGGCGTGGGCACGCTGATGCTGGTCGTGGCCTGGGCCTCGGCCTGGATGCTCTGGCGCCGGCGCCGCCAGGCGCAGGGCTCGCTGGACCTGCCCAAACCCGCGCTGTACGTGCTGGCGGGCATGACCTTCTCGGGCTGGCTGGCCACGCTGTCGGGCTGGTACGTCACCGAGATCGGCCGCCAGCCCTTCCTGGTCTACGGCCACCTGCGCACCGCCGACCTGGTCACCAACACCCCCTCGCCCATGATCGCGGCCACGCTCACGGCCTACCTCATCGTGTATGGCCTCCTGCTCATCACCTACGTCGGCGTGCTCAAGTACATGGCCGAACACCCGTTCAAACATGCCCCCGAAGCACCCCACGGCGCCGAACTCGGCAAGGCCGGCGTCTGACCGAACGGAGAACACCCCATGAACATGACCACCTGGGCCGAAGTGCTCCCTCTCATCTTCCTGGCCGTGATGGGCCTGGCCCTGCTGGCCTACGTGATCCTCGACGGCTACGACCTCGGCGTGGGCCTGCTGCTGCCCCTGGCCGAGAGCAAGGAGCAGAAGGACACCATGATCTCCAGCATCGGCCCGTTCTGGGACGCCAACGAAACCTGGTTGGTGCTCGGTGTCGGCGTGCTGCTGGTGGCCTTTCCGATGGCCCACGGGCTGGTGCTGCAGGCGCTCTACCTGCCGGTGGCGGTGATGCTGATCGGGCTGATCCTGCGCGGCGTGGCGTTCGACTTCCGTGTGAAGGCGCCCACGAAATACGTGCCGTTCTGGAACCGCGCCTTCTTCGTCGGCTCGCTGCTCGCCAGTGCCTCGCAGGGCTGGATGCTGGGCAGCTACATCACAGGCTTCGACCAGGGCTGGCTGGGCCTGGCATTCAGCCTGGGCATCGCGCTCACGCTGCCGGCGGCCTACATCCTGCTCGGCGCGGGCTGGCTGATCATGAAGACCGAAGGCGAGCTGCAGACCCACGCGGTGCGCTGGGCGGCCCGCGTGCTGTGGCCCATGGGTTTCGCGCTGGTGGCGATCTCGGTGGCCACACCGCTGGTGAACCCTGGCGTGGTGGCGAAGTGGTTCAGCGTGCCCGAGGTGTTCGGTCTGATGCCGATCCCCCTGAGCTGCGCGATCGCCTTCTTCGCGGTGCGCTGGGTGGTCACGCACCCCAATGTGGTGAAGGCGGGTTATGGCTGGGTGGTGTTCGCGGCCACCGTGCTGATCTTCGTGCTGGCCTTCTTCGGCCTGGCATACAGCATCTTCCCCGACATCGTGATCGGCCGCATGAACGTGTGGCAGGCGGCCGTGTCCACCGGCTCGCTCACCGTCATCTTCATCGGCGTGGCCATCACGCTGCCGGTGATCATCATCTACACCATCTACATGTACCGCGTGTTCTGGGGCAAGGCGCGGGCACTGACCTACAACTGAACCCGCGCCGCCGCTTCAACCGCCTAGGAGGGTGAGGTCTTGCGCAGGGCAAAGCTCGTGAGCAAGGCCTGTTCGGATTCGAGGAAGAGCGTGTTGAACCGCGCCAGCCAGTTCGGCTCGAACGGCCAGGCGTTGCTCTCGACCACGCGCGAATGCTGCTTCGCGGTCTCGGACATGGCGTGAGCCCCCATCTCGCCACTCAGGCCGGCCAGCGAATGCAGCGCCTGGCGTGCGCTTTTGAGGTCGTTGCGCCGCTCGGCAGCCTCCAGATCGGCAATGTGCCCCCGGGCCTGGGCCAGGCCATCGGGCAGCAGGTTCACCATGATGTTCATGCTCTTGAGCTGCTCGACACGTTCGTCATCCAGCAAGGGCCCATCGATGGTCGCCCCCGCCAGGCGCGCGGGCGACGGCGCCGCCGCCTGGGCCTCACCCACCGGACGCTCGCCAATCAGGCGGGCCAGCTCCCCGCGCAAGGCCACCACGTTCACGGGCTTGATGAGAAAGCCGTCCATGCCCGCGTCCCGCGCCGCCTGCCTGTGCTCCTGCGAGGCATGCCCGGTGAGCGCCACCACGGGAATGTTGCGCACGCCATCGGCCATCGCGCGCAGCTGCCGCGTCGTCTCCATGCCGCCGAGCACGGGTATCTCCACGTCCATCAGGATCACGGCTGGCCGCACGCCCGCCTTGAGGAACTGCAGGACGTCCTGCCCCTGCTGCGCCTCCACCACCTCCAACCCCATGTCCTTCAGGTAGCCTTTGACGACGGCGCGGCTCACCACGTTGTCCTCCGCCAGCAGCACGGAGCTGCCCATGAATGGCGCCGCGTCCTTGGCGCTGTGGCGCAAGGGCTGGTCCTTGAGCAGGCTCACGATCGCCCCGGCCATCTCAGGCAGGGTGCAAGGCGCGCTCAGGAACCCGTCCATGCCCGCTTCGCGGGCTTGCGCGCGGGCCTCGTCCGCCGGCCGGACACTGCGCGCCAGCACCGGCACCTGTTCATGCCCGGCGGCCGCCCCCAGGCGGATCTGGCGCACGGTGTCACAACCATCGAGACCCGGCATGTGAAGGTCTATCACGACGAGGTCATAGGGCACATCCGATGCCAGGCGAAGCAGCTCCAGCGCCTGAGCGCCGTTGCCGGCCTCGTCGATGCTGCTGCTGCCCACCAGCGCCAGGAGTTGGGCCAGGGTGGCGCGGCGCCGGATCGGATCGTCATCCACCAGCAGCACGCGGGCGCCGCGCAGCAGCCGCGCGGCATGCCGCATGGCTTCAGCAGTCTGGGCCCGGACCTCCGCCTGCGCCACCGCCGGAAACGACAGCGTGAACACCGTGAACTCGCCCAAACGCGATGTGCAGGTGATCTCCCCGCCGAGGGCGCGCATGGCGCGCCGGCAAAACGCCAGCCCCAGGCCCGTGCCATCGACCTTGCCGGAGGTCTGGAAGTCATCGAACAGGTGCTCCATCTTTTCCGGCGCGATGCCGGGCCCTGTGTCGGTCACCGTGATGCGCCGCGCATCCACGGTGACCGTCACCGTGGCGTCGGGACAGGCCGGCATGTAATACAGCGCGTTCTTGATGAGGTTGAACAGGATCAGCGTCAGGAGGGTTGCATCGCCCTTGAACGTGAAGTCGGTCACCTCCGCCAGGCGCACCCGCTCGCGCTGCGCCTCGCTCCCGTAACCGAAGTCGCTCACCGCGCGCTCGGTGCACACCGCCGCCGAAAGGTAGGTGAAACCCGAGGCATCGAAAGCCCTGCTCTTGAGCTGCTGCAGCGTCACCGTGATCGACTGCAGACCCAGCTTGATCGCGTTGCGGCCCTCGTTCATCACCCGCACCATCGCCATGACCTGCTCGCGCGTGTGGGACACCGAGGACTGGGATGGCCCCAGGCGCAGGAAGTCGCGCTCCAGAGTGTCGAAGACACCCTGGATCTTCTGCATCGGCCCGCGCATCTCGTGCGCGATGGAACCCGCGAGGCTCATGTACAGGCGATGGTGCGCCCGCTCGGCCTGTCTTCTTTCGAAATGGGACAAGGTACCGGCCACAAAAAGCAGCGTCGGCGCAGGCAGCCAGATCCAGATGTCCGGCGTGAACGCGGTGCCGGGGTGTGATGCCCAGAACGCGAGCGCCCCAAGGGCGTATCCAGCGACCAGCATCACCACGGCATTGCGCCAGTCGGCGACCAGAATGACACACACCACGCCGATCACCATGTTCACGAAAGAAAAGCTGTCGCCCTGATTCTTCAGGGCCGTGAACGTGAGCAGAAACGCCAGGCAGTAGACCGACGTGAAGTAGGCATGCGCGAGGTAGAACGGCTTGGCCTTCGCGGGCCACCACGGGCGCAGCGCCAGCGCCAGGCACAACAGGGTGGCGATCGCCCTGAGCGCCAGATTGTCGTAGCGCGGCGGGAGTTGCCCCGTGAAACGCAGCAGATAGAAGAGCGGGAAGGCCAGGCTCCCCACAGCCCCCATCCACACCAGGAACGACCTGTTCATGTCGTGATGCGAGCGGTACCTCGCGAACAAACCAGCGGCCAGTGAGCTCAAATCGCACCTCCCAAAAAATTGGCAGGGCGATGCTAAGGGGGTGTTCTGTTCACCACAACAGCCCAGAACCCCCTCGGGCAGTGGGCGGCCCCGAACAAAGTGCACTTGAATCCCAAATGACGTCGTTTCGTTTCCAAATTCAGATCATTGGAACCCGAAGACTGGGACATTCCCTAGGTCGAGAAATAGGCGAAAAAACGACACGCCCAAGCCACGCTCGAGATCAGCCGCCAGCGATGACCGTGCGCGCCACCACCCGATCGTCCCCCAGCACGATCAGCGCAAACAGCAGCTCGTCCAGGCTGTTCGCCTGCGAGGTCTTGCGCGCCAGCAAGGGCGTGGCCTGCGGATCGAGCACCACGAAGTCCGCTTCATGGCCGGGCTGCAGGTTGCCCACCACGCCTTCCAGACCCAGCGCGCGCGCGGCGCCCGCCGTGTGCTGCCACCACAACTGCCCCGGGGTGAGGCTCAGGCCTGGCTTGGTCTGGCCCTCACGACCCACGCAGTAGGCCGCGAGCATGGTGCGGAACGGCGAGAAGCTGGTGCCACCGCCCACATCGCTCGCCAAACCGTAGCCCATGCCCGCCGCGTCGGCGGCCAGGTAGTCGAAGAAGCCGCTACCGAGGAACTGGTTGCTGGTCGGGCTCACGGCGGCGGTGGTGCCGGTGGTGGCCATCAGCTCGCGATCGGCCTGGTCGAGGTGGATGCAGTGGGCGTACACCGCGCGCTGGCGCAGCAGGCCGAAGTCGCCGTACACACCCAGGTAGCTGCGCGACTTCGGGAACAGCTCGGCCGCCCAGCGCACCTCGTCGCGGTTTTCCGCCACGTGCGACTGGACCCACACGTCGCCGTACTTCGCCGCCAGCTCGCCCGCGCCGCGCAGTTGCTCGGGCGTGCTGGTGGGGGCGAAGCGCGGTGTGATCGCGTAGCCCAGGCGGTCCACACCGTGCCAGCGCTGGATCAGCGCCTCGGTGTCGATCAGGCTTTGTTCGGTCTGGTCCCGCACGCCGTCGGGGCTGTGGCGGTCCTGCAGCACCTTGCCGGTGATGAAGCGCAGGCCGCGTGCACGCGCGGCCTCGAACATGGCGTCCACCGAGGCCGGGTGCGAGGTCGCGAAAGTGAGCGCGGTGGTCACGCCGTTGCGAGAGAGTTCGTCCAGAAAGAAGGCCGCCACCTCGCGCGCGTGCTCCCGCTCGTGAAAGCGCGACTCGTGCGGAAAGGTGTAGTTCTCCAGCCAGGGCAGCAAGCCTGCAGCGGGCGCGCCGATCACGTCCGTCTGCGGGTAGTGCACGTGCATGTCGATGAAGCCGGGCGCGATCAGCTGGCCGCTCAGGTCTTCCACCGACACGCCGGGGTAGTTGCCGATCAGCGCAGCATGGTCGCCCGCTGCGCGCACCACGCGCCGGCCCTGGGCATCGGGGCCGATGACCAGGAGGCCATCGGCGTCGTAAATGGGGCGTTGCTGGTCGTCGAAACGCAGGAGGGCGGCACGGTAGGCGTTCATGCCGCGCAGCTTAACGCCTTGGGCGGCTGGGGGCATATCGCGCCCCCGATAAGGCCCATACCCCCCAGCGGGGCTCAGCGCTCCACCGAGCCCTGCACGCCTTCCACCAGCCAGTTCATGCCGAGAATCTGCCCGTCGTCCAGTGCCTTGCCGGGCTCAATGACGGTCTTGCCCTGGTTGTCGCGCACGGCGCTCTTGCGCGCCGCGAACACCGCGAGCTTGCCGGCGGCCATGTCGGCCTGGCGCGCCTGCACCTCGTCGCGCACCTTGGCCGGCACCTTGCTGCCGAAGCTGTCGACACGGATCATGCCGTCCTTCACCCCGCCCCAGACGCTGGTGCTCTGCCAGGTGCCGTCCAGCACGGCCTGCACGCGGCGGGTGTAGTAGTCGCCCCAGAGGTGGGTCACGGCGGCGATCTGCGCATCGGGCCCGAAGCGGCGCATGTCGGAGTGGTAGGCCACGGCGAGCCTGCCGCGCTCCTGCGCGGCCACCATCACGGCGGTGGAGCCGGTGTGGAAGGCCAGCACCTCGGCGCCCTGGTTCATCAGCGTCATGGCCGCGTCGCGCTCGCGCGGTGGGTTGAACCACTCACCCAGCCACACCACCTTGACGGTGGCGCGCGGGTTGACCGAGCGCATGCCCAGGGTGAAGGCGTTGACGCCCTGGATCACCTCGGGAATGGGGAACCCGGCGATGTAGCCCGCCTGCGTGGCCATGCGGCCGGCGGCCACGCCGGCCAGGTAGCGGCCCTCGTAGTAGCGCGCGTTGGCGGTGGCGACGTTGGGTGCCGTCTTGTAGCCGGTGATGGACTCGAACTTCACGTCCGGGAAGTCGCGCGCCACCTTGAGCGTGGGCTCCATGTAGCCGAAGCTGGGCGTGAAGATGATGCGGTGGCCCTGCTGCGCCAGGTCGCGGATCACGCGCTCAGCGTCGGCGCCTTCGGCCACGTTCTCCACGTAGCGTGTCTCGACCTTGTTGCCCAGGGCGGCCTGCACGGCGAGCCGGGCCTGCTCGTGCTGGCGCACCCAGCCGGCTTCGGTCAGCGGCGTCACGTAGACGAACGCGGCCTTGAGCGGCGGTGTCTGTGCCTGGGCGGTGGTGGAAAAGGGAAATGAAAAGCTGGCAGCCGCCAGTGCGCACGCGCACCGGGCCACGAGGTTTTTGTACATGGTGTTCCTCTACATGGCTTCCGTGAATGAAAAAGCGAGCCGGGGAAGCACCGGGCTCGCTGGGGCGTGATTTTACCCGGGCCCGGGGCCATCAAACAGATCCAGCTGCCGGGCGGGCTGCAGCCGCCAGCTGTCGATCACGTCGTAGCCGTAGTGCTCTTCGTGGCCGCCCATCTGGTGCCCTTTGACCAGGAGAATTTCGTCGATGGTCCACTGGATCGGACGGATCCTGTGGGTGGATCGGGTCGGTGGCGCCCGGTAGCTGATGCTGATGTGCGGCGAGTGCCCCTTCAATCCGAACAGGCCTTCTCCAGCGAAGGCTGCCTTCACCGCCTCTACCAGCTCGATGAAGCTGGGCGGATTACCGTGCGCGCGGAAAGCCCAATGCGGCCCATCGCAGCGAATCCGGTTCCACGTCAGCGTGCAGGCTCGCGCGCGGACGTTCGCGCAGGCACGCCTCAAGCGCTCGATCTCCGATGGCACCTGGAACCTGTCCGACAGCGACTGGTGCCAGTTCGCTGGATCGAACATCGCGCCTTTCAGCCGGGCCTTCAGCCCCGAGGTTTCCAGCTCGCCCGCCAATGCCCTGCGCTCCCTCAGGGAGGGCATGGCCACAACCAGGAAACGGGGTCCGGTCATGGCCTTCCGTCCTCAACTGGCCACTGCAGCGTCCAGCAAGGCCATGAGCTCGGCGCGCCTCGCCGCGCTCACGAAGCTGGCCTCGAAGCTGTTGCGCGCCAGGGTGACGACGTCTTCGCGCGTGAGGCCCAACGCTTCCACGGTCTGCACGAAGTTGGCGTTCATGTAGCCACCGAAATAGGCCGGGTCGTCGGAGTTGACGGTGGCGCACAGGCCGGCGTCGAGCAGGCGCTTCATCGGGTGCTCCTTCAGGTCGTTCACCACGCAGAGCTTGAGGTTGGAGAGCGGGCACACCGTGAGCGGGATGCGCCGCCGCGCCAGTTCGGCGACCAGGGCCGGGTCTTCCAGCGAGCGCACGCCGTGGTCGATGCGCTCGGTCTTCAGGTCGTTCAGTGCTTCCCAGATGTAGGCCGGCGGACCCTCTTCGCCCGCGTGCGCCACCACATGGAAACCCAGCTCGCGGCAACGCGCGAAGACGCGCGAGAATTTGGACGGCGGGTGGCCGACCTCGCTCGAATCCAGGCCCACGCCGATGAAGTGCTGGCGGTAAGGCAGGGCGGCTTCCAGCGTCTGGAAGGCGTCTTCCTCGCTCAGGTGGCGCAGGAAGCACAGGATCAGCGCCGCGCTCACGCCCAGCTCGGCTTGCGCGCGAGCGCAGGCGCTGGCCAGACCCTGGATCACCGTGGCCATGGGCACGCCGCGCGCTGTGTGGGTCTGGGGATCGAAGAAGAGCTCGGCGTGCGCCACGTTGTCGGCCTTGGCGCGCAGGAAGTAGGCCCAGGCCATGTCGTGGAAGTCGGCCTCGTGCAGCAGCACGCTGGCGCCCGCGTAGTAGATGTCCAGGAAGCTCTGCAGGTTGGTGAAGGCGTAGGCCTCGCGCAGCGCGTCCACGCTGGCGTAGGGCAGGCTCAGGCCGTTGCGCTGGGCCAGCGCGAAGATCAGCTCGGGCTCCAGCGAGCCTTCGATGTGCATGTGCAGCTCGGCCTTGGGGATGGCGGCGGCGAGTTGGGCGGGGGTCATGGTCATGTCAGAACTCTCTTTGAAACCCGGCGCGCGAGACGCCACCGGCGAAATGATGCCATCCAGAGGCGACGCGGAACCGGCTTTGCCGGGCCGCAGTTGCCGCCCCCTTCAGGGGGTCGCGCGAAGCGCGGCGGGGGTGTTTCATCTAGCAGGTGCCGAGCGTGATGCCCAGGCGGTTCAGATAACGGCGGTAGGCGCTGGAGACACGGTCGGCCGGGCCGTGCACTTCGGTCACCGGGAGGGTGCGGCCCACCGGCAGTGCGCGCGGTGACTGCGATTCGACCACCGGGCGGTCCTGCGCGAACACCGCGTCCTGGAAGGCGACCAACTCCTGGTCGGTGGAGGGGTCGCCTTGCGTGGCCATCACGAACCAGGCGGTGCAGAGTTCATGGCCATCGGGCCGGATGAAGAGCGCGATGGCATTGCTCACCGGGTCGCCTTCGGTGGCGTCCTTGCGCAGGATGGCGGCAAAGGGGTGCGGCACGTCGTATCGGTAGGCGATCCAGGCGCCCCCGTCCGCGCCGGCATAGGCGCGCGGCTGCCAGGCCCGGGCCTCGCGCACCACCAGGTCAGAGGCCTCCTCGCCCTCTTCGACCGCACCGGTCTGCACCTGCGCGTGGCCGCGCTCGCCCAGCCAGCCTTCGTGCACGAAGCCGAAATGGCTCAGGTCCAGGAAGTTTTCCACCAGGCGCGGTGCGCTGGTGTTGAGTTCGTAGGGGCCGCACAACACGGTGCGCCAGGCCGGGTCGTCGCCCGGTGCAAACACCGGCGGCTCGGCCAGGGCCGGGGCCGGGACTTGCGACGGCGTCTCCAGCCGCACCCACACCAGGCCATGGTGCTCGCGCGCCTCGAACACCGCGGCGCAGTGGCTGGCCGGCGGCACGAAGTCGGGCGCGGCGGGCACGTGCTGGCAACGGCCCTCGCCGCCGAACTGCCAGCCGTGGTACGGACATTCCAGCCGGGTGCCGTGCAAGCCGATCAGCACGCGGCCCAGCGACAGCCTCGCGCCCCGGTGCGGGCAGCGGTCGGCCCAGGCATGCACGCGGTGGACGTCGTGCGCCTGCTCGCGCCAGAGCACCAGCGGCTGCCCGAGCAGCGAACACGCCACGGGCTGGTCGCGCACCTGGTTCGATGCGATCACGGGGTGCCAGAGTTGTCGTTCGATCATCGTGGTCTCACTCAAGCAAGAAAGCCGCCCGGAGGCGGCTTTCTTTTCCAGGACACGCCAGAAGGCGGATCAGTTCGGCACTTTGCCTTCAACGCCCTTGACGTAGAACTTGATGCCACCGAGGAACTTGTCGTCGGCGACGGTGTCCTTGGCCAGCACTTCCTTGCCGTCGGAACCCAGGATCGGGCCCTTCCAGATCGAGAAGCTGCCGTCCTTCAGGCCGGCGCGCACGGTGTCGACCTTGGCCTTGACTTCGGCCGGCACGTCTTCAGCGACGGAGACCATGTCGATCGCGCCCTCCTTCACGCCCCACCACACGCCGCCGGTGGACCAGGTGCCTTCCAGCACGTCCTTGGTGGCCTTGATGTAGTACGGCGCCCAGTTGATCACGGCCGAACCCAGGTGGGCCTTGGGGCCGTAGGCGGTCATGTCGGAATCCCAGCCGAAGGCGCGCTTGCCCAGCTTCTCGGCGGTCTGCAGCACGGCCGACGAGTCGGTGTTCTGGAACAGGATGTCGGCGCCGCCGTTGATCAGCGAGGTGGCGGCTTCGGTTTCCTTCGGTGGGTCGAACCAGCCGTTGACCCAGACCACCTTGGTCTTGACCTTGGGGTTCACTGATTGCGCGCCCAGCGTGAAGCTGTTGATGTTGCGGATCACCTCGGGGATTGGGATGGAAGCCACCACGCCCAGGGTGTTGGACTTGGTCATGCCGCCCGCGATCACGCCGGCCATGTATGCGCCTTCGTAGGTTCGGCTGTCGTAGGTGCGCATGTTCTCGGCGGTCTTGTAGCCGGTGGCGTGCTCGAACTTCACGTCCTTGAAGTCGGGCGCGATCTTGAGCATGGGCTCCATGTAGCCGAAGGTGGTGCCGAACACCAGCTTGTTGCCCTGGCCGGCCAGATCGCGGATCACGCGCTCGGCGTCGGCGCTCTCAGGCACGTTCTCGACGAAGCTGGTCACGATCTTGTCGCCGAATTCCTTCTCCAGCGCCTTGCGGCCGTTGTCGTGCGCAAAGGTCCAGCCGCCGTCGCCCACCGGGCCGACGTAGGCAAACGCGATCTTCAGCGGCGCGGCCTTCGGTGCCTCGGCCACAGCCGGTGCGGGCGCAGGCGCGGCGGGCGCGGCGGCCTCTTCCTTCTTGCCGCAGCCGATCAGGACGGCGCTGGTCAGCGCGGTCAGCGCGGCAACCTTCATCAGGGAACGTTTGCTCAGGTCTGTCATGGATAACCTCTTTGTTGGGAAAGGGTGGAGCGGAAACTATGCAAAAAACAGAAAAGATTATGCGCCCGGGTAAAAGGGTTTTCCGATCGAGGAAGGCATGTTGATGCGGATCCACGTCGGGTTGCGCGAGATCAGGACCAGCACGACGATGGTGGCGATGTAGGGCATCATGGTCAGGAACTGGCTGGGCACGTTGACGCCGATGCCTTGCAGGTGGAACTGCAGCATGGTCACGCCGCCGAACAGGTAGGCCCCCAGCAGCACGCGGGCCGGCCGCCAGGTGGCGAAGGTGGTCAGCGCCAGCGCGATCCAGCCCTTGCCGGCGATCATGCCCTCCACCCACAGCGGTGTGTAGACGGTGGACACATACGCACCGGCCAGGCCGCAGAGCGCGCCCCCGGCCATCACCGCCACCAGGCGGATGCGGCGCACCGGGTAGCCCAGCGCGTGCGAGGACTCCGGGCTCTCGCCCACGCTGCGCAGCACGAGGCCGGCGCGCGTGCGGTAGAGGAACCAGATCAGGCCGATCACCAGCGCCACACAGATGTAGACCATGGGGTGGTGGCGGAACAGCGCCGGGCCGATCAGCGGGATGTCGCCGAGCAGCGGGATCGCGTGGCGGGTCTGCTCGGGCAGTTTCTCCTGCACGTAGCTGGTGCCGGCGAAGGCCGAGAAGCCCGCGCCGAACAGGCTGAGCGCCAGGCCGGTGGCGTACTGGTTGGTGTTGAGCCAGATCACCAGGCCGCCGAAGATGGCCGCGAGCAGGGCCCCGGCCGCCATGCCGGCCGCAAAGCCCAGCGTGGTGCTGCCGGTGTGGACCACGGTGGCGAAGCCGGCCAGCGCGGCGCACAGCATCATGCCCTCGGCGCCGAGGTTGACGATGCCGGCTTTCTCGTTGATGAGCAGGCCCAGCGAGGCAATGGCCAGCACGGTGCCCGCGTTGAGCGAGGCGGCGATCAGGAGAGCAGTGGATTCCATATCAAATACTCCATTCAGTGTCACGGGCGCGGACAACCGATCCAGGAACGCCGTGGAACCGGCTTTGCCGGGCCACAGGCGTTGCCCCCTTGAGGGGGGATGCGGCTACGCGCAGCGAGCAAGCAACGGGGGTGGTCATCGCTTTTTCCAGACGAGGCGGTAGGCGATCAGGGTGTCGCAGGCCAGCAAGGCAAAGAGCAGCAGGCCCTGGAACACGCCGGTGATGGACTTGGGCAGGCCCAGGCGCGACTGCGCGAGCTCGCCGCCGATGTAGAACATGCTCATGAGGATGGCCGAGAACACGATGCCCACCGGGTGCAGCCGCCCCACGAAGGCGACGATGATGGCCGCGAAGCCGTAGCCCGCCGGCACATAGGGCGTGAGCTGGCCGATCGGGCCGGCCACCTCCAGCGCGCCGGCCAGGCCGGCCGCGCCACCCGAGGTCAGCAGCGCGATCCACAGCGCCTTGCGCGAGGAAAAGCCCGCGTAGCGCGCCGCCGCGGGCGCCAGGCCGCCCACCAGCTGGGCGTAGCCCGCGTAGGTGCGGAACAGGAAGACCCACACCGCCGCCACGCCGGCCAGCGCGATCAGCAGGCCGATGGTGACGCGCGAACCGCTCATGAGGCGCGGGATCTGCGTGACCGACTCGAAGGTCTTGGTCTGCGGGAAGTTGTAGCCCATGGGGTCCTTCCACGGGCCATAGACCAGGAAGTTGAGCACCTGCACCGCCACATAGACCAGCATCAGGCTCACGAGGATCTCGTTGGCGTTGAAGCGGTCGCGCAGCAGCGCGGTGATGCCCGCCCAGAACATGCCGCCCAGCACGCCGGCCACCAGCACGGCGGGCACGATCCAGGCGCCGGTGCTCTTGTCGGCTGTGAGCGCCACGCCGGCCGCGAAGATCGCGCCGATGATGTACTGCCCCTCGGCGCCGATGTTCCACACGTTGGAGCGGAAACACACCGCCAGCCCGAGCGCGATGATGAGCAGCGGCGTGGCCTTCACCATCAGCTCGGACAGCGCGTAGGTGCTCTTGATCGGCTCCCAGAAGAACACCTGCAGGCCGCGCACCGGGTCCTTGCCCAGCACGGCGAACAGGATGACGCCGATCACCACGGTGATCAGCAGGGCCAGCAGCGGCGAGGCGTAGCCCCAGCGCGCCGAGGGTTGGGGACGGACTTCAAGCCGCAGCATGGGCGGTCTCCTCTTTCTTGTGGTGGGTGGCGGCGGTGTCCCAGAGACCGGACATCCATTCGCCGATGCGCTCGATGGTGGCGTCGGCCCGGTCCAGGCTGGGCGAGAGGCGCCCCTTGGCGATCACGTGCAGGCGGTCGCTGATCTCGAACAGCTCGTCGAGCTCTTCGCTCACCACCAGCACCGCGCAGCCCGCGTCGCGCAGCTTGAGGATCTCGCCGCGGATCTGCGCGGACGCGCCCACGTCCACGCCCCAGGTGGGCTGGCTCACGATCAGCAGCTTGGGCCTGGCCTCGATCTCGCGGCCGACGATGAACTTCTGCAGGTTGCCGCCCGAGAGCGACTTGGCCGCCGCGTCCGGCCCATTGGCCTTGACCTTGTAGCGCGCGATGATGTCGGCCGCCTGCGCCTTGAGCGCGCCCACGCGGATCCAGCCGCCCGAGCCGAGCGCGTCCGTGCGCGAGAGCAGCAGGTTGTGCGACAGCGAGAGCGTGGGCACGGCGCCCCGGCCCAGGCGCTCCTCGGGCACGAAGTGCTGGCCCTGGGCGCGCCGCCGGGCCGGGCCGGCGTGCGACACGTCCTGCCCGCCCAGGCGGATGCTGCCGGCCGGCGCGCGCCGGTCTTCGCCCGAGAGCGCGTACAGCAGCTCGCTCTGGCCGTTGCCCGACACACCCGCGATGCCCACCACCTCGCCCGCGCGCACCGTGAGCGCGATGTCGGCCAGGTGCGTGCCGAAGGGGTCGTCGCTCTGCAGCGTGAGGCCCTTCACCTCCAGCACCGCCGCGCCGGCGTGCAGCTCGCGCACCTCCAGCGCAGGTGGTTCGGCGCCGATCATCAGGCGCGAGAGCGAGGCATTGCTTTCCTGGCGCGGGTCGCACACGCCCGTGACCTGGCCGCCGCGCAGCACCGTGCAGGCCGTGCACAGCTCGCGGATCTCGTGCAGCTTGTGGCTGATGTAGAGGATGCTGCAGCCCTCGGCCGCGAGCTTGCGCAGCACCACGAAGAGCTTTTCCACCGCCTGCGGCGTGAGCACCGAGGTCGGCTCGTCCAGGATCAGCAGCTGCGGGTTGGTCAGCAGCGCGCGGATGATCTCCACCCGCTGCATCTCGCCCACCGAAAGCGTGTGCACCGGGCGCGAGGGGTCGATGTCCAGCCCGTACTCGGTGGCCTTGGCGGTGATGCTCGCGCTCACCTCCGGCAGCGTGAGCGATTTGTCCAGGCCGAGCCAGACGTTCTCGGCCACGGTGAGCGTGTCGAACAGGCTGAAGTGCTGGAACACCATGCTGATGCCCAGGGCGCGCGCCTCCTGCGGGTTGCGGATGTGCACCGGCCGGCCGTTGAACATCACCGTGCCCTCGTCGGGTTTCACCGAGCCGTAGATGATCTTCATCAGCGTGGACTTGCCGGCGCCGTTCTCGCCCAGCACGGCGTGCACCTCGCCGGGCTGCACGGTGAGCGAGACGCCGCTGTTGGCCACCACGCCCGGATATCGCTTGGTGATGCCGCTGAGTTGCAGTCGTGTCGTGGTCATGGGTCTCCTTCGTTGTCTTGTCGGGTCAGCCGTCGGCATCGGGCCGCTTCAGCGAGGCGGCCACGCTCTTGACCTGCTCGCGCAGCCAGCGCCCGGCCTTGGAGGCGTGAGTGCGCTCGTGCCAGAGCTGGTAATACATCATTCGCGGGAACTCCACCGGGCTGGGCAGCACCTTCACCGGCAGCACGCCGGTGAAGCGGTCGCAGTACTGGCGCCCGGTGGTCAGCACCAGCAGGCTGCCTGCCACCATGGCCGGGATCAGCCCGAAATGCGGGCAGCGGGCGGTGATGTTGCGCACCAGGCCCAGGGTCGCCAGGTGCTCGTCCACGAAACCGCGCGCGCCGGGGTGGGTGGGCGTGGGCGCGATGTGCTCGGCGCCCAGCCAGGCCTCCACGTCCCAGCCCCGGCGCGCCGCCGGGTGCTGCTGGGAGACCAGGCAGACCACCTCGTCGCCGAACAGGCGGCCCAGGTGCAGGTCCTCGGGCGGCTGCGTCCAGTTGCCGATCACGACGTCCACATCGCCTTGGGCCAGGTGGTTGCGGTAGTCGGAGTCGCGCGAGAGCGGGTGGATGTCGATCGGGCAGTTCGGCGCCTGGCTCTTGATCTGGGTCACCAGCTGCGGCAGGAACAGCGGGTCCATGTAGTCGCTGGCGGCGATGCTGAAGCTGTGGCGCGCGGTGGCGGGTTCGAAGCTGCGCGCGTCGGAGAACAGCACCTCGGCGCTGCGCAGGATGTCGGCCGCCGGCTCGATCATGCGCAGCCCCGCCACCGTGGGCACCATGCCCGAACCCGAGCGCACCAGAAGGGGGTCGCCGGCCATTTCGCGCAGGCGTTTGAGCGCCGCACTCACCGCCGGCTGGTACATGCCCAGGCGCAGCGCCGCGCGCGAGACACTGCGCTCGGTGAGCACGGTGTGCAGCACGCGGATCAGGTGCAGGTCAATCTTGTCGAACATGGACATGTATTTCATACCCTTGTCCTATGTGGGTGAATGGTGTTTTGGGCATTTTGGACATATGGTCGAGCATATGTTGTGCCAAGGGGGCAGCGCTATGCTGGCACGCATGAGCACCGAAATATCCGCACAAACCCTGACCTTCCTGCGCCGCGGCCAGCCCGTGACGCTGCGCCACGTGGCCCCCGACCGCACCTTGCTGGAGGTGCTGCGCGAAGACCTGCACTGCACCGGCACCAAGGAGGGCTGCGGCGAGGGCGACTGCGGCGCCTGCACCGTGGTGCTGGGCGAGGCGGTGGACGGCCAACTGGAATACAAGGCCATCAACAGCTGCATCCGGCTGGCGCACTCGGTGAACGGCCTGGCGGTCTGGACCGTGGAAGACCTGGCCAACGAGAGCGGCGAGCTGCACCCGGCCCAGGAAGCCATGGTGCAGTGCCACGGCAGCCAATGCGGTTTCTGCACACCCGGCTTCGTGATGAGCCTGTTCGGCATGTACCAGAACACCCACGGCGGAAAAGGCATCGACCGCGCCCATGCCCAGGCCGACCTCTCCGGCAACCTCTGCCGCTGCACCGGCTACCGCCCGATCCTGGACGCCGCGCAGCAGATGGGCGGCCTGCCCTTGCCCCAGGGCTGTGGCGTGAACGAGGCCGCCACCGTGGCGGCGCTCCAGGTGCTCAGGAAGGACCAGGAAGACGGCACCACCTACCTGCGCCCGACCCGGCTGACGGAGCTGCTGCGCCAGCGCGCCGCCCACCCCCAGGCCCAGGTGGTCGCCGGCTGCACCGACGTGGGCCTGTGGGTCACCAAGATGCACAAGCGCTTCGCCCAGGTGCTGGACGTGACCGCCGTGCGCGAGCTGCGCCGGGTGGAAGGCTACCCGCACCACATCGCCATCGGCGCCGCCGTCACCCTGACCGACGCCTACGCCGCCCTGGTGAAAGACCGCCCCCAGCTCCAGACCTTCGCCCAGCGCTTTGCCGGCCTGCCGGTGCGCAACTCGGGCACGCTGGGCGGCAACGTGGCCAACGGCTCGCCCATCGGCGACTCCATGCCCCTGCTGATCGGCCTGGGCGCCAGCGTGGTGCTGATGCGCTGGGATGCGAAGCGCGGCGCCATCGCCCACCGCGAACTGCGGCTGGAAGACCTCTACACCGGCTACCGCACCAACGTGATGCGACCCGACGAGCTGCTGGCCTGGATCAAGGTGCCCCGCCCCACGGCCGGGGAAACCTTCAAGGCCTACAAGATCAGCAAGCGCTTCGACGACGACATCTCCGCCGTCTGCCTCGCGATCCAGATGACGGTGACCGAGGGCGTGGTGGCGCAGGTCTCCATCGGTGCCGGCGGCGTGGCCGCCACACCGGCGCGCGCGCGCCAGACCGAAGCCGCCCTGCGCGGCCAGCCCTGGACGCCCGACACGGTGAAAGCCGCCGTGGCCGCGCTGCGCGCCGAGTTCCAGCCCATCTCCGACATGCGCGCCAGCGCCGCCTACCGACAGGCTGTGCTGGGCAACCTGCTGCAGCGCTTCTGGCTGGAAAGCCAGGGCTTGCAGCACATCAACCTGGACAACCTCAATGCGGCAACGCTGGAGGCACTGGCATGAACGCACGCGACCCCAACAACCCCGACACACCCGCGCCGGTGGTGATCTCGTCCCGCGCGGACGCCACCGCCCCGTCCGACGACGTGGCCGAAGCCCGCCCCGCCATCCCCGTGCCGCCCGCGAGCCCGCGCGCGGCCGGTGTCTCGCGCTTCCATGAGAGCGCGCGCGCCCAGGTGGCCGGCGGCGCCACCTACATCGACGACATCCCCGAGGTGCGCGGCACGTTGCACGCCGCCCCGGTCTGCTCCCCGGTGCCACACGGCCGGCTGCGCGGCGTGGACGCCTCGGCCGCCCTGGCCGTGCCGGGCGTGCGCGGCGTCTTCGGTGCCAGCGACATCCCCGGCGACCCCACGCTGGCCGCCTTCGCGCACGACGAACCCGTGTTCGCCAGCGAAACGGTCCAGTTCATCGGCCAGGTGGTGGCCGTGGTCGTGGCCGACGACGTGATGACCGCGCGCCGCGCCGCGCGCCTGGTCAAGCTCGACATCGAGCCCCTGCCCGCCGTGCTCTCGGTGCACCAGGCCCATGCCCAGGGCAGCTACGTGCTGCCCCCGGTGCACGTGAAGCGCGGCGACGCGGCGGCAGCCCTGGCGCGCGCGCCCCACCAGCTGGAGGGCACCTTCGAAGTCGGCGGCCAGGAACACTTCTACCTGGAAGGACAGATCGCCTACGTGCTGCCGCTGGAACAGAACCAGTGGTGGGTCTACTCCAGCACCCAGCACCCGGGCGAGGTGCAGCACTGGGTGTCGCACGCACTGGGCATTCACAACCACGCGGTGACGGTGGAATGCCGGCGCATGGGCGGCGGCTTCGGCGGCAAGGAAACGCAAGCCGGCCACCTCGCGGTGTGGGCCGCCGTGGCCTCGCGCAAGCTGCAGCGCCCGGTCAAGCTGCGGCTGGACCGCGACGACGACTTCATGATCACCGGCAAGCGCCACCCCTTCGCCTACCACTACCGCGTGGGCTTCGACGACACCGGTCTGCTCAGCGGGCTCGACCTGGAAATGCTCGCCAACTGCGGCTTCAGCGCCGACCTCTCCGGCCCCGTGGCCGACCGCGCGATCTTCCATGCCGACAACGCCTACTTCCTGGAAGACGTGACGATCTCCAGCTACCGCTGCAAGACCAACACCCAGAGCCACACCGCCTTCCGTGGCTTCGGCGGCCCGCAGGGCGTGATCGTGATCGAGCGCATCCTGAGCGACATCGCCCAGGCGCTCGGCAGGGACCCGCTGGACGTGCGCCTGCGCAACCTCTATGGCATCGAAAGCCGCAACGTCACCCACTACCAGATGGCGGTGGAGGACAACATCCTCGAACCGCTCATGACCACCCTCGCGCAGACCAGCCGCTACCGCGAGCGGCGCGGGCAGATCGCAGCCTGGAACGCGGACAGCCCGGTCATCAAGAAAGGCATTTCGCTCACGCCGGTGAAGTTCGGCATCAGCTTCACCGCCACGCTGTTCAACCAGGCCGGCGCGCTGGTGCACGTGTACACCGACGGCAGCGTGCAGGTGAACCACGGCGGCACCGAGATGGGCCAGGGCCTCAACACCAAGGTCGCCGCCATCGTGGCCGACGAGCTCGGCGTGCCCTTCGAGCGCGTGCTCTCCACCGCCTCCGACACCAGCAAGGTGCCCAACGCCAGCGCCACCGCCGCCTCCAGCGGCACCGACCTCAACGGCCGCGCCGCGCAATTCGCCGCGCGCCACGTGCGCGACAACCTCGCGGCCTTCGTCGCCGGGCTGGACGGCTGCGGCGCGGGCGCGGTGCGCTTCGAGGGTGGCCAGGTCATCACGCCCACCACCACGCGCAGCTTCGAGGACGTGGTGCATGCCGCCTACGCCAACCGCATCCAGCTCTGGAGCGACGGCTTCTACCGCACGCCCAAGATCCACTACGACAAGACCACCCTCACCGGCCGGCCCTTTTATTACTTCGCCTACGGCGCGGCGGTCACCGAAGTGGCCATCGACACGCTCACCGGCGAGAGCCGCGTGCTGAAGGTGGACATCCTCCACGACGTCGGCCACAGCATCAACCCGGCGATCGACATCGGCCAGATCGAGGGCGGTTTCGTGCAGGGCATGGGCTGGCTCACCACCGAGCAGCTGGTGTGGAACGACAAGGGCTACCTGCAGACCCACGCGCCCAGCACCTACAAGATCCCGGCCACCGGCGACATCCCCGAGCACTTCAAGGTCGAGCTCTGGCCCGAGGCCAACCGCGAAGACAACGTGCACGGCAGCAAGGCGGTGGGCGAGCCACCCTTCATGCTGGCCATCAGCGTGTTCGAGGCGCTGCGGGACGCGGTGGCGCAGGCCGGCGGTCGGCCCGGGGCGATGAACGCGCCGGGCACGGCGGAAGAGGTCTTGAAGGCGATCACCGCCTGAGCCGACCCGGCCCGTCAAGCCTTGCACCGCCCGTGGTCACGGCATATTGATCCGCGACAGCCGGGAACGCGCCGAGACGCGCGAGACATCTGCCTGCGACGGCTGGTCGCGCCCACGGCCCTCGCCCCCCTGGGCCTGGCGGAGCTCGATGGGCACCGTTTGTTCCAGGGACGTGGCGCGGCAGAGCCGCCCGCCCTCCCACAGGAGATAGGGTGTCAGTTCACATGCGTCCAGCAAGGCCACGAAGCCGTAAAGGTTCGAGCAGTGCAGCTTGTACAAGGCCAGGAAAAAAGAATCCAGGGCCACCTGGACACCACGAATGCCGGCGGAGACACGAGCGCCTTCCTGGATGTTCTCGTTGACCTCGAATCGCGCATGCTTGCTGGTGCGTGCCGTGAGGCTTCTGACCCACAGGGCCAGGGCGTCGGTCACGGCAAACACCAGCGTACGGGCGGCGCCTTGCACGAGCACATCGGGACCCGACGGCTGCGGCAGGAGGTCGTACAGAAAGGCCCCCAGCATGTCGCCGCCCACCGTGGCACCCGTGGCAATGCCGAGCTGACCCCATTGCCGGCCTTTCGAAGCCTCTTCCAGCGAAACGGCGTGCATCCCGATCGAGCGTTGGCACGCAGGCCACAGCAGATCCCGCAACATCCAGCGGATCGACTGTTGAACCAGCCTGTTGGCCATCTCACTGGCAAACCTTTGCCAGTAGCTCAGATCGGCGGGGTTTCGGTCATAGAGCTCTTCGACTTTCACGGCGACCACATAACCGACGAAATAGCCCACCGCATTGGCCAACGCGTTGACACCGGCGTCGAAGAAGGCCCGGCCCACTTCGCTGGTCCGTCCACCGCCCGGCAGCCCCTCGGCTTTCAGACGTTTCAGCGTCCCGTCGAACCCGGCCAGCGTGGACAAGGCCTCCTTCTGATCCCACGTCTGCGCTTCCAGAGAGCGCAGCGAAACCACTGGGTTCACGATCGGATCGTGGAACTCGGGCAAACCGTATCCAGCATGGGTTTTCAGATCGCCAAAGGCGGCGTCGTGAATCGCATTCAATTGGTCAAAGCTCGTGATATCGGGATGGAAGTTCATGGTGGATGGGGTTGTTGGACAAGGCCATGTCCGACGCCCATGGCGAGCGACGACCGGCTCGACATTGAGTGAGACCTGCGGCAAGACTGTTCTTTGATTGACCCAATTTGGACCGAACTTAGATCTTGTCGGGTCGAATTCGACCGAATAGCATGCGTCTCCAGTGCCGCGCCCGACGACGGCACACCAACGGAGACAAGCAACGTGAACTGGAAAGGCCTGAAAACCGGTGAGCGCACCGTGCTGGACCACGTGTTCTGGGCCAGCGGCATCTCGCGCGACGCCCTGGCCGCCGCCGCCTCGTTTTCCAAGACCCGCGCCAACGCCGCGGTCGCCGATCTGCTCGAACAAGGCCTGCTGGAGCAGACCGGCGAGCAGGTGCCCACCGGCGGGCGCCGCGCCGACACCCTGCGCCTGAGCCGCAGCCTGGGCGTGCTGATCGGCGTGGCCGTGGGCGCCACCGGACTGGAGGTCGGCATCCTCAGCCCCGACCTGGCCGTGATGGCCCACCACAGCGAACCGGCCGACGTGCACGACGGCCCCGGCCCGGTGCTCTCGCGCATCCGCGTGCTCATGCACGAGCTGCTGGCGCGCTGCGGCGTGGCGCCGCGCCAGGTGATCGGCATCGGCATCGGCCTGCCCGGCCCGGTGGATTTCGACAGCGGCCAGCTGGTGAGCCCACCCTTGATGCCGCTGTGGGACGGGTACTCCATTCGCGACGACCTCGCCGCCGACTTCAGCGCCCCCGTGTTCGTGGACAACGACGTCAACGTGATGGCCCTGGGCGAGCTCTGGCGCATGCAGCGCAGCCTCTCGAACTTCCTGGTAGTGAAGGTCGGCACCGGCGTGGGCTGCGGCATCGTCTGCCAGGGCCAGGTCTACCGCGGCGCCAACGGCTCGGCCGGCGACGTGGGCCACATCTGCGTGGTGCCCGACGGCCCGCGCTGCCATTGCGGCAACCTGGGCTGTGTGGAGGCGATGGCCGCCGGGCCCGCGATCGCGCGCATGGCCACCGAAGCGGCCCAGGCCGGCCAGAGCCCGCTGCTCGCGCGCCGGCTGGCCGAGCGCGGCGCGCTGCGCCTGCAGGACGTGGCCGAGGCCAGCCGCGCAGGCGACATGGCGGCCAACCAGGTGGTGCAGCGCTCCGGCGCGCTGGTGGGGCAGATGCTCGCGTCGGTGGTGAACTTCTTCAACCCCTCGCACGTGTTCATCGGCGGCGGCGTCACGCGCGTGGGGCCGCTGTTCCTGGCCGCCGTGCGCCAGAGCGTGTACCACCGCTCGCTCGCGCTCTCCACCCGGCACCTGGAGATCCAGTACACGCCGTTGGGTGAGCGCGCCGGGCTCATTGGCGCGGGCGTGCTGGCCATGCAGGAAAGCCTGCGACAGATGGAGCTGGCGTGATGGCCGCCACCGGCGTGCGCATCGAGCTGCGCGGCATCGTCAAGCGCTTCGGCCCGGTGCAGGTGCTGCACGGCGTGGACCTGGCCTTCGAGCCCGGCCGCGTCTACGGCCTGCTGGGCGAGAACGGCGCGGGCAAGTCCACCCTTATGAAGATCCTCGCGGGCTACGAACGGCCCAGCGAAGGCACGCTGCAGGTGAACGGCCGCGCGGTGCGCTTCGACGGCCCGCGCGCGGCCGAGGCCGAAGGCATCGTGCTGATCCACCAGGAGTTCAACCTGGCCGAAGACCTCACGGTGGCGCAGAACATCTTCCTGGGCCACGAGAAAAAGCGGCGCGGCCTCTGGCTCGACGACGGCGCCATGCGCGCCACCACGCGCCGCGTGCTCGACGACGTGGGTCTGAGCAAGGTGCACCCCGACACCCGCGTGCGCGACCTCATCGTGGCCGAGCGCCAGCTGGTGGAGATCGCCAAGGCGCTGTCGCGCCACGCGCGCGTGCTCATCATGGACGAGCCCACCGCCACGCTCACGCCGGGCGAGACCGGCCGGCTGTTCGGCCTGGTCGCGCGCCTGCAGGCCGAAGGCGTGACCATCGTCTTCATCTCGCACAAGCTCGACGAGGTGGAGCGCATCACCGAGGAAGTGATCGTGATGCGCGACGGTCGCCTGGTGGCGCAGCAGGCCACGGCCACGCTCACGCGCGCGCAGATGGCGAACCTGATGGTGGGCCGCGAACTCGCCGACCTCTACCCGCCGCGCGCCGAGGTGCCGGCCGACGCGCCGGTGCTGCTCTCGGTGCGCGCCCTGAGCGTGCCCGGCTGGGCGCAGGACGTGAGCTTCGAGGTGCGCGCGGGCGAGGTGTTCGGCTTCGCCGGCCTGGTGGGCGCGGGGCGCACCGAACTCTTCGAAGGCCTGCTGGGCCTGCGCGAGCGCAGCGCGCAGGCGGTGCAGGTGGCCGGGCGCGAGCTGCTGCCGCGCTCGCCGCGCGAGGCGGCCGACGCCGGCCTGACCTACCTGAGCGAAGACCGCAAGGGCCGCGGCCTGCACGTGCGCTTCGGCCTGCGCGAGAACCTCACGCTGATGGCGCTGCAGAAGCACGCCCGCCCCTGGCTGCAGCCCGCGAGCGAGACCGCCGCGCTGGCGCAGGCGGTGCGCGATTTCGGCATCCGCACCGGCTCGCTGGACGTGCCGGCCGGCTCGCTCTCGGGCGGCAACCAGCAGAAGCTCGCACTGGCCAAGGTGCTGCACCCGGACCCGCGCGTGGTGGTGCTCGACGAGCCCACGCGCGGCGTGGACATCGGCGCCAAGCGCGACATCTACGCCCTCATCCAGCGCCTGGCCGCCAGCGGCCGCGCGGTGGTCGTGATCTCGTCCGAGCTCATGGAACTCATCGGCCTGTGCCACCGCGTCGCGGTGATGCGCTCGGGCCGCCTGCAGGCCACGCTCTCGGCCGCCGACCTCAACGAACAGGAGCTCATCGCCCATGCCACAGGAACGCACTGACGCCACCCCGGCACCGCCCCCGGCCGCCGGCCGCGCCTGGCGCCTGCCCACCCTGGGCCCGCTGCTCGGCCTGGTGCTGCTGTGCATCGCCGGCACGCTGCTCAACCGCGAGTTCGCCACGGTGGACAACGCCATGAACGTGCTCACGCGCACCGCCTTCATCGGCATCATCGCCGTGGGCATGTGCTTCGTGATCATCTCGGGCGGCATCGACCTCTCGGTGGGCTCCATGGCCGCGCTGATCGCGGGCGTGGTGATCCTGCTCATGAACAGGATCGCCCCGCTGGGCTGGCCGCCGGTGGCGGTGGTGATGGTGGGCATGGCCGCCGCCGTGCTGCTGGGCGCGCTGTTCGGCCTGGCGCACGGCCTGCTCATCACGCGCGGGCGCATCGAGCCCTTCATCGTCACGCTGGGCACGCTGGGCATCTTCCGCGCCTACCTCACCTACTTCGCCGACGGCGGCGCGCTCGCGCTCGACAACGCGCTGGCCGACGCCTACGGCCCGGTGTACTACGGCAGCCTGCTGGGTGTGCCCATCCCGGTGTGGATCTTCGCGCTGGTCGCTTTCGCGGGCGCCCTGCTGCTCAACCGCACCGCCTACGGCCGCTACGTGCAGGCGATCGGCTCCAACGAGCAGGTGGCGCGCTACGCCGCGGTGGACGTGGACCGCATCAAGGTGCTCACCTACACCCTGCTCGGTGTGTGCGTGGGCATCGCCACGCTGCTCTACGTGCCGCGCCTGGGCTCGGCCTCGCCCACCACCGGCCTGCTGTGGGAGCTCGAAGCCATCGCGGCCGTGATCGTGGGCGGCACCGCGCTGCGCGGCGGCGCCGGCAGCATCGGCGGCACCGTGATCGGCGCCATCCTGCTCTCGGTCATCAGCAACATCCTCAACCTCACCAGCATCATCAGCGTGTACCTCAACGCGGCGGTGCAGGGCTTCGTGATCATCGCCGTCGCATTCATGCAGCGGCGGCGTCCCTGAAGGCACGCCATGCCTTCTTTCTTTCCCTGTCATCAACACATCAAGGAGACAAGCATGAAGTACCGTTCCCGTCTGCTCGCGCTGGCCGCCCTGGCCGCGCTGGGCATGGCCAGCCCGCTGCTGGCGCAGGCCCAGAACAAGGTGAACCTGGGCGTGGCCATCCCGGCCGCCACCCACAGCTTCGCCGCCGGCCTGGTGTACTGGGCCAACGAAGCCAAGAAAGAACTGGAGAAGGACCCCGACATCAAGGTCACGATCAAGACCGCCAGCGGCGCGCCCGAACAGGCCAACCAGCTGCAGGACCTGGTCACCGCGACCAAGATCGACTCGCTCGTGATCCTGCCCTTCGAGTCCGCCGCGCTGACACGACCGGTGCAACAGGTCAAGGCCAAGGGCGTGTACGTGACGGTGGTGGATCGCGGCCTCACCGACACCAGCGCGCAGGACGCCTACGTCTCGGGCGACAACACCGCCTTCGGCAAGGTGCCGGCCGAGTACCTGGCCAAGGCGCTCAACGGCAAGGGCAACATCGTGGCGCTGCGCGGCATCCCCACCACCATCGACAACGAGCGCATGGACGCCTTCAACGCGGTGATGAAGAACCACCCTGGCATCAAGGTGCTGGACGCCAAACACGGCAACTGGAACCGCGACGACGCCTTCAAGGTGATGCAGGACTTCCTCACCCGCTTCAAGGAGATCGACGCCGTGTGGGCGGCCGACGACGACATGGCCTTCGGCGTGCTGCGCGCGATCGAGCAGGCCAAGCGCAAGGACATCAAGATCGTCTTCGGCGGCGCCGGTGCCAAAGCCATGGTCAAGACCTTGATGGACGGCAGCAACCCGCTGATCCAGGCCAACGTGTCCTACTCGCCCAAGTTCCTTTATGACGCCATCAAGATGACCGCGCTGGCGCGCAAGAAGGGCGAGAAGCTGCCAGCCTCGACCATCGTGCCTTCGGTGCTGATCACCAAGGCGAACGCCAAGGACTTCTACTTCCCTGATTCACCGTTCTAGAGAGCACCCCCCGCGGCGCTTCGCGCCACCCCCCTTGAAGGGGGGCGACACCTGGGACCGGCAAAGCCGGATCCTCGGTGTCTCTGGGTGATGCCCTTCGCTGGCGGATCGCTTTGGCTTTTGGAGTATTCCCATGAAAACCATCCAGGGACCCGGGATCTTCCTGGCCCAGTTCATCAGCAAGGCCGCGCCGTTCGACACGCTCGACGGCCTGGCCGGCTGGGCCGCCTCGCTGGGCTACAAGGGGGTGCAGATCCCCACCAGCGATGCGGCCATCTTCGATCTCGAACGCGCCGCGACCAGCGACACCTATTGCGACGAGGTGAAGGGCCGGCTCGCCGCGCACGGCCAGCAGATCACCGAACTCTCGACCCACCTGCAGGGCCAGCTGCTGTGCGTGCACCCCGCCTACGACCTGCAGTTCGACGCCTTCGCCGCGCCCCACGTGCGCGGCAAACCGGCCGCGCGAACCGCATGGGCGCATGAGCAACTGCTGCTGGCCGCGAAGGCCTCGCGGCGCCTGGGCCTGAAAGCCCACGCCAGCTTCTCGGGCGCGCTGGCCTGGCCCTACCTCTACCCCTGGCCGCAGCGCCCGCCGGGCCTGGTCGAAGCGGCGTTCGCGGAGCTCGCGAGGCGCTGGCGCCCGGTGCTCGACGCCTTCGATGAAGCCGGCGTGGACGTCTGCTACGAACTGCACCCCGGCGAAGACCTGCACGACGGCATCACCTTCGAGCGTTTTCTCGACGCCGTGGGCCAGCACCCGCGGGCGAACATCCTCTACGACCCGAGCCACTTCGTGCTGCAGCAGCTCGACCACCTGGCCTTCATCGACCACTACCACGAGCGCATCCGCGCCTTCCACGTGAAGGACGCCGAGTTCCGCCCCAACGGCAAGCAGGGCGTGTACGGCGGCTTCTCGAACTGGATCGACCGTGCCGGGCGCTTCCGCTCGCTCGGCGACGGCCAGGTGGACTTCAAGGCCATCTTCTCGAAGATGGCGCAATACGACTACGCCGGCTGGGCCGTGCTGGAGTGGGAGTGCTGCCTCAAGCACCCGGAAGACGGCGCGCGCGAAGGCGCGGCCTTCATCCGCGAGCACATCATCCGCGTGGCCGACCGCGCCTTCGACGACTTCGCCGCCAGCGCGGGCGACCCCGCCACCCTGGCCGCCCTGCTGGGCCTGAACCGGGGCACACCATGAGCACCGGCGAGCGCACCACGCGGCGCATCCGCCTGGGCATGGTGGGCGGTGGCGATGGCAGCTTCATCGGCGCGGCCCACCGCATCGCCGCGCGCCTCGACGACCAGTTCGAGCTCGTGGCCGGCGCGCTCTCGTCCACACCCGAACGCGCGCACGCCAGCGCCGCGAACCTGCACATCGCGCCCGAGCGCAGCTACGCCGACTACGCCGCCATGGCGCGGGCCGAGGCGCAGCGCGAGGACGGCATCGACGCCGTCGCCATCGTCACGCCCAACCACCTGCACGTGCCGGTGGCGCGCGCCTTCGCCGAACAAGGCATCCACGTCATCTGCGACAAGCCGCTGGCCACCTCGCTGGCCGAGGCAAAGGCCCTGGCGCAGGTGGTGCGCGAGCGCGGCCTGCTGTTCCTGCTCACCCACACCTACGCGGGCTACCCCATGGTGCGCCAGGCGCGCGAGATGGTGGCCGCCGGTGAACTCGGCGAGCTGCGCATCGTGCAGGTGGAGTACGCGCAGGACTGGCTGGGCGAGCCGGTCGAACGCCGGGGCAACAAGCAGGCCGAATGGCGCGCCGACCCGAAGCGCGCCGGACCGGCCGGTGCGCTGGGCGACATCGGCACCCACGCCTACCAATTGGCGCGCTACGTGAGCGGGCTGAGCGTGCAGGAGCTGTCGGCCGAGCTCACGAGCTTCGTGCCCGGCCGAACGCTGGACGACCACGTGCAGGCCATGCTGCGTTTCGAGGGCGGCGCGCGCGGCATGCTGTGGGCCAGCCAGGTCGCCAGCGGCGCCTGCAACGCGCTGCGCCTGCGCGTCTATGGCACGCGCGCCTCGCTGCATTTCGATCAGGAGCAGCCCGAGTTCCTGAGCTTCGCCCCGCAAGGCGGCCCGGTGCAGCAACTGCGCCGGGGCATGGCGCCGCAGGTCGGTGACAACCGCATCCCGGCCGGCCACCCCGAGGGCTACCTGGAGGCCTTCGCCACGCTGTACCGGGATTTCGCACGCGCCTGGCGCGGCGAAGCCATGTCGAACATGCCCGGCCTGCTCGACGGCCTGGACGGCATGGCCTTCATCGAGGCCGTGCTGAACAGCCACCGGCAGAACGCACGCTGGGTGCGGCTCTAGAGGCGTTCGATCAGCGCCATCGCGGCCGCCGGGGCGCGCTCCTTGGCGCCGCTGATGAAGTACATGAACACATCCCGCGCCTTGGCCTTCTTGCCGGCGCTTTCGACGCGGGGCACGTCGGCCGGCTCACCGCCCGCGGCCCAGGTCTTGGCGGCTTCGGCCCAGCGGTCCAGCGCCTTGGGCGCGTACCCCGTCTTCACCTTCGGGTCGGTTCGCATCAGGCGCGCGTAGACGAAGTCGCCGGTCACATCGGCGAACGAGGGGTAGTCGTCCGAATCGGTGAACACCGTGGCGCAGCGGTGCTTTCGCGCCAGCGCGAGGTAGGCCGGGTCCAGGAAGCTCGCATGCCGCACGTCCAGCGCGTGGCGCAGCGGCAGGCCGTCCACCTCGCTCGGCAGCAGCTTCAGGAAGGCCTCGAAATCCACCGGGTCGAACACCTTGGTCGGCGCGAACTGCCACACCAGCGGCCCGAGCTTGGGGCCGAGTTCGCTCAGGCCGCTGCCCACGAACCGTTCGATGGACTCGCCGGCCTCGGCCAGCACCCGGCGGTTGGTGGTGAAGCGGTTGGCCTTCAGGGAGAACACGAAGCCCTCGGGCGTCTCGTCGCGCCACTTGGCGAAGGTGGGCGGCTTGAAGGTGCTGTAGTAGGTGCCGTTGACCTCGATCGCGGTCAGCTTCGAGCTGGCGTAGGCCAGCTCCTTGCTGTGCGCCAGGCCCTTGGGGTAGAAGTTGTCGCGCCAGGGCTCGTAGGTCCAGCCGCCCACGCCCGACCGGATCGCGCCCGATGTTGCCTTCTTGCTGGTGGCCATGCCGTCTCCTGCGGAAAAAACGTCTGCAACTCTACAAGAGGACCGGCGCGACAGGGCGATTTCCCTGGGCACGCCATTTGCCCCAGTGGTGGGTATGGCTCAGCTCCCGCCCTCCCTTCAACACGCCGTGCTGGCCGGCGATCCCTCGATCCGGGCCCGCAAGGTGGCCATCCTGGTCGCGCACGGCATCGTCGGCAAAAGCGCCGTGGGTCTGCACGCCACCTTGCTCGCCCTCGGCGCCCAGCCCCGTTTCGTGGCACCCCGGATCGGCCCGGTGAAGACCGTGGACGGCGTGTTCGTCGACGCCGAGGCTTCGCTGCAGAACGAACCCGCCTTCCTGTTCGACGCGCTGGCCCTGCCCGATGGCGACGAAGGCGTGCAGGCCCTCGCGCGCGACACCCACACGCTGGACTTCATCCGCGACCAGCACCGCAGCGGCAAGGCCATCCTGGCCATGCCCGCTTCCCGCGCGCTGCTCGAAGCGGCGGGCGTGTCCCTGACCCTGCCGTCGGGACAGGCGGACCCGGGGCTGGTCGTCGGCCACGACGCCACGGCCTTCGTCCAGGCCATCGTGCGCGACCGGCATACCGGCCGCCACATCGAGCCGCCGTCCCCCTGACGCCGTCCCGGTGATCCGGGAGGGCCGTTACCATGGTCATCCTTTGCCGCGGGCCCCGGCCACGCGGCAAGCCATGGACGTTCACCCGCCTTCCCCCTCATCGCCATGACCGCTTCCCTCCCCCTGTCCCACAGCTTCGCGCCCACTGGCCGCCTGCGCGCCTCCATCAACCTGGGCAACCCCATCCTCGCCAACCGCAACCCCGCCACCGGGCAGCCGGTCGGCGTCTCGGTGGACCTCGCGCACCGCCTGGCGCAGGGGCTCGGCGTCGGGATCGAGCTGGTCGTGTTCGACACGGCGGGCCAATCGGTGGACGCGGTGAGGAACGGCGCGGCCGATGTCGGCTTCTTCGCCATCGACCCGCTGCGCGGCGAGGGCATCGCCTTCACCGCGCCCTATGTGCTGATCGAAGGCAGCTACCTCGTGCGCGACGAATCCCCGCTGCAGCGCAACGACGAGGTGGACCGGCCGGGCACGCGGGTGACCGTGGGCAAGGGCAGCGCCTACGACCTGTTTCTGACGCGCGAGCTGCGGCACGCCGAGATCGTGCGGGCCGCCAGTTCGCAGGCCGTGGTCGATGAGTTCGTGCGCCAGGGGCTGGACGTGGCCGCCGGCGTGCGGCAGCAGCTGGAGCACGACCAGCAACGCCACCCCGGCCTGCGGCTGCTGCCCGGCCGTTTCATGGTGATCCAGCAGGCCATGGGCCTGCCCAAGGACCGCGGCGCCGATGCGGCGCGCTATCTGCATGCCTTCGTGGAAGACATGAAATCGACCGGCTTCGTGGCCGCTTCCCTGAACCAGCACCACATCCAGGGCGCCTCGGTGGCCCCCGCCGCGACCACTCCATGAAAGACGTTCTCCCCGCCTACGCCCACCCCTTCATCGACGTCATCACCATCGCGCTGCAGATCGCGCTGATCGTCTTCGTCGCGCTGCTGCTGCGCTCGCTGCTGCACCGCCTCATCACCCGCGTGGGCGAGGACAAGCGGCTGCCGCTGGAGTTTGTGATCGGCGGCCGGCGCGTGGTCACCTTCCTGCTGTTCGGCGCCGCCCTGCTGCTGGTGCTGGACCGCGTGGGTGTCTCGGGCATGGTGATCTGGACCGCGTTCACCGGCTTTGCCACGGTGGGCGCCATCGCCTTCTTCGCGGCCTGGAGCGTGCTCTCCAACATCTTCTGTGCGGTGCTGATCTTCACCTCGCGCCCGTTCGGCCTGCGCGACCGCATCGAACTGCTGGAGGGCGGCGACAAGCCGGGCCTGGCCGGCGAGGTGATGGACATCAACCTGATCTACACCACGCTGCGCGAAGACACCGCCGAGGGCGCGGAGCCTTCCTACCTGCGCGTGCCCAACAGCCTGTTCTTCCAGCGCACCACGCGCCTGCGCACGCGCGAGTCGGTGGTGCGCTCGCTGCTGGACTGAGCGGCGCTCAGGGCCGGGCGGCCGCGAGCACCTCGCGCACGCGCGCGGCGTGCGGAATCGGCGCCACCGCGCCATAGCCCTCGGTGGAGAGCGCGGCCACCGTGGCGGCGTAGCGCCCGGCGGTGGGCAGGTCGTCCCCCGCCACCAGGCGCGCCACGAAGGCCCCGCCGAAGGCATCGCCCGCGCCGGTGGCGTCCACCGGCTGGCAGCGCGCGGGCGCGATGCGGTGGCGCTCGCTGGCCGTGGCCACGATCGCGCCCTGCTCGCCCATCTTGAGCGCCACGGTCTTCGCGCCGAGGCGCAGGCAGTGGTCCACCAGCGCATCCGGGTCGTGTAGGCCGGTGATGGCGACCACGTCGTCGTAGCTGGGCAGGCAGATGTCGCTCAGGCCGATCACGTCCGTCATGACGGCGCGCGCGCGCTCCACCGACCACAGCTTGAGCCGCAGGTTGGTGTCGAACGACACCCAGGCCCCGGCGGCGCGCGCGCATTCGATGGCGGCATAACCGGCGTCGCAGGCGTTCGGTGAAATCGCCAGCGAGATGCCCGAGAGGTGCAGCACGCGCGCCGTCTCGATCGGCGCGCGCGGCAGCGTGGCCGGCGTGAGCCGGCTCGCGGCCGAGCCGCTGCGGAAGAAGCTGAAGTGGTGGCCCTGCCCGTTGTGGGTGACGAAATAGATCGCGCTGAAGGCCGCCGGGTCGGTCAGCACGTGGCGGTGGTCCACGCCCTCCTCGTCCCACAGGCGGCGCAGCAGGGCGCCATAAGGGTCGTCGCCGAGCGCGCTCACATAGGCCACGCGCGCGCCCTGGCGGGCGGCGGCGATGGCGAAGTTGGAGGTGTCGCCACCGAAGCCCTGCAGGTAGCTGCGCCCGCCGTTCTCGCCGGTCTGGTTGAACTCCACCATGGCCTCGCCCAGGGCCACGATCTGCGCGGCCCCGGCGTGGCTGGGCACCTCAGATGCGGCCATATTTGGCCAGGCCCTTGCGCAGCGACTTCTCGGCCATGATGAGCTTGGCCTGCTCCAGCTCGCGCTCGTCGATCTCGCGCGACGCGGCCAGCACCTCGGCGGCCTTCGCGCGCGGCACCACGACCACGCCGTCCACGTCGCCCACCATGATGTCGCCCGGGTGCACCACGATGCCCCCGACACGCACGGGCACCTGCGAGGCCACCGTGCGGAAGCGGCCCAGCGTGGTGCCGGGGCTCACGTCGCGGGCATAGACCGGGAAGCCGTAGTCGCGCCGGATCTCGGTGAGGTCGCGCACGCCGCCATCGAGCACCGCGCCGGCGTGGCCGTTGGCCACGGCGCCGGCCGTCATCAGGCCGCCCCACACCGCCACGTCGGGCTGGCCGCCGTCGATGGAGATCACGATCACGCTGCCGGGTTCGGCTTCGTCGATCAGGTCCAGCGCGTGCTGGGGTGGCACGAATTCATCGGTCGCCGATTCGAGCACGGTGGCGGCCGGGCCGCAGATGCGCTTGTCGTTGATGCGAGGCTTGATCGGCGTGTCCATGTAGCCGCGCTGGCCGCAGACCTTGTCCACCGCATCGGCCACCGAGGCCACGGCCACCTGGTTGAAGCCGTCGACCAGCTCCTTCAATTCCTTGTTCATCGTTTCTCCGTTCAGTCAAAAAATCACCAGCGGTTGAGCCAGTGCAAGGGTTGTTCTCCGCGCAGGACGCGCACCGCCTCCTGCGCCGTCTTGAGCTGCAGTTCGCGCATGGCCTCTTCGCTGTACCAGCCCATGTGGTTGGTCACGACCACGTTGTCCAGGCCGAAGATCGGGTGCGCGCCCGGCGGCTCCTGCTCGAACACGTCCAGCCCCGCGCCCAGGATGCGGCGCTCGCGCAAGGCCTCGTACAGCGCCTGCGTGTCCACCAGGCCGCCGCGCGCCGTGTTCACCAGGAGGGCGGTGGGCCGCATGAGCGCAATGCGCCGCGCGTCCACCATGTGTTTCGTCTGCTCGTTGAGCGGCGCATGCAGCGAGATCACGTCGGCCTCGGCGAACAGGGTGTCGAGGTCGGTGCGCTCCACACCCGGGGGCATGTCGCTCTTGGGGTCGTGCACCAGCACGCGGCCGAAGCCGAAGCCCGCGAGCTTCTCCAGCGTCATGCGCGCGATGCGGCCGAAACCCACCAGGCCCAGCGTGCGCCCGCGCAGCCGATACATGGGCTGCAGCACGCCGGTGGACCAGCGGCCCGCGCGCACCTCGGCGTCGTGCAGGCCGATGCGGCGCGAGACCGCGAGCGCCAGCGCCACGGCCTGCGAGCTGACCTCGTCGGTGCCGTAGTCGGGCACGTTGGCCACCATGATGCCGCGCTCGCGCGCGGCGGCCTGGTCGATGTTGTCCACGCCGATGCCGTAGCGGATCACCGCGCGGCAGCGGGTCATGGCGTCGATCACCCGGCGCGACACCGGCGACTCGCGCACCAGCACCACGTCGGCGTCCGCCACCGAGGCGGCCGCCGCGTTTTCGTCGCGGCGGCAGGGGCGCACCTCGAAGCGCGCGCCCTCGGCGCCCAGCAAGGCCTCTTCCTGGTCGTAGGCGGCGTAGCCGTCGTCCAGGGCCACCACCAGGCGGTCGTGCTTCACCCCGTCGCTCACTTGGCGGCAGCGGCTTGCAGCAGCTTCTCGGTCCACTCCTTGCTCACCTCGGCTTCGAGGTAGGCGCGCACCGGCGGCTGCGCCACCTTGCGGAAGCGGTCGATCTCGGCCGGGGTGAGCTCGGTCACCGTCATGCCCTTCTCGGTCAGCACCTTCTTGGCCGAGAGGTCCTGCGCGCGCGTCATGTCGCGGTGGATCTTCTTGGCGATGTCCACGCCCTCGGTCACGGCCTTCTTCTCGGCGGCGTTCAGGCCGTTGAAGAAGCGCTCGCTGACCATGTAGGCGTGCAGGCTGTAGACGTGGCCGTCCAGCGTGATGTGTTTCTGGTGCTGGAACAGGCTGGCGGCCATGATGTTGGTGACGCCGTTTTCCTGGCCGTCGGCCGTGCCCTGCGCGAGCGCGGCGGGCAGTTCGCCCCAGTCGATCGCGGTCGGGCTGGCGCCCAGCGACTCGACCAGCTTCACGAACACCGGGCTGGGCTGCACGCGGATCTTCAGGCCCTTCATGTCCTCGGGCGTCTTGATGGCGCGCTTGCTGTTGGTGAAGTGGCGGATGCCATTGTCGGCGTAGCCCATCAGGCGGATGCCGGTGCGCTTGCGCATGTCCTCGGCCAGCTCCTGGCCGAACTTGCCGTCGAGCACGGCGTAGGCGTGCGCGTGGTCGTTGAAGAGGAAGGGCAAGCCGAAGATGTTGAAGGTCTTGTAGACGCCGGGAATGCCGCCGTCGTGCACCACGGCGAGTTCGACCGTGCCCAGGCGCAGGCCCTCCATGACCTGCTGTGCCGGGCCGAGCTGGCCGGCGGGGTACAGCTCGACCTTGAGCGAACCGTGGGTGGCTTTTTCCACGTGGTCCTTGAACGCGAGCGCGGCGGCGTGCTTGGGCTGGTCGTTGCCGGCCGGCTGGTAGTGGGTGTACTTCAGCACCTTCTGCGCGAACGCGGGGCCGGCGCCGAACGCCAGCAGGGAGGCGGCGGCCACGGCCGCCAGGAAGTGCTTGCGATGAATCTTCACGGGGAGTCTCCTTCTAGGGTGGTTCTGAGGGTCAGTGTGAGTACCCGAGCACGCCGGGCAACCAGGTGGAAAACGTGGGAACGAAGGTGAGCAGCATCAGCACGCCGAACAGCGCAACCAGCATGGGCACCATTTCGCGCACCATGGGGCCCATGCGCACGCCCGAGACCGCGGAGGTGACGAACAGCAGCCCGCCCACGGGCGGCGTGACCATGCCCAGCGTGAGGTTCACGATGATCACGATGGCGAAGTGCAACGGGTTGAGACCGGCCGCGTCGGCCAGCGGCCCGAGGATGGGCACCATGATCATCACGCCGGGCAGTGGCTCGATGAAGATGCCCACGAGCAGCAGCAGCACGTTGATGGCGATCAGCAGCTCGATCGGGGAAAGCGCCATGCCGGCGATCCATGCCGCCATCTGCTGCGGGATCTGGCCCACCGTGAGCACCCAGGCGAACACCGCCGAGGTGGCGACGATGAACAGGATGGAGGCCGTCATCAGCGCCGAGCGGAACAGGATGGCGGGCAGCATGTCCATGCGCAGCGTGCCGTAGACGAAGCGACCCACCAGCAGCGCATACAGCACGGCGGCGGCCGAGGCCTCGGTGGGCGTGAAGATGCCCAGGTGGATGCCGCCCAGGATGATGACCGGCAGCATCAGCGCCGGCAGCGCGCGCCAGAACAGGCGCAGCAGCGGTGCCGGGTCCAGCAGCTCGGGCGAGGAGCGGTAGCCTCGCCGCACGCTCACGATGTGGTTGACCACCATCAGCGAGAGCGCGATCAGGAAGCCCGGCACCACACCGGCCAGGAACAGGCCGGTGATGCTCACGCTGTTGTCCGTCATCGCGTAGACGATCATGATGATCGAGGGCGGGATGATGGGGCCGACGATGGCGGTGCTCGCGGTGAGCGCGGCGGCGTACGAGTCCTTGTAGCCGGCCTTGCGCATCATCTTGATGAGCATGGCGCCCGGGCCCGCTGCATCGGCCAGCGCCGAGCCGCTGATGCCCGAGAAGAAGGTGAGCGTGAGGATGTTGGCGTGGCCCAGGCCGCCGCGGCGCATGCCCACCAGGCGCGCGGCGAACTTGAGCAGTACGTCGGTGAGCGCGCCGCCGGTCATGAGCTCGGCGGCGAGGATGAAGAAGGGGATCGCCATCAGCGGGAAGCTGTCGAGCCCGCTGAAGAGGTTTTGCATCACCACCAGCGAGGACAGGCCGGGCTTGAGCCAGACCGCCACCAGGCCGGCGATGAGCATCGCGAAGGCAATGGGTGCGCCGATCACCATCAGCGCCAGAAAAACGAGACCGAGAACCGTCGTCATCGCAGGCCCTCCGGGTTCACAGGGCCTGCGGGTCGAAGCCTTCGACCCGGTCCCACTCGCCCGACACGACCCACTGCCGCGCCACCATCGCCAGGTGCACCAGCATCAGCGCCGCGCCCAGCGGCAACGCGAGGTACACCTTGCCCAGGGACCAGCCCAGCACCGGCGATTCCTGGTACCAGGCGAACTCCACGTACTCGACGCCCAGCCAGACCAGCGTCACCAGCGTGGCCGCGACGATGGCCACGATCAGCACACGCAGCCACCGCGCCAGGGCCACCGGCACCGAGGCCTGCAGCGTGTCGATGGCGATGTGGCCGCCCACGCGCAGCGCGGGCCCGGCGCCGATGAAGGCGGCCCAGATCATCATGTAACGCGTGGCCTCTTCCACCCAGGTGAAGGAGTGGCTGAAGGCATAGCGCGCGAACACGTTGCCGATCACCAGCGCGGCCATCACCCCCAGCAGCACGATGAGCACCCAGCGGTTGGCAGCGAGAAAGGCGCGCGCCAGCGGGTGCGCGAGAGAGGACGGGGAAGGCGGGGAACTCACGTGAATGTCTCCGGGTTGCTCAGCTTGACTTGCTGGGTGCAATGGTATCTGATATCTCAGATGTTAAATCAGCAATAACCCTATACTCTCCGCCACACGAACCTGACCACCCCATGAACACCACCCTGGAACTGCAACGCCCCCGACTGCTCACCGACGTGGTCGCCGAGCGGCTGCGCGAGGCCATCGTCAATGGCGACCTCAAGCTGGGCGAACAGGTGTCGGAGGCCCAGCTGGCCCAGCGCATGGGCGTGAGCAAGACGCCGGTGCGCGAGGCCCTGCTGCGGCTCAAGAGCGAAGGCCTGGTGGAGATCCATCCGCAGCGCGGCACCTTCGTCTTCACGCTCTCGCCGCAGGAGCTGTCGCACCTGCTGAAATTCCGCGCGATGGTGGAGACCGAGGCGCTGCGCGAGGCCATGCAGTCCCACCCGCGCGAGCTGCTGCAGCGCATGGCGCAGTGCGTGAAGGAAATGAAAACCGCCGAGCGCGCGAAAGACCTGCCCGCGCTCGCCCGCATCGACATGAACTTCCACTGGGCGTTCTTCGAGAACTGCGACAACCACTACCTGCGCGCCAGCTACGAGCTGCTGCGTTACCAGCTCACCGCGCTGCGCCACCGCTCGCCCATCAGCAACGCGGTCTCCAGCCACCAGGTGCTGGTGGACGCGGTGGAAGACCAGGACACTGAGAAGGCCAGCACCCTGCTGCACGGCCACGTGCTGGAAAACGAGCCGCGCTACCTGCTGGCCTGCGGCATCGCGTGACAGCGTGGGCGGCGGCCCTTCAGTACAATCGCCGACCCCTCACCCCGCGACCACCCCATGCAGTATTCCGTTTCGCACCACAAGCTCAAGCTCATCCTGGCCGCCCATGGCCTCAAGCCGGGCGATGCCGGCGGCATCGACGCGCTGTTCGGCGGCAAGGATGGCTACTACTGGTTCGGCACCGTGCGCGATCTCTGCCCCGAGGGCAAGACGCTGTCGTGGGAGAACCAGTACGCCATGGTCAATGCGATCCAGGCGCACGAGAACGCCACGGCCGAAGAGGACGAGATGAAGCCCCAGGTGCCCAGCGCGGCCAACATCGCGGCCCTCTCCAAGCTGCTGGCCGACCCGCTCTAAGGCCTGTTGAAGCGCCGGCGTGCCTGCGCGGCCTGCGCGCGCACCACGCAGGCCTCGGCGTGGTCGTTGATCAGGCCCATCGCCTGCATGAAGGCAAACACCGTGGTGGGGCCGACGAAGGCCCAGCCCAGCTTCTTCAAGTCCTTCGAGAGGCGCACGGAGGCCTCCGAGGTCGAGGCGGTCTGCGGCGTTCCCAGGCCGGCCTCATCGGGTTCGTAGCGCCAGAAGAACGCGGCCAGCGAACCCTCGGCTTTCACCATCTCCTGCGCGCGCTGCGCGTTGTTGATCACCGCCTCGATCTTGCCGCGGTGGCGCACGATGCCTTCGTTGCCCAGCAGGCGCTCCACGTCCCTGGCCGTGAAGCGGGCGACGCGATCGAAATCGAAGCCGTGGAAGGCGGCCCGGAAGTTCTCGCGCTTGGCGAGGATGGTGCGCCAGCTCAGGCCCGACTGGAAACTCTCCAGGCACAGCTTCTCGAACAGCCGGCGGTCGTCGTCGACCGGGAAGCCCCATTCCCGGTCGTGGTAGGCAAAGAACTCGGGCGCGGCGGCGCACCAGCGGCAACGGGGTTGGCCATCGGGGCCGGCAACGGTGGTGTTCATGCGAGGTCTTTCTTCAATCGAGGGGCCAGGGCAAATCCCGCTGGAGGGCCGGCGGCCCGGCCGGTGCGGGCGCGGCTTCGCTGCCCGCATTCAACCCGCGCCACCAGGGCACCACCACCTCCAGGTGGGCCGGCTCCACCGCCTCGCCCAGCCGGGGCATCAGCAAGGGGGTGCCCTGCCCTTGCGCGAGCTGCAGCAGGGTCTCCACCGGTTCGTCCCAGGCGTGCATGGCCAGGCTGAAGGTGCCCCAGTGCACCGGCAGCAGGGCGCCGCCGCCCAGCAGCGCGTGCGCCTTCAGGGCGTTGGCCGGCCCGAGGTGGATGTCGCCCCAGGCGGGGTGGAAGGCGCCCACCTCCAGCATGACCAGATCGAACGGCCCGAGCCGCTCGCGGATCGCGGCGTACTCGGTGGTCAGGCCGGTGTCGCCGCTGAAGAACACGCGGTGCCGCTCGCCGGCGATCACCATCGACGACCACAGCGTGGCGTTGCGGTCCTTGAAGCTGCGGCCGGAAAAGTGCTGTGACGGCGCCGCCGTGACCGTGATGCCGGTGCCGGGCACGCGGTGGCTGTCCCACCAGTCCAGCTCGGTGATGCGCTCGGCCGCCACGCCCCAGGCCTGCAGGTGCGCGCCCACGCCCAGCGAGGTGACGAAGGGCACGCGGCTGTGGCGCGCGAGCGCGCGGATGGTGGGGTAGTCCAGGTGGTCGTAGTGGTCGTGCGAGATCACCACCACGTCCACCTCGGGCATCTGCCGCAGGCGCAGCGGCACGGGCTGGAAGCGCTTGGGGCCGAGCAGGCGGAACGGCGAGGCGCGCGTGCCCCACACCGGGTCGGTCAGCACCCGGTGGCCGTCGATCTCGATCAGCACCGTGGAATGCCCCAGCCAGGTGGCGCGCAGGCCGCTCTGGGCCGGGCGGCCCCAGCGTTCGCGCGGGTCCAGCGAGGGCAGCGCGGCGCCCGGCAGGCGCCGGTCGCCCGCGCTCAGGAACTCCTTGAGCGTGGGCCGGGGCACCGTCAGGTCGCGCAGCCCGGGCAGCACCGGGTGCAGGTTGCGAAAACCCGTGCCGTCCCACCGGGGCGAAGCGCGCATGCGCTCCAGGCGCTCGCCCTGCGCCCGTCTGCCAAAACTGTTCATGGTGGTCACTCCTTTTGCGCGCGCCCGGCCATACTCCGGCATCCCGCCGACCAGGACCACACTACCATGCCTCTGTTCGCAGCCACGGTTTTCCTGTCCGCTTTCCTGCTGTTCCAGATCCAGCCCATCGTGGCCAAGATGATCCTGCCGTGGTTCGGTGGTTCGTCCTCGGTCTGGACGCTGTGCATGGTGTTCTTCCAGGTGGAGCTGCTGCTGGGCTATGCCTATGTGCACTGGGTGCACGAGAAGCTCAGCCCCCGGCGCCAGCCCTGGGTGCACGGCGCGCTGCTGCTGCTCAGCCTGGCCACCCTGCCGGTGGTGGCCGATCCTTCCTGGAAGCTCGACGCCCAGGCGCACCCGACCTGGAGCGTGCTCGGCGTGCTGGCCACCACGGTGGGTGTGCCCTACCTGCTGCTGTCCACCACCGGCCCGCTGATGCAGGCCTGGTACGCGCGCGCCTTCCTGGCCCACGGCGCGCAGCCCTACCGGCTGTACGCGCTGTCCAACCTGGCGTCCATGCTGGCGCTGCTGTCCTACCCGGTGCTGGTCGAGCCGGCGCTGGCGGTGACACCGCAGGCCTGGGTCTGGTCGGCCGGGTATGCGCTGTTCGTGCTGGTCTGCGTGGCCACGGCCGGTTACACGGTGCGGCGGCAGAACGGCGCCGAGGCCCACGCCGCACCGCTGGAAGACGCGCCCCGCCCCGGCTGGCGCGAGTGCCTGCTGTGGGTCGGCCTGGCGGCGACCGCCTCCACGCTGCTGCTGGCCATCACCCGCCATCTCACGCAGGACGTGGCGCCCGTGCCCTTCCTCTGGGTGCTGCCGCTGGCGCTGTACCTGCTGAGCTTCATCCTGTGCTTCGACGCGCCGCGCTACTACGTGCGCCCCTTCTTCCTGAGTCTGTTGCCACTGGCCTTCGTGGCGCTCGACGTGGCAATGAACCAGGGCCTGGACGTGCCCATGCTGGTGGCGCTGCTGTGCGCGGCGGTGTTCGTGTTCTGCATGGTCTGCCATGGCGAACTGGTGCGCCGCCGCCCGCCGCTGCGCCACCTCACGCTGTTCTACCTGATGCTCTCGGTGGGCGGCGCGCTGGGCGGCCTGTTCGTGGGCCTGGTGGCGCCAGCGGTCTTCAGCGCCTACTTCGAACTGCCGCTGGGCCTGTTCCTGTGCGCGCTGCTGGTGGTGCGGGTGCTCTGGCCCGGGCTGCGCGCGCGCTGGCGCGCCGCCCTGCTGCTGGCGCTGCTGCTCTATGGCGCGCGCCTGGCCAGCCTCTCGCTGGACGATGTGCGGGGCTACACCGAGGTGGTGCGCAACTTCTACAGCCAGACGCGCATCGAGCAGAGCGTGGACGAGGACGGCCTGGGCCCGGTCCGCAAGATGGTGCACGGCAGCATCACGCACGGCGAGCAGTACCTGAACCACCCCAGGCGCGCCACCGCCTACTACTGCGAGCGCACCGGCATCGGCCGCGCGTTGTTGAGCCTGCCCACCGACCGACCCCGCAAGCTGGGCGTGGTGGGCCTGGGCGCGGGCACGCTCGCGGTGTACGGCCGCGCGGGCGACGAGATGCGCCTGTACGAGATCAACGACCAGGTGCTGGACCTGGCGCGGCGGCACTTCAGCTTCCTCGCCGACAGCGCCGCGCGCACCGTGCCGGTGCTGGGCGACGGCCGCCTGATGCTGGAACACGAGACCCCGCAGGCCTTCGACCTGCTGGCCATGGACGCGTTTTCAGGCGACTCGATTCCCACCCACCTGCTCACGCTCGAGGCCTTCCAGGCCTACCAGCGCCACATGAAACCCGATGGGCTGCTGGCGGTGCACATCACCAACACCTACCTGGACCTGCGCCCGGTCATGGCCTCGGCCGCGCAAGACATGGGCAAGGTGGCCTTGCTGCTGGAACTGCCCTCGGGCCACGGCGACCCGTTCTGCCGGCGCTCGTCGTGGGTGGTGTTCGTCAACCCCACACAGGCGGCGCACCTGCCACCGGCCTTGCAGGGCGCTCAGGTGCTGCAACCCCGGCCGGGTTTCCGGCCGTGGACGGACACCTTTTCCAACCTGTTCGACATCCTGATCTGAGTTGCATTCTTTTTCAAATGCGCCGCGCCGGCTTCACGACTTCGCGTCGGGCGGTGGTGTGGTGACCACCTGGCCGTCCTTCACCGGCAGCGTCGCGCCCGGCTTGAACGAGGTGCGCACCGTGCCGTCCTTGCCGTCCAGGCGGTAGGTCACCTGGTAGCCGCTGAGCTTCTGCGTCTTTTCGTTGACCGTCTTGCAGCGCCGCTCCACCGAAGCGACCGTGTCCTTCTGCTGCATGTTCTTCTGCACCTGGTTGCCGGCATAGCCGCCCGCCGCGGCGCCGGCCACGGTCGCCAGCGTCTTGCCGCTGCCACCGCCGATGGTGCTGCCCAGCAGGCCGCCGGCCACGCCGCCGATCACCGTGCCGGCGATGCGGTGCTGGTCCTTCACGGGGGCCTGCCTTTGCACCGCCACGTCCTCGCAATGCTCGCGCGGCGTGACCACGGTGGCCATGACTTCCTTCACCTCGACAACCTCGGCGACTTTGGGTTTCATCAGCGTCTGGTAGCCGGTGACGCCGCTGGCGCCGATGACGACCGTGGCGAGCCCGCCGACGACCAGTCCCTTCATCATTGATTTGTCCATGTGCTCATCCTGCCTTTCTGAGGAATCGATCTTGCCGGGCAATCTATCGCTGTTCTGTCGTGTTCTTGTGACAAAGCGTGTCCGAGTACACTCCCCCCTGCTCCGGGGTGCACGGGCTCGAAAGGGTCCGGCGCTGAGACGGCTTGACGGCCGAACCCGTGAACTTGATCCGGTTAGTACCGGCGAAAGAAGAGCGCATGCCCCACGGCGGCATGCGGGTGTGGCCCTTCCCCTGGCGGAAGGGCGGCGCCCGCGCACGCGGTCACCGGGGCGGTCCTCCGGAGCATTCATCCATGCCCATCCACCGGAACCGGAAACCGCCACCATGAACGCCCCCGACAAGATCCCCACCGCCTCCCTCGCGCTCAGCCGCGAGCCCTTTCCCGCCTCCCGCAAGATCCACGTGTCTGGCCAGCAGCCCGGCGTGAACGTGCCCATGCGCGAGATCGCGCTCACCAACGGCGAGCGCGTCGTGGTGTACGACACCTCGGGCCCGTACTCGGAGCCCACGGCCGCGATCGACGTGACGCGCGGCCTGCCCGAGGTGCGCGGCGCGTGGATCACCGCGCGTGGCGACACCGAGAGCTACGAAGGCCGCGCGCGCCAGGCGCTGGACGACGGCGTGAAGCACGAAGCCCGGGATGCCGAACGCATCGAGGCCTTGCGCGCCTCCGCCACCGGCCTGCAGCGCACGCCGCGCCGCGCGCGCAGCGGCCTGAACGTGACGCAGATGCACTACGCGCGCCGCGGCATCGTCACGCCCGAGATGGAATACGTGGCCGTGCGCGAGAACGGCAAGCGCGAATGGATGGCCGAGTACCTGGGCGACGCGGCGCGCGAAGCGCGCCTGCGCGGCAACCCCATGGGCGCACGCATACCCGAGATCATCACACCCGAGTTCGTGCGCGACGAAGTGGCGCGCGGCCGCGCCATCATCCCGGCCAACATCAACCACCCCGAGGTCGAGCCGATGGCGATCGGCCGCAACTTCCTCGTCAAGGTCAACGCCAACATCGGCAACTCCGCCGTCACCTCCAGCATCGAGGAGGAAGTGGACAAGCTGGTGTGGGCGATCCGCTGGGGGGCGGACAACGTGATGGACCTCTCCACCGGCCGCAACATCCACACCACGCGCGACTGGATCGTGCGCAACTCGCCGGTGCCCATCGGCACGGTGCCGATCTACCAGGCGCTGGAGAAGGTGGGCGGCGTGGCCGAGGACCTCACCTGGGCGATCTACCGCGACACGCTGATCGAGCAGGCCGAACAGGGCGTGGACTACTTCACCATCCACGCCGGCGTGCGCCTGCCCTTCATCCACCTCACCGCGAACCGCCGCACCGGCATCGTCTCGCGCGGCGGCTCCATCATGGCCAAGTGGTGCATCACGCACCACCAGGAGAGCTTTCTCTACACGCACTTCGACGAGATCTGCGAGATCATGAAGGCCTACGACGTGAGCTTCTCGCTCGGCGACGGCCTGCGCCCCGGCAGCGCGGCCGACGCCAACGACGAGGCCCAGTTCGCCGAATTGAAAACCCTGGGCGAGCTCACGCAGACCGCGTGGAAGCACGACGTGCAGACCATGATCGAAGGGCCGGGCCACGTGCCGATGCACCTGGTCCAGGCCAACATGGACGAGCAGCTCAAGCACTGCCACGAGGCCCCGTTCTACACCCTGGGCCCGCTCACCATCGACATCGCGCCCGGCTACGACCACATCGCCTCGGCCATCGGTGCGGCCATGATCGGCTGGATGGGCACGGCCATGCTCTGCTACGTCACGCCCAAGGAGCACCTGGGCCTGCCCGACCGCGACGACGTGAAGCAGGGCCTGATCGCCTACAAGATCGCCGCGCACGCGGCCGACATCGCCAAAGGACACCCCGGCGCCCGCGCGCGCGACGACGCCATGAGCAAGGCGCGCTTCGAGTTCCGCTGGCACGACCAGTTCAACCTGGGCCTTGACCCGGACACCGCGCGCGACTTCCACGACGAGACCCTGCCCAAGGACAGCAGCAAGGAAGCCCACTTCTGCAGCATGTGCGGGCCGAAGTTCTGCTCGATGAAGATCACGCAGGACGTGCGCGACTACGCCGAGAAAGGCATGGCCGGCAAATCGGCCGAGTTCAAGGCCGCCGGCGGCGAGTTCTACGTGCCGGTGCCGTCGATCCCGATCAAGGCCGGCGCCTAAACTCCCCGCCATGACCGACGACGACCTGCCCCCGCTGAACCCCACGCCGCCTGGCCTCTACCGCCACTACAAGGGCGGCTGGTACGAGGTGCTGGACACCGTGCGCTGCAGCGAGACCCTGGAAGGCATGACCCTGTACCGCGCGCTCTACGGCGGCTGGGGCCTGTGGGTGCGGCCGGCGGCCATGTTCGCGGAGGTGGGCACGTTCGAGGGGCGCGAACAACCGCGCTTCACGCGGCACGACCCGGCCGGCGTGCCGCTGGCCGACCTGCCCACCGCGCAGGCGCTGATCGCCCACCTGCGCGGCCTGGCGCTGCGCCGGGGCATGGACCTGGACAGCGCCCTGCGCCCGCCGCCGCCCGAGCCCGACACCTGCTGCGGGCGGGGTTGCAACGGCTGCGTCTGGGAAGGTTTCTACACCGCGCTGCACCACTGGCGGGAGGACGCGCTGGCCCGTCTTTTGTGACATTTGACCGGCCCCGGGCCCGGGCGGCGCCTCGGCCCGGGGCCCTTCCGTATACTGGCCGGGGTACACAACCAGCGCCCGGACTCCGCGCCCGGGACGCGACCGATTCAACAAGGGAAGTCGAGTGAGCCAATCGAACATCGGCGGTTTCCGCATCGCAGGCATCAGCACGTGCCTGCCTCCGATGGTCGTGGACAACCTCGATCCGGCCCTGGGCTTCCCGCCGGAAGACGTGCGCAAGGTGGTGGCGATGGCCGGCGTGCGCGAGCGCCGGGTGGTGGACCCGTCGATCACCTCCGCCGACCTGTGCTTTCGCGCCGCCACGCGGCTGATGGAGCGCCTGGGCTGGGCGCCCGACACGGTGAGCGCGCTGATCTTCGTCACCCAGACGCCCGACCACTTCCTGCCCTCCACCAGCTGCCTGCTGCAGCAGCGCCTGGGCCTGCCCGACAGCTGCGCTGCGTTCGACGTCGGCCTGGGCTGCTCCGGCTACCCCTATGGCCTGTACATCGCCGCCGCCATGCTGCGCGCCGGCGGCCACCAGCGCGTGCTGATGCTGCACGGCGAAACGCCCAGCCGCTTCGTGAGCCCGGAAGACCAGGCCACGGTGCTGCTGTTCAGCGACGCCGGCTCGGCCACCGCGCTGGAGCTCGACGGCACGCCCGGGGCCGGCGGCCAGTTCGTGCTGCACACCGATGGCAGCGGCGCCAACGGGCTGATCCTGCGCGGCGGCGCCTTCCGCGACCGCGAGCCGGCCAACCCGCGCCATCATTTCCTGGAAATGGACGGCGCGGCCATCTTCAACTTCACCATCAAGCGCGTGCCGCCGCTGATCGCCGAGACGCTGGCCTTCGCGGGCAAGACAGTGGCCGACGTGGACGCCTTCGTGTTCCACCAGTCCAACCGCTTCATCATGAAACACCTGATGAAGAAGAGCGGACTGCCGGACGACCGGGTGCCGATGTCGATCGAGGACAGCGGCAACTGCGGCGGCCCCTCGGTGGCCGTGGCCATGACGCGCCGGCTCGCCCCGCCCGCGCCGGGGCAGCGGCTTCACTGGATGCTGCTGGGCTATGGCGTCGGCCTGTCATGGGGCGCGGCCATGATCCAGATCGACGACCGGACCCTGCTGCTGCACGACGACGGCGAAGGCCTGTCGTCATTGAACTGAGGTTTCACCGATGAGCGAACCAGCCAAGACCCAGGTCTCCGTGAGCGATGCCCTCGCCATGCTCGCGGACTGCTTCAACCTGCCCGTGGAAGACGTGCACGCCGACCTGCAGCGCGACGCCATCGACGACTGGGACTCCATGGGCGCCCTCATGCTCATGGCCGAACTCGACGAGCGCTTCGGCATCGAGCTCACCGCCGAGGTCTCGCGCGAGATGACCCGCATCGGCGATGTGCTGGCCTTCCTCAAGGTGCACGGGGTGCTGAGTGAAAACGCCTGATGTGCGGCGCTCCGTGGCGCCCGCCCCCCGTCTGCCCGAGCACGAGAAGCTCGGCCGGCTGGTGGCGCGCAGCCTGGGGCTGGACGCCACGGCGCTGCAGCTCGGCCTGAACCCGGCCCTGCTCGCCGACCTGCCCGAGGTCATCGCGCTGCGCCGCGAGCACCTCAACGGCAGCTGGGACGACGACACCTACCTGCGCTGGCGCTACCGGCTCGGGCGCGCCAGCGGCGGCTTCGGCGACCTGTGGTGCCTGCGCGCCAAGGGCCGGCTGCTGGCCATCATCGGCGTGGAGGAACTGCGCGTCGAGCACGACGGCCAGCGGCTCGCGGGCGCGCAGGTGATGGACCTGCTGGTGCGGCCCGAGGCGCAGGAGTCGGGCCTGGGCATCTGGCTCAACCAGGCCATGCTCGCGCGGTACGACTTCACCCTCGCGGTGGGCGCCAACCAGAACTCGGCCGGCATCGTGCGCCGCATGTTCGAGCCGCTGCCCTCGCGCCTGACCTTCACCCACCCGCTGGACCTCGCACCCTTCGTGCGCCGCCGCTGGCCGGCGGTGGCCGGCCTGCCCCTGGCCATGCGCGTGGCCAACGGCGGCCTGGCCCTGCGCCGGCTCGCGCTGCGCCGCCACCGGCCGCGCGGCCTCACGCTGGAAAACACCACCCGGCTCGACCCGGCACTGGCCGTGCCCGACACCCTCGATCCGGCCAGCGTACACCTGCGCCGCGACAGCAGCTACCTGCAGCAGCGGCTGCTGGGCAACCCCCGGCGTTCGCTCGTGATGCGCGTGGCACGGCGGGACAACAAGGTGGTGGGCCTGATCGCCTGGGCCATGGAGGTCGACGACAAAGGCCGACCCGAGCTGCACGTGATCGACTGGCACCACGACACCGAAGCCACCCTGCTCGGCCTGCTGCACGACGCGGTGCGCGAAGCCGCCGCCCGGCGCTGCAGCTGCGTGCGCCTCAACCTGCAGGACAGCCTCACACAGCGTGTGGCCGCACGCGCCGGCTTCCTGCCTTCGCGCGACGACGCCGGCCGCCTGTGCGGCGTGCAGTCGCGCGACACGGCCCTGGCCAAACGGCTGGCCAAGGCGCGCTGGGACCTGACCGACGCGAGCGACGACAGCGATGCGCTCTGAGCCGCCACACGCCGAAAAGGCCTGACCATGTGCGGCATCGCTGGCCTCTTCAGCCCCCGGCGTGCCCCCGAACGGGCCGAGCTGGACGCCATGATCGGCACGCTGGGCCACCGCGGCCCGGACGGCCGGGGCACCTGGGTCGAAGGCCCGATCGGCCTGGCCCATGCGCGCCTGGCCATCATCGACCCCGAAGGCGGCGCCCAGCCCATGGGCAGCGCGGACGGCCGCGTGCAGCTGGTCTTCAACGGCGAGATCTTCAACTACATCGAGCTGCGCGAAGAACTGCGCCAGGCCGGCCACCGCTTCGCCACCGACTCCGACACCGAGGTGCTGCTGCACGCCTACCAGGCCTGGGGCGATGCCTTTCTGTCGCGCCTGAACGGGCAGTTCGCTCTCGGCCTGTGGGACGGCCCGCGCCAGCGCCTGCTGCTGGCGCGCGACGGCGTGGGCATCCGCCCCCTGTTCTGGACGCGCGTGGGCCCGCGGCTGGCCTTCGCCTCCGAAGCCAAGGCCCTGTTCGCGCTGCCCGAGGTCCCGCGCGGGCTCGACCCCGCCGGCCTGGCGGCCAGCTTCGGCTGGTGGGCACCGCTCGCACCGCACTCGGCCTTCGAAGGCATCCACTGCCTGCCGCCCGGCCACTGCCTGGTGGTGGACGCCCAGGGCGAGACGCTCACGCGCTGGTGGGACTGGGACTTCCCCCTCACCGACCCCTTCGCGCCGGTCGACGAAGACGCGCTGGCCGACGAGCTGCACGCCCTGCTGGTGGACGCGGTGCGCCTGCAGCTGCGCGCGGACGTGCCGGTGGGCGCCTACCTCAGCGGCGGGCTGGACTCGTCCATCCTCACCACCATCATCCGCCGCCACACCGACACGCCGCTGCGCAGCTTCTCGCTCACCTTCGACGACGCCGAGTTCGACGAAAGCGAGCACCAGCAGGCCATGGTGCGGCACCTGAACACGCAGCACTCGTCCATCGGCTGCGGCCGGCACCACATCGCCGCCGAATTCGCGCGCACCGTGTGGCACGCCGAGACCCCGCTGGTGCGCACCGCCCCCACCCCTATGCTGCGCCTGGCCGACAGCGTGCGCGCCGCCGGCTACAAGGTGGTGCTCACCGGCGAAGGCGCTGACGAGGTCTTCGGCGGCTACGACCTGTTCAAGGAGGCCAAGATCCGCCGCTTCGTCGCGCAGCTGCCCGACTCGCCGCGCCGCGCGCGCGTGGTCGAGCGGCTCTACCCCTGGCTCGCGCGCTCGCCCGGCGGCTCCAACGCGATGTCGCAGCGCTTCTTCACCGACAGCACCGTGCCCGGCGACGACGCAAGCTTCGCGCACCAGACCCGCCTGTCCACCACGCGGCGCGCCTGGGCATTCTTCACGCCCGAACAGCAGCAGGCCCTGGCGCGGCACGACCCGGCCGCCCAGCTGCGCGCGCGCCTGCCCGACCACTTCCACCAGTGGCTGCCGATGGCGCGCGACCAGTACGTGGAAGCGCACACGCTCATGAGCGGCTACCTGCTGGCCGCGCAGGGCGACCGCATGGCCATGGCCGCGTCGATCGAAGGGCGCTACCCCTTCCTCGACCCGCGCGTGATCGCCTTCGCCAGCCGACTGCCGCCGCGCCTGAAAATGCGCGGCCTGTGCGAGAAACTGCTGCTGCGCAAAGCCTTCGCGCACGAGCTGCCGCTGCAGATCGGCCGCCGCACCAAGCAGCCGTACCGCTCGCCCGACAGCGCCAGCTTCTTCGAGGCCGGCAAGCCCCTGCCCTGGGTGGCCGAGCTGCTGAGCGAGGCCAGCGTGCGCGACGCCGGCCTGTTCGATGCTCCCGCCGTCGCCCGGCTCAGTGCCAAGTGCGCGGCCGGCCGCGCCATTGGCTTCGCCGACAACATGGCCTTCGTGGGCGTGCTCTCCACCATGCTGCTGCACGGGCAGTTCGTGCGGCCCGCCACCCCTGTGCTGGAACCTGTATGAGCGCCGCGCCGGGCCGTTCCCAAGCAAGCTCGCACCGCAGCCCGCAGGGCGAGGTATTCCCATGACCGCCCTGGCCTTCCTGCCCGGCCCCTTCGTGCACAGCGCCTTCGATGCGCGCTGCCTCGAAGTGCCCGACAAGACCGCCGTGGTCGTGGCCGACCGCGAGGTCAGCTACCGCGAGCTGAACGAGCGCGTGAACGGCGTCGCGAACGCCTTGCACGCCGCCGGCATCGGCCCCGGCGAGCGCGTGGTGCTGCTGCTCGACAGCGGCGTGGACTACGTGGCCGCGCTGCACGCCGTGTGGCGGCTGGGCGCCGTGGTGGTGCCCCTGGGGCCGCAGACCAAGGCCGCCAAGCTCGCCCACGTGCTGGCCGACACCGGCGCGCGCGCCCTGCTCACCCAGGCCTCGCTGGCCGCCGCGTGGACGGCGGCCGTGGGCGCACAGCCGCAGCCGCCTCTGGTGTGGGCACGAGGCGACACCCCCGCACCACCCTGGCCGCAGCCCGCCACCCAGGCCAGCGCCCACGCCGGCCCCGCCCATGCCGGCGATCTCGCCACCCTCATCTACACCTCAGGCACCACCGGCGTGCCCAAGGGCGTGATGCTCAGCCACGCCAACATGCTCGCGGCCTGGCGCGCGGTGCAGGCCTACCTGCACCTGCGGCCCGACGACGTGATCGGCCTGGCCCTGCCACCCACCTTCAGCTACGGCCTGTACCACGTGCTCATGGGACTGGGCATCGGCGCCACGCTGGTGCTGGAGAACAGCGCCGCCTTTCCCATGCGCTTGCTGCAGCGGCTCGCCGCGCAGCGCGTCACCGTGTTCCCCGGCGTGCCCACGCTGTGGGCCAGCCTGCTCGCGCTGGACCTCGCCGCACACGACCTGAGCGCCCTGCGCCTCATCACCAACGCCGCCGCCGCCCTGCCCGCCGCGCACACCGCGCAGTTGCGCGAGCGCCTGCCGCACGCGCGGCTGCTGTTGATGTACGGCCTCACCGAATGCATGCGCGCGAGCTACCTGCCGCACGAGGAAGTGGACACACGGCCCGAGAGCGTGGGGCGCGGCATCCCGCACCAGGAACACTGGCTGGAAGACGAGAGCGGCCAGCGCCTGCCCCATGGCAGCACCGGCGAGCTGGTGGTGTGCGGTGCCCACGTGAGCGCGGGCTACTGGAACGCGCCCGTCGGCCAGCCCAGCCGCCTCTCGCCCGGCCCGCGCCCGGGCGAGAACACCCTGCGCACCGGCGACGTCTTCCGCAGCGATGCCGACGGTTGGCTCTACTGCGTGGGCCGCACCGATGACATGTTCAAGTCGCGCGGCGAAAAGGTCTACCCGCTGGAGGTGGAACACGCCATCTGCGAACTGCCCGGCGTGCGCGAAGCCGCCGTCACCAGCACGCCCGACGAACGCCTGGGCCTGGCCGTGAAAGCCTTCGTGCGCCTGCATGAGGGCGCGACGCTGAGCGAACGCGAGATCATCCGCCACTGCCTGGCCCGGCTGGAGAGCTGGATGGCGCCCAAGACCGTGGCCTTCGTCGACGAGCTGCCGCTCACCGAGTCCGGCAAGCTGCGGCGGCGCGATCTGGCCTGATGTTTCCTCTTTCAAACCTGCAACCCCCAACGGAACCCCATCCATGAGCACCATCAAAGCCGACGTGCGGCGCTACATCGAAGAGAACTTCCTGCTCGGCGCGGGCGCCGTCTCGCCCAGCGACGACGACTCCTTCCTCGAGCACCAGGTGCTGGACTCCACCGGCTTCCTGGAGCTGGTGGCGCACCTGGAAGAGACCTACGGCTTCAAGATCGGGGACGACGAGATGGTGCCGGAGAACCTCGATTCGCTCAACGCCATCGAGGCTTTTGTGCAGCGCAAACAGCAAGGGGTGGTCTGATGAGCGCCGCACGACCGCCCGAAGGCGCTCGCACCGCAGCGCGCTGCGCGGAGGTTTCCCAATGAGCGCCGTGCCCCTGGGCCCCGAGTCCCTGGCGCTGGACTGCGAGGCCGAACTCGCGCGCATCTCGCAATGGATCCCCCAGGTGCTCACGCAGAAGCTGCGCCGGCGCGGCCTGGTGGTGGCCATCAGCGGTGGCATCGACAGCTCGGTGTGCGCCGCACTGTCGGTGCGCGCGCTGGGCGCCAGGAAGGTGTTCGGCCTGCTGCTGCCCGAGCGCGACTCCAGCGGCTTCAGCACCGAGCGCGGCCGGCAACTGGCCGAGCACCTGGGCATCGAATACCAGGTGCACGACATCGCGCCCGCGCTCGAAGCCCTGGGCTGCTACCAGCAGCGCGACGAAGCCATCCGCCGCGTGGTGCCCGCGTACGGCGAAGGCTGGAAGAACAAGATCGTGATCGCCGGCGGTGTGGAAGGCGGCATCAACTTCTTCAAGCTCGTCGTGCAATCGCCCGACGGTGAACAGCAAAGCGTGCGCCTGCCGCTGCGCGAATACCTGCAGATCGTGGCCGCCACGAACTTCAAGCAGCGCGTGCGCAAGACCATGGACTACTACCACGCCGACCGGCTCAACTACGCTGTGGTCGGCACGCCCAACCGGCTGGAATACGACCAGGGCTTCTTCGTGAAGAACGGCGACGGCTCGGCCGATCTCAAGCCGATCGCGCACCTCTACAAGACCCAGGTCTACGCCATGGCGCGCCACCTCGGCCTGCCCGACGCGATCTGCAACGCCGTGCCCACGACCGACACCTACACCCTGCCGCAGGGCCAGGACGAGTTCTACTTCGCGCTGCCGTACGCGCAGATGGACATCGCGCTGTGGGCGCTGGAACACGGCCGTTCGGCCGAAGAACTCGCGGTCGCACTGAAGATGACGCCGGCCCAGGCGCAGCGCGTGTACGACGACATCCGCGCCAAGCGACGGGCGACGGAGTACCTGGCGGCGGCGCCGGAGTTGGTGCAGGCCCTCTGAGCTTCTGGGGCTGACGCGATCGGGTGTGGCGATCTAGGGCCGCGACGGGATACGCGCACCGTTGGCGGCGTCGATGAGGGTGTCGGGGTCGCTGTTCCAGTGCGGTAAGGAAGCGGGTGGCAGGGGCAGCACGCGGTCCAGGTTGGGCAGCTTGAGGTGGTGGTCCAGGCGCAGGCGTTCGGAGATGGCCTTGTAGCGACGGGCTCGGAAAGGGTCTTTGGCACGACCGACGATAGGGTCACCCCCATGAAACGATGCGAATAGATAGTTGGCGGATTCCTGATGGCCAAGCCTCACGCCTTCGTGCAAAACTTCAAGCGCATGCCGGTAGTCATTCGATGTCTCAGCGTGTGCATCTAGCATGGCGCCAAGGTCATAGGCAGCCGGGCCAAATCCTTGGGCCAGTGAACATTCCATCATCGTGCGAGCCACAGGCCAGTTGCCCCAGAAAGACGGTGGCTCATCGTGATTGCCCCGCAGCTTGTTGCCGATGAATGCCTGCGACTCCATGGAACCCATCTCAGCCGCACGCTGCCAGAACGCATAGGCACCCGCAATGGAAAGTCAGAAAGAGGACGCTGCGGTGTCGGGAGGCCGCAACACTTCAGCGCCTCAAGCGCCGAAGCGCGTCATGCCCCGCTAGAACAGTTCCTGCTGCGCGCGCAGCGCCTGTGGCTTGAACTGCGAGGTGTCCAGCGGCTCGCGTTCGGTGTTGAAGCCCAGGCGCGCGCAGGTCTTGTCGAAGCGCTGGCGGATCAGGTCGGCCCAGATGCCGCTGCCGCGCATGCGCTGAGCAAAGTCCGCGTCGTAGTCCTTGCCGCCGCGCATTTCCTGCACGCGCGCCATCACGCGCAGGGCGCGGTCCGGGTAGTGCAGGTCCAGCCACTGGCGGAACATCGGGCTCAGTTCCCACGGCAGGCGCAGCACGGTGTAGAAGGCGCGGCGCGCGCCGGCGTCCCACGCGGCTTCGAGAACCTGCTCCATGTCGTCGGTGATGAAGGGGATCTGCGGCGCCACGCTCACGCCCACAGGAATGCCCGCGTCGGCCAGCGTGCGCAGGATGCGCAGGCGCCGGTGCGGCGCGGCCGCGCGCGGCTCCAGCGCGCGGGCGAGCTTGCCGTCGAGCGAGGTGATGGTGACGTAGACCGCCGCCAGGCCTTGCGCGGCCAGGGGCGCGAGGATGTCGATGTCGCGCTCCACGCCGCTGCCCTTGGTGACGATGGCCAGTGGGTGCTTCGCCTGCGCCAGCACCTCGAGCGCGGCCCGGGTGAGGCGGAGTTCGCGCTCGACGGGCTGGTAGGCGTCGGTCACGGTGCCGATGGCCAGCAGGCCGGGCACGTGGCGCGGGCTGGCGAGTTCGCGCCGCAGCACCTCGGCGAGGTTGCGCTTGGCGATGATCTTCGTCTCGAAGTCCAGCCCGGGCGAGAGGTTGAGGTAGCTGTGCGTGGGCCGCGCATAGCAGTAGGTGCAGCCGTGCTCGCAGCCCCGGTAGGGGTTGAGGCCCATGGTAAAGCCCACGTCAGGCGAGTCGTTCTTCGTGATCGCGCTCTTGCAGTCTTCCCAGGTGACTTCCGTGGCCGGGGGCGGCGCTTCGCCGCTCGCGATCGCGGCTTCGTCCAGCGCCCCCCAGCCATCGTCGAACGCCTGGCGCTCGTCGCGCAGGAAGCGGTGCGGCTGCTGGTGGCTGATGCCCCGGCCCTTGATGGCCTGAATCGGAATGTGGACGTTCGGCATGGGACGACCACTGTACACAAAAACAGTGCTAGAGTGTGGCGCTTCAGGAGGCTCCATGTCCCTTTCTTCCCAGGCGGTGAACACCGCCGACCCCATCGTGTCCGTGCGCGGCGTGAGCAAGACCTACGCGGGCGGTTTCCAGGCACTCAAGCGCGTCGATCTCGACATCCGCCGAGGCGAGATCTTCGCCCTGCTCGGACCCAACGGCGCGGGCAAGACCACGCTCATCAGCATCGTCTGCGGCATCGCGAATGCGAGCGAAGGCGTGGTGATCGCCGATGGGCACGACACCGTGCGCGACTACCGTGCGGCACGCGCCGCCATCGGTCTGGTGCCGCAGGAACTGCACACCGACGCCTTCGAATCCGTCTGGGCCACGGTGAGCTTCAGCCGGGGCCTGTTCGGCAAGGCGCCCGACCCGGTCTACATCGAGAAGGTGCTGCGCGACCTCTCGCTCTGGGACAAGAAGGACAACAAGATCCTCACGCTCTCGGGTGGCATGAAGCGGCGCGTGCTGATCGCCAAGGCGCTGTCGCACGAGCCCAAGATACTGTTCCTCGACGAGCCCAGCGCGGGTGTGGACGTGGAGCTGCGGCACGACATGTGGCGCATGGTGCGCGAGCTGCGCGACCGCGGCACCACCATCATCCTGACCACGCACTACATCGAGGAAGCCGAGGACATGGCCGACCGCATCGGCGTCATCAACCAGGGTGAACTCATCGTGGTGGAAGACAAGGACGTGCTGATGCGCGAGCTCGGCAAGAAGCAGCTCACGATCACGCTGCAGCAACCGCTGGAGCGCGTGCCCGAGGCGCTCGCGCGCTGGCCACTCGAACTCGCCGGCGCCGGCCACACGCTCACCTACACCTTCGACACCCAGAAGGACGAGACCGGCATCGCCGAGCTGCTGCGCACGCTGCATGCGCAGGGCATCGACTTCAAGGACCTGCAGTCCAGCGAAAGCTCGCTCGAAGACATCTTCGTGAGCCTCGTCCACAAGAAACAGGAGGCCCGCGCATGATCACCGCACGGCCGCCCGAAGGTGATCGCACCGCAGTGCGCAGCACGGAGGTTTTCCCATGTCATTGAACATCCACGGCATCAAGGCCATCTACCGCTTCGAGATGGCGCGCACCTTCCGCACCATCACGCAGAGCATCCTCGCCCCGGTGCTCACCACCTCGCTGTATTTCATCGTCTTCGGTACCGCCATCGGCTCGCGCATGGGTGACATCGACGGCGTCACCTACGGCGCCTTCATCATCCCCGGCCTGGTCATGCTGTCGCTGCTGAGCGAGAGCATTTCCAACGCCTCGTTCGGCATCTACATGCCCAAGTGGTCGGGCACGATCTACGAGTTGCTGTCGGCCCCGGTGTCGTGGATCGAGGTGCTGCTGGGCTACGTGGGCGCGGCGGCCACCAAGTCCGTGATGCTGGGCCTGCTGATCCTGCTCACGGCGCGCGTGTTCGTGCCGTACCACATCGCGCACCCCGTGTGGATGCTCGGCTTCCTGCTGCTCACCGCCGTCACCTTCAGCCTGTTCGGTTTCATCATCGGCCTGTGGGCCGACAACTTCCAGAAGCTGCAGGTGATCCCGCTGCTGGTGGTGACGCCGCTGACCTTTCTGGGTGGCGCGTTCTACTCCATCAACATGCTGCCGCCGCTGTGGCAGACGGTCTCGCTGGTCAACCCGGTGGTCTACCTCATCAGCGGTTTCCGCTGGGCCTTCTACGGCGTGGCCGACGTGCACATCGCCGTGAGCACGGGCATGACGCTGGTGTTCATGGCGCTGTGCCTGGGTTTCATCTGGTGGGTGTTCCGCACCGGCTACAAGCTGCGCCGCTGAAGGGCGCCCTGGCCATGCAACCCCGCATCACCGTCATCACCCTCGGCGTGGACGACCTCGAACGCGCGGTGGCGTTCTACCGCGACGGCCTGGGCCTGGCCACCAAGGGCATCATCGGCACCGAGTTCGAGAACGGCGCCGTGGCTTTCTTCAATTTGCAGGCCGGCCTGAAGCTCGCGCTCTGGCCGCGCCGCAGCCTGGCGGCCGACACCGGCCTGCCGCTGCTCTCGCCCACCGCGCAGGCGTCGAGCGCGCTGGAACTCTCGCTGGGCCACAACGTGGACTCGCGCGAGGCGGTGGACGCCGTGATGCGGCAGGCCACCGAAGCCGGCGCGCGGATCGTCAAGCCCGCGCAAGAGACCTTCTACGGCGGTTACGCCGGCCACTTCCAGGACCCGGACGGGCACCTGTGGGAGGTGGTGTTCAACCCGGGGCTGGCCGAGCTGGGTTGAACAGGCAAACGCCTCCCCCGCAAGGCGAGGCCAACGCGAAGACTCAAGTCGACGCATCCACTTTGCTCATCCACGCGGGCTGGTATCCCGCAGGCATGCGGCCTTTCTTTTCCAGCCAGCGCATGTAGTCTTGAATGCGCGCCCTGTTCGCACGCCCCTTCTGGAGTCCCAGAAACTCAGCGGCATTCAGGCCGAACACCCTGTTCCGGCTGGACGCCGGAACCAGCTCCACCAAGTCCGTCAAGTACGCCGGCCCGATCGTTGCCACCTCGGCCATGTGCCAATCGGAACCGTAAATGCTCTGTTGCGACAACACTTTGTTGTCCTCATACAGCTTGGTGAACTGGGAGCGCAATGCCTTGCGGCGGCCCGAATCGCTGTCGAACAGACCAGACTGGATCGAGAGGTCGGCGTAGAGCGAAGGATGGTCGGACATGGCCTGAAGCAAGTTGTTCATCCAGGGATGCCAATAGCTGTGACTGGAAAATGCACCACCGAAATGTCCCAGGCAGATGCGCAATGGTTTGGCGGGATTGCGGCGTTTCATCTGCTCCAGCACAGCGGCCCACTGCAAGGGGGCGTATAGCCACTCCTCGGGCGCCACCCCTTCAGGCTTCATGCACGCTGCATAGGCCGGTATGCCAGGACTTCCATGCGTCAGGATGGGCACCTCGTTGTCTGCGCAGTACTCGAACAGCTCCCACAGCGCCCTGTCCAGACGATCGCCGTACCGTTTGCGGTATTGATCGACCTGGACGCTTCGGTTCCGCTTCGAGTTGGGACAAGCCAGCTTGGCATTCCCACCGGGCCCATAACCCACCGAGGGATGCAGCTTCACGCCAACAAAGTTCCTGTCCTTGATCGACTTCTTCACCAGGCCCAATGGCGTCAGTCTTTCCTCGCGATGCTGCAAGTCTGCCTGGCGTTGCGGATGGAAGGACACCATGGGCAAGATCCTGCCGAAGGTGGCCTGACTGATTCTTTCGTAGACCACCGACATCGTGTCGTTTTCCGAGTACCAGTTTTCAGCACCTTCGTAGAAGTCCACCATGGATGGGGTGAACAGATCGACCGTTGGGTACTCATGCATCATCCGGACCGTGTTGGCCAGGCGACCGTTCATCATTCCCGCCAACGGTTTGGCGCCTCCACTCGGCGATGAAAACTCGTACTCGGTGCCAAACACCTTGGTGCGATCCTTCGGTCCTGGAAGACAAAAGGCCTCGGGTTGGCGGAGCCAGGTCTTCTGGTTTCTGGCGATGAACTCAAGCTCACTGGCCATGGTGTGGGTGTTCAGGTAAGCGCTGGCATACCCCAGTTGAGCAAATGCACTGACCACCAAGGCGCCAATGGATCGGTTTTCGTCCAGCTCCAGAATTCTGCGTTTGACGAACGCATCCCTGTCGACATCCCTCACATTCAGAATATGGCAATGCACGTCCACCACCAGCCTGTCTGAGGGCTTGTGCGCCTGGCAACTCGGTGGCTGGAAGCTCAACGCGCGCGACGCTGTCGAGGCAAGCAAACCACCCACCAGTGACCCGAGCAACGACCGGCGATCCACAACCATGGCGCACCTCCTCTGAGGATCTCGTCTGCAACGAGACGATGGAGGGCAGCTTAGGGCGGAGCCTTCGGAATTTGAATCCCCAAGTTTGAGGACCAATCCACCCGTACCGCATTCAGACTGTTGAAGCGGAAACCACACCGAGGACACGATTGAGAGAAAACCTCGCCCCTCCACCATGGCGAGGCCTGTCTGCGCCCGCCCTCACGACGGCCGGTGCTTCATCAGCAGGCTGTGAAGCCCCTGCGCCGCCGAGGACAGCGCTCGGTCCGCGCGGCGCACCAGGAACACCTGCCGCTTCAGCCCGGCCGACCTGATCTGGCGCGCGCCCAACCCGGGCTGCTCGAAGTGGAACAGCGTGAGCGAGGGCACGATGGTGATGCCCAGGCCCGCGCGCACCATGCCGGCCACGGTGCTGAGCTGCTCCAGCTCCATCACCGTGCGCATGCGGTGCGGATAGATCGCGGCCTCGACGTACTGGCGCACGCTGCTGGAACGGGCCAGCTGCACCATCGGGAAGGCATGCAGCTCGGCCAGGCGCACCGCGCCCGCACCGGCCGCGAGCGCGTGGCCCGCGGGAAACACCACATGGAAATCGTCCGAGCAGAAGCGCTCGGTGTGCAGCTCGGCCGCGTCGGTGCGCGATGAGGCCAGGGCGAAGTCCGCCCGGCCGGCGCGCACCCGCTCCAGGCATTCGTCGGACAGCACGTCGGCCACGTCGAGTTCAATGCCGGGGTGCGCCTGGTGGAAGCGCGCGAGCAGGGGCGGCAACCAGCCGGCCGCGAGCGAGGGCAGGATGGCGATCGCCACCCGGCCCCGGCGTCGCGCCACGTGGTCGCGCACCCCTTCGATGGCGGTGTCGGTGTCCTTGAGCAGGCGCAACGCGGCGTCCAGAAAGGCCTCGCCCTCGGCGGTGAGCTCGACGTGCCGCGTGGTGCGCTCGAACAGGCGGCCACCCAGGTTGGCTTCCAGCGACTGGATGAGCGCGGAGAACGCGGGCTGGGACAGGTGGCACAGCGAAGCCGCGCGGGTGAAGTTGCGCTGCTCGGCCAATGCCACGAAGGCGCGCAGTTCGCGGGTGGACAGATTGATCTGCATTTCAGATCAATATATCTGAAGTTTGAGTTTCACAGGATGAGTGCCCGGCGCCTACAGTGCGCGACATGGCAAACACAACGGTGATTCACGTGGGCTCGGCCGCCGGCTTCTCCGGCGACCGCACCGACGCCGCCGGGCCGGTGGTCGATGCGCTCATCCAGACCGGTGGCCCGGCCTGCCTGATCTTCGAAACCCTGGCCGAGCGCACGCTGGCGCTGGCGCAACTGGCGCGCCTGCAGGACCCGGACGGTGGCTTCGAGCCCATGCTGGACGAGCTGGTGCGGCCCGTGCTCGCGCGCTGCCTGGCGCACCGCATTCCCATCGTGAGCAACTTCGGCGCGGCCAACCCGCTCGGCGCGGGCCGGCGCATCCAGGCCATCGCGCGCTCCCTGGGCCTGCGCGAACCCCGGGTGGCGGTGGTGCACGGCGACGACGTGGCCCACCGGGTGGCGGACACGCTGATGTCGCCCGACCTGGCGGCGCAGCTGGCCGGCCGCACCGTCATCAGCGCCAATGCCTACATCGGCGCGCAGCCCATTGCCGATGCGCTGCGCGCGGGCGCCGACGTGGTGGTGACCGGCCGCGTCGCCGACCCGTCCCTGGTGCTCGGACCGGCACTGGCCCACCATGGCTGGGCCCTGGACGATTGGGACCGGATCGCGGGCGCCACCATGGCCGGCCACCTGCTGGAGTGCGGCGCGCAAGTCACGGGCGGCTACTACGCCGACCCCGGCGTGAAGGACGTGCCGGACCTGGCGCGGGTGGGCTACCCCATTGCGGCCATCGCGCAGGACGGCAGCTGCACGGTCTTCAAACCCGAGGGCACCGGTGGCATGGTGGACGGGCACACCGTCAAGGAACAGCTGCTCTACGAGGTGCACGACCCGCGCGCCTACCTCACGCCCGATGTGGTGGCCGACATCACCGAGGCCCGCGTCGAACAGGTGGGCCGGGACCGGGTCCAACTCAGTGGTGTGCGCGGCCATGGGCGGCCGGACACGCTGAAGGTGAACGTGTGCTTCGAGAGCGGCTGGCTGGCCGAGGGCGAGATCTCCTACGCCGGCGTGCGCGCGGAGCAGCGCGCCAGGCTTGCTGCCGAGGTGCTCACCCAGCGCCTGAACGGGCTGGGCCCGCTGCGCATCGACCTGATTGGCGTGGCCAGCGTGCTGGCCGACGACCAGGGCCGCTGGCTGCGGCACAGCGTGCCCGGCTCGGCCACCGACGTGCGCTTGCGCGTGGCCACGCGCCACGCGGACAAGGCCATGGCGCAGCGGCTGATGCGCGAGGTGACGGCGCTCTACACCTGTGGCCCGGCGGGTGGTGGTGGTGTGCGCACCGCGCTGCGCCCCACCCTGGGCACCGCCTCCTGCCCCATGGACCGCGCGCTGGTGCCCACCGGCTTTCGCCTGCTGGACGAAGGAGACGGCGCATGAGCGCAGCGCAGGGCCGCTCCCCAGCAAGCTCGCACCCCAGCCCGCAGGGCGAAGGTGCTCCAGTGAGCCCCCCCGTCCTCACCGTGCCCTTGTGGCGCGCCGCCCACGGCCGCACCGGCGACAAGGGCAACCGATCCAACATCAGCGTGATCGCCTGGAGCGAGGCGCTCTATCCCTTGATCGTGGCGCAGATCACCGCCGAGCGCGTCGCCGCGCACTTCCGGCACCGCCAGCCCAGCCAGGTGGTGCGCCACCTGCTGCCCAAGCTGCACGCGATGAACTTCGTGCTGGACGACGTGCTCGACGGCGGCGTCAACGACGCCCTGAACCTGGACAGCCACGGCAAGGCCCTGTCCTTCCACCTGCTGGCGCTCGACCTCGAGGTTCCCGCCCACCTGGTTTCCCAACTGCACGGCCCCTCGGGCTGAGGCGCTTCTTCCTTCACCATCCACCCCAGGAGACAGACATGAACAACAGCCCCTTCACCCGCCGCCACGCCGTGGTCGCGCTCGCCTCGGTGCTGGCCCTGCCCGCCGCCTTCGCCCAGGCTTCGCTCACCACCAAGCCCATCACCTTCATCGTGCCCTTTGCCGCCGGCAGCGCCACCGACATCCTGGCGCGCGCGCTGGGCCAATCGGTCAGCGAGCAGACCGGGCAGCCGGTGGTGGTGGACAACAAGGCGGGCGCCAGCGGCATGATCGCGGCCCAGGCCGCCGCCAACGCGCCCAAGGACGGCCACACCGTGCTCATCACCACCAACACCACGCACGCGGCCAACCAGCACCTGTACAAGAAGCTCTCCTACGACCCGGTGAAGGACTTCGCCGCCATCACCGGCATCGGCAAGGGCGGGCAGATCATGATCGTTCGCGCGGACGCGCCCTACAAGAGCGTGGCCGACGTGCTGGCCGCCGCGAAGCAGGCGCCGGGCAAGCTGTCCTTCGGCAGCGGCAGTTCGTCCAGCCGCGTGGCGGGCGAGCTGTTCCAGCAGATGGCCAACGTCAACATCCTGCACGTGCCCTACCGCAGCAACCCCATGGGCATCACCGACCTGCTTGGCGGGCAGATCACCATGATGTTCACCGACGCCTCGACCGGCATGCCGCAGATCACCACCGGCAAGGTGCGCGCGCTGGGCGTCACCTCGGCCAGGCGCATGGCATCGCTGCCTGAGGTGCCCACCATCGCCGAAGCGGGCGTGAAGGGCTACGACATGGGCTACTGGTTCGCGGCCTACGCGCCGGCCGGCACCCCCGCGCCGGTGGTGACGCGCCTCAACGAGTTGCTGCACAAGGCCATCGAAAGCCAGGCCGTGCGCCAGTTCTTCGCTGGCAGCGGCGGCGAGGTGTTCCCCACCTCACCGGCCGAGCTGGTGAAGTTCCAGGCCAGCGAGACCGACATGTGGGGCCGCGTCATCAAGGCCGCCGGCATCGAGGCGGAGTGAGCCGCACCGGGCGCGCGTCAGGCGGCCTGCCGGGCCAGCGCCACCGCGTCCGCGCCCGCCGGGTAATGCAGCCGGGGTGAGGCGTCGTTCGCGGCCAGCCACACGGCCTCGGCCACGTCCGACTCCACCGTGAAGGCCGAGGCCGAGCCCAGGGTGGCGAAGACGGCCTGCGCATAGGGTGCGTAGGCCTCGGGGATCAGCCCCTGCATGCGCTGCGCGCCGTTCTCGGTGAAGCGCGTGGTGGGCGCGTAACCCGGCTCGACCAGCTTCACGCGCACGTTGAAGGCCTGCAGCTCGTGCGCGAGCGAAGCGGTGAAGCCTTCGATGGCGGTCTTGCTCGCGGTGTAGGCCGCCACCAGCGGCATGGGCGCGAGCGTGGCGCTGGAAGTGACGTTGACCACCCGCCCGGCGCGGCGTTCGCGGAACTGCGGCAGCACCGCCTGCGTCATCGCCATGGTGCCGAAGGTGTTGGCCTCGAAGATCTCGCGCACCGTGGCCAGGGGCGTGGCCTCGAAGGCCCCGAACAGGCCCAGGCCGGCGTTGTTCACCAGCACGTCGATGGGCCCGGCGGCCTGCAGGGCGCTGGCGATGCTGGCCGGGTCGGTCACGTCCAGCGGCAGGACGGCCAGGCGCTCCGAGGCCGGCAGCAGGTCCCAGCGCGGCGTGCGCATGGTGGCCACCACGTGCCAGCCCTGGGCGAGAAAGTGGCGCGCGGTTTCGAGGCCGTAGCCAGACGAGCAGCCAGTGATCAGAACGGTTTTCATGGAGAGGTCCTTGCAAATGAAGTGAAGAAGGTCGTCACGATATCGAGACAAAACCGGACTGACTACAATCAAAAGTCCGTCAATCATTCGCCAAAGTCCATCCATGGTGGATCCCCTTGCCGACGTCATCGCCTTGCTGCGGCCCCGCGCGGTGTTCTCGAAAGTGATCAGCGGCGCCGGTACCTGGGGCGTGCGCTACTCGGCCTTCGGGCAGCCCAGCTTCTGCACCCTGCTCGAGGGCCGCTGCCTGCTCGCCGTCCAGGGCCAGGAACCCATCACCCTGGAAGCGGGCGATTTCGTGTTGATGCCGGCCACGCCGGGCTTCACGCTCTCGGGTTTCGAGCCGGTGGTGCCGGTGGCGATCGACGCCTTGCAGGCGGCCGGCATGGAAGGCGACCTGCGCCACGGCCGGCCCGACGGCCCGCCGGACGTGCGCATGCTCGGCGGCTACTTCGCCTTCGGCTCGCCCGACGCGGCCCTGCTGGTCTCGCTGCTGCCCGCCCTGTTGCACGTGCGAGGCATCGATCGGCTCTCGGTGCTGGTGCGGCTGGTGCGCGAGGAATCGACCGAGCAGCGCGCCGGCCGCGAGCTGGTGCTGGGCCGGCTGGTGGAGGTGCTGCTCATCGAAGCGCTGCGCTCCACCACCGGCGAAGGCGCCCCTCCCGGCTTGCTGCGCGGCCTGGCCGACGCGCGGCTGGCGGCGGCGATGCGCCTCATGCACGGCGAGCCCGCGCGCACCTGGACCGTGGAGGAACTCGCCCGACAGGCGGCGCTGTCGCGCTCGGCCTTCTTCGACCGCTTCTCACGCGCCGTCGGTCTGCGCCCCATGGAATACCTGTTGGCCTGGCGCATGGCGCTGGCCAAGGACCTGCTGCGCCGCGAGGGCATGGCGTTGGTCGAGGTGGCCGAGCGCGTGGGCTACAGCTCGGCCAGCAGCTTCAGCACCGCCTTCAGCCGCCACGTGGGCCAGGCGCCGGGCCAGTATCAGAACAGCACGCGGCAACGCAGCGTGCCCGGCACATCGAGCAGGCGGGCCAGCGCGATGTCCGAATAGGCAGCATCGACATCGATCACGACATAGCCCACCTCGCCCCGGGTCTGCAGAAACTGCCCGGCAATGTTGATGTGGTTGTCGGAGAACACCTGGTTGATGCGGGACAGGACGCCCGGCACGTTCTGGTGCACATGCAGCAGTCGGTGATGCCCGGGGTGGGCCGGCAGCGCCACCTCGGGAAAGTTGACCGAGGAGGTCGTGGTGCCGTTGTCGCTGTACTTCACCAGCTTGGCCGCCACCTCCACGCCGATGCTTTCCTGCGCTTCCTTCGTCGAGCCGCCGATGTGCGGCGTCAGAATCACGTTGTCCAGACCCCGCAACGGCGACTCGAAGAGGTCGTCGTTGCTGCGGGGCTCCTGGGGAAACACATCGATCGCCGCACCCAGCAGGCGCTTCTGCCGGATGGCTTCGGCCAGGGCCTCGATCACCACCACCTGGCCGCGCGCCGCATTGATCAGCACCGCCTCGGCTTTCATCAAGGCCAGCTCGGCCGCACCGATCATCCATTGTGTCGCGGCGGTTTCCGGCACGTGCAGGCTCACCACGTCGGCCTGCCTCAACACATCGGCCAGGCTCGACACCTGGCGCGCGTTGCCCATCGGCAGCTTGGTGACCACATCGAAAAACACCACCTGCATGCCCAGCGCTTCCGCCAGCACCGACAACTGCGCGCCAATGGAGCCATACCCCACGATGCCCAGCGTCTTGCCCCGGATCTCGTAGGAATGGCTGGCCGATTTGAGCCAGCCACCCCGGTGCGACACCGCGTTTTTCTCGGGGATGCCGCGCATCAGCAGAATCGCCTCGGCCAGCACCAGCTCGGCCACCGACCGGGTGTTGGAAAACGGCGCATTGAACACCGCCACGCCCCGCGCACTGGCCGCGCTCAGGTCGACCTGGTTGGTGCCAATGCAGAAGCACCCCACCGCCGCCAACCGCTGCGCATGGGCCAGCACCTCGGCGGTCAGCTGGGTGCGGGAACGGATGCCCAGGAAATGCACGTCGGCGATCCGGAGCTTGAGCTCGTCCTCGGGCAGCGCGCCGGGCAGGCTCTCGATCTGGCTGTAGCCGGCGGCGCGCAGCACCTCCACCGCAGAGGGGTGCACGCCCTCCAGCAGCAGGAATTTGATCTTTTTCTTGTCGATCGAGGTCGGGCTGACGACCCCGGCAATGGGCGATGCGGGCAGGTTCATGGGTAAAAAATATAGGCGGATTTGATCGGCACAGTGGGCGTAGGCTCAATCCGTCGAGCCTGGGCCGGGTCTTCCCGGTGAGCACAGCAGCGCCGCTCAGCACCGCAGCGGCGGCTTCAGGCGCTCAGACCACGCGCTCGACCTCGGCCCGGACATGCCGCACGAACGCCGCCACGCCCTCCGCGTCTTCGGCCAGATCGTCTCGCGCGTGGCCCAGGTAGGCCAAGCGCGCCTTGGCCAGGACCGGCCGATGCCTTTCGGGCAGGCGCTCGAGCGCCCAAGTGGCGGCGGCGTCCTTGGAGGCAATCCCGCCAGTGACCGCGCTGAACCAGATGCGCGCCAGGGCGAGCACCACGTTGCGTTCGTCGCCCACCCAGTCGGTCGCCTCGTTCCACTGCGCCACGGTGTCGAGCAGCGCCTGCGCGAAATCGGCCGCAGGCACGGGCTCGAACAGCTCGGCCGCGGGCGGTCCCATCAGCGCGGCGCTGTGTTGCCGCAGCTTGCTCAGCAGGATCGCCAGGTCGTGGTCCTCCATGGCGGGCTCGATGGTGCCGGCCAACAGGTCCTCGCGCAGCCATTCGCCGAACTGCAGTTCGCGCCGCGCGGGATGGCGCCAGGGCACCACGTCGCCGCGCACAACCACCGTCACTTCGAGCGCGCGCAGCGGGCCCTCGGTGCCGGGTGGCGCGGAGACGGCCAGCAGGTCCCCCATCAGCGCGCGGCGCACCGGCTCGGCCAGGGGCGCGCTCACGGTGACCATCAGGTCCAGGTCGCTCAAGGTTTGCAGGCCGCCGTCCAGGGCCGAGCCGAACAGGTGGATGGCCTGCAGCGTGTCGCCCAGGTGGCGCTCCAGCACGGCGCGGGTGGCCGCGAGTTGTCCGGCGATCTCGATGGGCACGGGGTGGGTCATGGCGTTCATTTCTTCTGCCGCGCCGCCTTGGGCTTGCCGGCCGGCTGCTTGAGCTGGGCGCTTGACTGCTCCAGCCACAGCAGGGTGTCGGCGTGCGCCATGAAACGGCGCAGGTAGTCCGGCGAGAGTTCGCGCAGCAGGCCCAGGGTGCGCAGCACCAGCATGTGCGAGTTGAGCGGGCCGGCGTTTTCAGGGCCGCGCTGCACGGCCTGCACCACCTCGTCCTCGGCGCACAGGCGAGACCAGGTTTCGCGAAACGCCTGCGCGCTGCGCAGTTCGGGACGGCCGGCGGCGGTGCCCGGCGCCTGGGTGGCGGAGGCGATGTGCTGGTTGAGCCGGCCCAGCGGCGTCAGCGGCTTGGGCGGTGGCGCGCGCGGGCGCCGGGGCGGTGTGGCGGGCGCCGCCGTGTGCTGGGCAGGGCCTTCGGCGGGCACCGCCACCGGCAGCTTCGCGCGCAGCACGCGTTGCACGGCCTCGGGCGCGGCCTCCAGGCGGCGCGTGAGGGCGGCCAGGTAATGGGCGTGCACGGCGTCGGCGTCGTGGCTCATCTCAGGGCTTCGGGGTGGGCGCCGGGGCCGTCTTGGGCACGGGCGCCATTTCCACGCGGCGGTTGAGCGCGCGGCCCTTCTCGCTGCCGTTGGAGGCCACGGGCTGCTCGGCGCCGAAGGCCGCGCTGAACACGCGCTGCGGCGGCATGCCTTCCTGGATCAGCGCCCGCGTGACCGTGAGCGCGCGCTGGGCCGAGAGTTCGAGGTTGTCGGCGAAGCGCTGGTTGGTGGCCTGCACCGGGCGGTCGTCGGTGAAGCCGCTGACCATCAGCATCTCGTCGCGCTCGCCCAGGTAGACCTGCAGCGGCGGCACCAGGCTCTGCAGAATCTGCCGGCCTTCGGGGCGCAGCTCGTCGGAGTTGAGCGCGAACAGCACGCTGCCGCTGATGCCGATGCGGCCGTTGTCCAGTGTCACGCGGCCGTTCTGCAGCGGAATGGCCAGGGCCTTTTCCAGCGCCATGCGGCGCTGCTCTTCCTGCTGGCGCTTCTGCACTTCGGCCTGCAGGCTGGCCACCAGGTCCATCTGCACCACGAGCACGCCGACCAGGATGAGCACGAAGGCGCCCACCAGGCCGGACATGAGATCGCCGAACACGGCCCACACCGGCGCGGTGTGGTCGGTGCCGTCCTCGTCCTCGATGTGGCGGTCGTCCAGGCCGATCATCACGCGGCCTTCTTCTCGGCGGGCTGCGGGCCGCGCAGGCGGCGCAGGTCTTCGATGATGCCCTGCTGCGAGCTGATGCTGAGGTCGATCACCTCGCGCGCCTGCGCCACGTAGTAAGCGAGCTGCTCGTCGCTGCGCGCGATGGACTGCGTGACCGCGCTTTCGATGCGCTGCAGGTTCTCGATGAGTTTTTCGTTGGTGGTGCTGAAGAGCTGCACGCCGTGGCCGAAGGCCTCGCCGAGGGCGGCGAGCTCGATGGCGCTGCCGTTGACCTGCGCGGCCACCTCTTCGGCGCGCACGGCCTGCACGCCCACGGTGTCGGCGAACTGGCGCCCCACCTGGTCGAGCACCGCACCGGCGGAAGCAACGAGCGATTCGACGGCAGCGCGCTGCTCGCCCGTGGCCTGCTGCACGGACTGCAGCAGGCCGTCGATGTTCTGCATGAGCGCGGCGCGTTCCTGCAGCGCGGTGTTGTCGCGCTCGGTGAGCTGGCTCATCTCCTGGCGCAGCTGGGCGATCACTTCGGCCGCGGCCTTGGGCGCCTCGGCCGCGGTGTCCAGCAGGCGCGACATGGGCGCTTCGAGCGCGGTGCCCAGCGTGGCGAGGTGGGTGGCCACCTGGTCGTTCAACGAGGACTGCAACTCACCCAGGCGCTGAGCGCCGGCCTGGTCGCGCGCGGCTTCTTCGCTGCGCAGGCTGGCGAGTTCGTCGCGCCAGAGGGTCGCGGTCTGCTCCAGCGTCTGCGCCACGGCCTGCTGCTGCGCCAGGGTCTGTGCGCCGAGCTGCCGCCATTCGCCCTGCAGCGTGGCCGCCATGCTCTGCAAGGCCTGCGCCCAGGCCGCCTGCTGCTGCTGGTCGGCCGTGGTCTGCTCGGCGTGCGAGCGGTTCACAGTCTCCTGCACGCCGGTGATCAGGGCGGCGCAGCGTTCCTCGAAGGTGGTGGTGAAGGCGGCGAGCGCGCGGTCCAGGCCCTGCACCTGCTGTTCGCTGGTGTGGGCGTGCTGCTGCAGGGCTGCCGTCCAGCCCTCGCTCACGGTGCCGGCGGTGGCACCGAAACGCTCGGACAGCTGGTGCATCTGCGCCTGCACCGCCGCGCTCACGCGCTCGTGCAGTTGTGTCGATTCCCGTGCGAGCGCGCTCATGGCGTTTTCCACCACCGGCTGCAGGCTTTCGCCGGCCGCGCGGGCGCTGGCGCTCAGGCTGTCCTTGAGCGTCTGCTCGACCGCGTTCGCCAGGCCCTGGTAGGCCTCGCCGGCCTCCCGGTGGAACTGCGTCTGCCGCGCCAGCAGCTGTTCGTCCAGCTGCTGGCCGCGCTGTTCGATCTGCGCCATGAGCGCGATGGTGCCTTTGGCACTCTCCACCACGGGCCGCAGGCTTTCGCTCGCGGCGTGGGCGCTGGCGCTCACGCTCTCCTTGAGCGACCGCTCCACGGAATTCGCCAGGCCCTGGTAGGCCTCGCTGGCCGCCTGGTGGAACTGGGTCTGCCGGGTCAGCAACTGCTCGTCGAGTTGCTCGCTGCGGCGTTCGATCTGCGCCATGAGCGCCTGCAGCTGGTTCACCACCACGGGCAGCGCACCGGCCTGCTGCTGCAGGGCGTCGAAGGTGGCCTGGCGCTGCTGCGCCAGCGAGAACGGGCGGAACACGGTGGCGGTGTGGGCCTCGAGCTGGCGCGCCACGTCGGCGCGCTCGCGCCGGGCGATGGCGGACATGAGGCCCAGCATGGCCGAGGTGGCCACGCCGACCACCGAGGTGCCGAAAGCCAGGCCCAGGCCCTTGATGGGCGCGGCCAGCGCCGAGCGGATGGCCTGCAGGTCGGCCGAGCCTTCGAGCGTGAACACCACGCCCTTGAAGGTGACCACCATGCCGAGGAAGGTGCCGAGCATGCCCAACATCACGAGCAGGCCGATCAGGTAGGGCGTGAGCGCCAGGCCGGGCAGCGCGCCGCGCTCGCCCTCGATGCGCTGGCGCACGGCGTTCTGCAGGCCGGGCGGCACGCGCGCGAGCCAGTCGCCCAGGGTGGCGAGCGGCTGCGGCACGTTGGCCAGCGCCTCGGCGAGCGAGGCGGTGGTCTGGCGGTAGCGCCGGATCTCCTGCGCACCCAGCAGGTAGACCGCGCCGATGACCGCGGTCATGGCCAGGGCGAAGAGGCTGGTGCCGACAAAACCGGCACCCACCCAGGCGATGGCCAGCAGGCCCAGGACGAAGGCGGCGGTGAAAAACAAACGGTTCAGAGAAGGGCTGTTCATGGATTCAATTCAATGCGGCTTCGCGGGCGCCTGGGCCAGCGCTTCGATCAGGCCCAGCACCGGCTGCAGCCGCAGGTCGAGCTCGGCCAGCAAGGCCTGCTGAAGGTCCTGCTCGAACAGGGGGGGCCAGGTGTCGGGGTGGGTCTGGCGCTGGTGTTCGAACCGCGCCTTGAGGAAAGCCGGCAGGCCGGCGAGCAGTCGCTGCTCGCGCCCGCCCAGCATCTGGTCCAGCGTGGCGTCCAGCGCGGCGAGCTGCGCCAGGCGGGGCGAGGTGGCGGCCAGGGTCTGGCGCAGGTGGCCGCGCAGCGCGTCGATGCCCATCTCCATGCGGCGCTGCTGGTCGAGGCAGCGCTGGTGATGGGGGGCGAATTCGGCATCGCTGGCATCCACCGGCGGTTGGGGTGGCGTGGTGATGGACTGGCTGAGCGTGGCGCGCAGGCGCTGCAGCTCGGCCTGCGCATCGGTGGCGTTGTTTTTGACGGCGGCGCGCCGGGCCGTGACCGAGGGCAAGGTCTGGTGGATCGAATGCAGGGCGATGGCGTCGGCCACGTTCAACCACTCGCCCAGGCGCTCGGCCATGTCCTGGCGGGGCACATCCGCCGACACGGGCAACCACCCGGCGAGCTGACGCACCAGGGCGGAACGGTTGAAATGGCTGCGCAAAAGACTTTCCTAGGGCGCCCTCGCGGGCACGATCGACATCAAGCGGGTTGTGAGGGCTCCGCTGGCGGTGGTTCACCGCCGGGCGGAACGCGCCGGTGTCACACCACCAGCACGGCCCGGAAGTCGTTCACGTTGGTGTGCGTGGGCCCAGTGATCACCAGGTCGCCAATCGGCTCGAAGAAGCCGTAGGCATCGTTGCGGGCCAGGTGGTCGGTGAGCTTGAGGCCCTTTTCGCTGGCCCGGGCCAGGGTGTCGGGCGTCACCAGCGCACCCGCATTGTCCTCTACCCCGTCGATGCCGTCGGTATCGGCCGCCAGGGCCCACACGCCGGCCTGTCCACCCAGGGCCTGCGCCAGGCCCAGGCAGAACTCGCCGGCCCGCCCGCCCCGGCCCTTGGCCTGGCCGGGCGCCCGCGGGCGCACCGTGACGGTGGTTTCGCCGCCGCTGAGGATCACGCAGGGCGTCTGGAAGCTGCTGCGGCCCAGCGCGGTGGAGCGCGCCATCGCCCCGTGCACCTTGCCCACCTCGCGCGACTCGCCTTCGATCTCGTCGCTGAGGATCACCACGTTCAGGCCCAGGGCCCGCGCCGCCTCGGCGGCGGCCTCCAGGCTCTGCTGCGGGGTGGCGATGAGTTCCACTGCGTGGCCCTGCAGGCGGGCGTCGCCGGGTTTGGGGGTTTCGAGCGCACCGCCCTCCAGTTGCGCGCGCACGGCCGGCGGCACGTCGATGCCGTAGCGGCGCAGGATGTCCAGCGCCTCGGCGCAGGTGGAGGCGTCGGCCACGGTGGGGCCGCTGGCGATCACGCTGACGTCGTCGCCGGGCACGTCGCTGATGGTGAGCGTGACCACGCGCGCGGGCGCGCAGGCCGCCGCCAGGCGCCCGCCCTTGATGGCCGAGAGGTGCTTGCGCACGGTGTTCATTTCGCCGATGTGCGCGCCGCTCTCCAGCAGCTGGCGGTTGATGCGCTGCTTGTCTTCCAGCGTGAGGCCTTCGCAGGGCAGCGTGAGCAGGGCCGAGCCGCCGCCGGAGATCAGGCACAGCACCAGGTCGTCGGCCGTGAGGCCCTCGGCGAGTTTCAGGATGCGCTGGGCGGCGTCGAGCCCGGCCGCGTCGGGCACGGGATGGGAAGCCTCCACCACCTCGATGCGCTGCGGCAGACCTTCAGGCCGGGGCGGCGTGTGGTGGTAGCGCGTGACGACCAGGCCCGAGAGCGGCGCATCGGCCGGCCACAGGGCCTCCACCGCCTGCGCCATCGCCCCCCCGGCCTTGCCCGCGCCCAGCACCAGGGTGCGGCCTTTGGGCGGTTTCGGCAGGCTCGCGGCGGTGTTGTGCAAAGGCAGCGCGCGCTGCACCGCCACGTCGTACAGGTGGCGCAGCAGGGCGCGGGGGTCGTTCAGACTGGGTGGAGTGGTCGGCTGAGGCATGGGGCAGAAGTCTAGCGAGTCCGGTGCCCCCCGGGGTTACAGAGTGGGAACAGCGCGCCGGACGGCGCCGGCCCGCCTCACTCGCGCATGTTCGCGAATTTCACCAGGCCCGCGTACTTCTGGAGGTCGGCGCGCATGATCTGCGCCAGGTCTTCGTTGCCGGCGGGCGGAATGGCGCCGCCCGCCTCCAGACGCTGGCGGTAGGCCGGCTCGGCCAGGCCGGTCTTGAGCGCGGCCGAGAGGCGCTGCGCGATCTCCGGCGGCAGTCCGCGCGGCGCGGCGAGCGCGAACCAGCCGACCAGGTCGTAGCCCTTGAGCTGCGGGTGCTCACCCAGCGCGGGCACCTGCGGCAAGGTGGGAAAGCGCTGCGCCGAGGTGATGCCCAGCGCGGTGATGCGCCCACCCTGAAGGAAAGGGGCCGCCGCGGTGGGCGAGACGATGGCGAAGTCCAGCGTGCCGCCGGCCAGATCGCTGGTGAGCGCGCTGGTGCCGCGGTAGGGAATGTGTGTGATGAACAGGCCGGCGCGCTGCTTCACGAGTTCGCCCGCGAAGTGCAGCGTCGAGCCCACGCCCGAGCTGCCGTAGCTGTACTTGCCGGGGTTGCGCTTGACCAGCGCGATGAACTCATCGAGGTTCTTCACCGGCAGCCCGGATCCGGCCACCAGCAGCACCGGCGCGGTGGCGATGAGGCCGATGGGCGTGAGGTCCTTGATCGGGTCGTACTTCTGCGCCGGGTTCACCAGGCCGGTGGCGGCCATCTCGTTGCTCGAACCGGCCAGCAGGGTGTAGCCGTCGGCCGCGCTGTTGACCACCCGCTGCGCCGCGACGATGCCGGCCGCGCCCGAGACGTTCTCCACCACCACCGTGGTGCCGAGCTTGGCGGTGAGGACGTCGGCGACCACGCGCGCGGCCATGTCCACCGAGCCACCCGGCGCGTAACCCACGACGATGCGGATCGGCTTGGTGGGGTAAGCGCCCTGGGCCAGGGCCGGGGAAACCACGCCGGCAAGGGCGGTGGCACCGAGGGCGGCGATGGCGGCGCGCCGGGAGAGCGAGAGGATCGGATGGGACATGGTGGCGGTGCCTTCGTGGGTTGCGGGACAGGAGATGCGGCGCCGCTCAGCTCGCGGGCGCCAGGAAACGGCGCGCCAGTTGCACCCAGTAGCTTGCGGCGATGGGCAGCATGGCGTCGTTGAAGTCGTAACCGGGGTTGTGCACCATGCAGCCGCCGCTGCCGTGCTGCTCGCCCACCCCGTTGCCGACGATGAGGTAGCTGCCCGGGCAGTGCTCCAGCATGAACGAGAAGTCTTCGCTGCCGGTGAGCGGCTGCAGCTCGGGCAGCAGGCCCTCGTCGCCCAGCCAGTCGCGCGCGACCTCGCGCGCGAAGCGCGTGCTCTCCACGTGGTTGACCAGCGCGGGGTAGCGCCAGTGGTAGTCCACCTCGGCCCGCACGCCCAGCGTGGCGGCCTGCGCCTGCACGAGTTCGGTAATGCGCTCGCGCAGCATGGCGCGGATCTCGGGGCGGTAGGCGCGCACCGTCAGGCGCATCTGCACGCTGCCGGGGATCACGTTGGGCGCGTCGCCGCCGTGGATGGCCCCCACGGAGATCACCGCCATCTCGCGCGGGTCCACGTTGCGCGAGACGATGGTCTGCAGCGCCACGATGATGTGGGCGGCGGCCACCACCGGGTCGGCCGCGAGGTGCGGGGAGGAACCGTGCCCGCCCCGGCCCTGCACCGTCACCATGACCGAATCGGACGAGGCCATGAACGGCCCTTCCTTGAAACCGAACTGGCCGACGGGAAAGCCCGGCATGTTGTGCAGCGCGTACACCGCGTCGCAGGGGAAACGCTCGAACAGGCCTTCTTCGACCATGCGGCGGGCGCCGCCCAGGCCTTCTTCGGCCGGCTGGAAGATCAGGTGCAGCGTGCCGTCGAGGCCTTCTTCCTGCGCCAGGCAGCGCGCGGCGGCGAGCAGGATGGCGGTGTGGCCGTCGTGGCCGCAGGCGTGCATCTTGCCGGCCACCGTGCTGGCGTAGGGCAGGCCCGTGGTCTCCTGGATGGGCAGTGCGTCCATGTCGGCGCGGATGCCCAGGCGGCGCGCGCCCTGCCCCCGGCGCAGCGTGCCCACCACGCCGGTGCCGGCCAGGCCCCGGTGCACCTCGTAGCCCCACTCGGCCAGGCGGGCGGCCACCAGGTCGCTGGTGGCGAACTCTTCGTAGGCCAGTTCGGGGTGGGCGTGGATCTGGTGCCGCAAGGCCACCATCTCGGCGGCGGTCTCGCGCACGGCGGGCAGCACTTGGTGAATGGCGGCGGCGTTGTCGATGCAGAAGCTCATGGCGGCGAGTCTATGAACCGGCCCCTGCGAGGGGTAGACAGGTCAAACTGCTCGACGCTCGCCGCTGCCTGTCGTGCCCATAATGCCGTCCTATGAAAGTGCACCAGCTCCGCTACCTCGCGACCGTGGCCGCCGAAGGCAGCATCCGCGCGGCGGCGCGCTCGCTCGGCCTGAGCCAGGCCACGGTGACGCAGGGGCTGCGCGAGCTGGAGACGCACGCCGAGATCGCACTGCTCACACGGCACGGCCACGGCATCGCGCTCACGCCGGCGGGCCAGGAGCTGCTGGTCCACGCCCAGCGCGTGACGGCCCAGCTGCGCGAGGCCGAGGAGGCGCTGGCGCGCCACCGCGACTCGGGCGCCACGCAGCGGCTGTCGGTGGGCGTGACGCCCTGGGTCGCGCAGACGCTGCTCTCGCGCGTGGTGCCGGCCTTCCGGGCCGCCCTGCCGCACGTGCAGCTCGAATTCTTCGACGGCCTGTCCGCCCTGGCCTACCCCAAGCTGCGCGAAGGCAGCCTGGACCTCATGATCGGGCGCATCGCTCCCGACGACGCGATGCAGGGCTTTCAGGCCACGCCCCTGTTCAGCTACGACATGACGGTGGTGGCGCGCCTGGGCCACCCGCGCTGCGCGGCGCGCTCGCTGGCCGAGCTGTGCGACGACGACTGGATCCTCAACTTCGCGCCGATCGAGCGCGCCATGATCCTGGACAACCTGTTCGGGCAGCACGGCATCGAGCCGCCGCGCCAGCGCATCCACCTGGCGCATTCGGCCTCGCTCATGCTCACCCTGGTGCAGCAGACCGACATGCTCAGCTTCTGCCCCTGGCCGCTGGTGGAAACCGCCAGCCTGCGCGACCGCCTGGTGGCCCTGCCCCTGCGCGAGCGCTTCCGCTCCCACCTGGTGGGCGTGGTGCGCCGCGCGCAGGAAACGCCCTCGCCCGCGGCGCGCAGTTTCATCGCCCTCTTCCTGGAGGCGATGCGCCACTGGGCGGCGGCCCCCGAGCACCCCGAGTGGCGCCACGTGCTGCGCTCGGTCGAGTTGATCGACCCCGGGGCCGCCTCGGACGCCTGACCTCAGGCCGCCGGTTCGGGGGCGATCTCGTGTTTCGCCATCAGCTCCAGGCTGCGGCACAGGGCCGAGTGGTCCAGCCCGGCCATGCCGTGGGCGGCGCAGCTCTGCATGAGCTGGGCCGCGCTCGCGGTGTTCGGCAGGCTCACGCCCAGCTCCTTAGCGCCTTGCAGCGCGAGGTTCAGGTCCTTCTGGTGCAGCTCGATGCGGAAACCCGGGTTGAAGGTGCGCTTGACCATGCGCTCGCCGTGCACCTCCAGGATGCGGCTGGCCGCGAAGCCGCCCATCAGGGCCTGGCGCACCTTGGCCGGGTCGGCGCCGGCCTTGCTGGCGAACAGCAGGGCCTCGGCCACGGCCTCGATGTTGAGCGCCACGATGATCTGGTTGGCCACCTTGGTGGTCTGGCCGTCGCCGTTGCCCCCCACGAGGGTGATGTTCTTGCCCATGGCGGCGAACAGCGGCTGGGCGCGGTCGAACGCGGCCTGCGGGCCGCCGACCATGATGGTCAGGCTCGCGGCCTTGGCACCCACTTCGCCCCCGCTGACCGGGGCGTCCAGATAGTCACAGCCGAGCTCGTTGATCTTCTTCGCGAACGCTTTGGTGGCCATCGGGCTGATGGAGCTCATGTCGATCACCAGCTTGCCCGGGCTCAGGCCCTTGGCGACACCCGTCTCACCGAACAGCACGTCGTCGACGTGCGGCGTGTCGGGCACCATGGTGATCACAATGTCGGCACGCCGCGCCACCTCGGTGGCGTTGGTGCAGACGGTGGCGCCTTCTTCGGCGAAGGCCGCCGGGATCTTGCCCCGGCTCGCCACGAAGAGCGCATGCCCGGCCTTGCGCAGGTTGAGCGCCATGGGCGCGCCCATGATGCCCAGGCCGATGAAGCCGACCTTGAGTCCGTCCTGGGTCATGCCGGCTCTCCTTGCAGTTCGAGCGTCTGGCCGTGCGCGGCCACCCAGGCCAGGCCTCTGTCCGTGCCGCCGGGGCCGGGGTCGAGCGGCTTGTATTCGCAGCCGATCTGGCCGGTGTAGCCCAGGTCGTCGATGGCGTCGAACAGGTGGCGGTAGTTGATTTCACCGGTGCCCGGTTCGTGGCGGCCGGGCGTATCGGCCAGCTGCATGTGGGCGATGCGCGGCAGCAGCTCCTTGATGGTGTTGGTGAGCTCGCCTTCCATGCGCTGCGCGTGGTAGATGTCGTACTGCAGGAAGAGGTTGTCCGAACCGACCTCGTCCATGATGGCGATGGCCTGGCGCGGGCGGTTCACGATGAACCCGGGCATGTCGAAGTGGTTGATCGGTTCGAGCAGCAGGCGCACGCCCTGCTGCTTCGCGGCCTCGGCGGCGTACCGCAGGTTGCTCACCAGCGTGGCCTGCGCCTGCGCGGCGCTCGTGCCCTTCGGCGGGATGCCGGCCATGCAGTGCAGGTTCGGCGTGCCCAGCGCGGTGGCGTACTGCAGGGCGCGCGCCACGTTGGCACGGAACTCGTCCTCGCGGCCCGGCCAGCAGGCCTTGCCGCGTTCGCCGGCGGCCCAGTCGCCGGGCGGCATGTTGTGCAACACCAGCTGCAGCTGGTGCTCGTTCAGGCGTTGCCGGATCTCGTCGGCCTGGAAATCGTAGGGAAACAGGAACTCCACCGACTTGAAGCCCGCGCGCGCGGCGGCGGCGAAGCGGTCGAGAAACGGCAGCTCGTTCCAGAGCATCGAGAGGTTGGCGGCAAAGGTCGGCATGTGATCGTGTCCTTGTCTTGCTTCAGCGGGTTCAGTCGAGAAGGCCCACCGTCTCCAGGCCCTGAGGGGCACGGCAGTCGATGGCCTCGAATTCGTTGATCTTGTCGATCTCGGTGCCCATGGCGATGTTGGTGACGCGTTCCAGTATGCATTCCACCACCACCGGCACGCGGTGCTCGGCGGCGAGCCGCTGCGCTTCGCGCAAGGCACCCTGCAGTTTCTCGGGGTCGGTCACGCGCAGGGCCTTGCAGCCCAGGCCCTCGACCACGGCGACGTGGTCCACGCCGTAGCCGCGCAGCTCGCCCGCGCTTTCGTCCATGTTCTGGTTCTCGAAGGCCAGTTGCACGCAGTAGTCCATGTCGAAACCGCGCTGGCTCTGGCGGATCAGGCCGAGGTACGAGTTGTTCACCAGCACGTGCACGTACGGCAGGCGGAACTGCGCGCCCACCGCGAGTTCCTCGATCAGGAACTGGAAGTCGTAATCGCCCGAGAGCGCGACCACATTCTTCGTCGGGTCGGAGGCCACGACGCCCAGCGCGGCCGGCAACGTCCAGCCCAGCGGGCCAGCCTGGCCGCAGTTGATCCACTGGCGCGGGCCGTAGACGTGCAGGAACTGCGCACCCGCGATCTGCGACAGGCCGATGGTGCTCACGTAGACCGTGTCGCGTCCGAACACCTGGTTCATCTCTTCGTAGACGCGGTGCGGTTTCATCGGGATCTGCTCGAAGTGCGTCTGGCGCAGCATGAGGCGCTTGCGCTCGGCGCAGCGGCCGGCCCAGTTGGCGTAGCTCGGCCAGTGCCCGGCGGCCTTGCGCTCGCGCGCCACGTCCACGAACAGCTGCAGCGCGGCCCTGGCGTCGGAGACGATGCCGAAGTCGGGGTCGAACACGCGGCCGATCTGCGTGGGCTCGATGTCCACGTGCACGAACTGGCGGCCCTGGGTGTAGGTGTCGATCGAACCGGTGTGGCGGTTGGCCCAGCGGTTGCCGATGCCGAGCACGAAGTCGCTCGCGAGCATCGTGGCGTTGCCGTAGCGGTGGCTGGTCTGCAGGCCCACCATGCCGGCCATGAGCGGGTGGTCGTCGGGGATCGTGCCCCAGCCCATCAGGGTGGGGATCACCGGCACACCGGTGAGTTCGGCGAACTCCACCAGCAGGTCGGCCGCGTCGGCGTTGATGATCCCGCCGCCGGCCACGATCAGCGGCTTGGTGGCCGCGGCCAGCATGTCCAGCGCCTTCTCGATCTGCTTGCGGTTCGCGGCGGGCTTGTAGACCGGCAGGGGTTCGTAGGTGTCGGGGTCGAACTCGATCTCGGCCATCTGCACGTCGAACGGCAGATCGATCAGCACCGGCCCCGGGCGGCCCGAGCGCATGAGGTGGAAGGCCTGCTGGAACACGCGCGGCACCAGCGCGGGTTCGCGCACCGTCACGGCCCACTTGGTGACCGGCTTGGCGATGCTCTCGATGTCCACCGCCTGGAAGTCTTCCTTGTACAGCCGCGCGCGCGGCGCCTGGCCGGTGACGCAGAGGATGGGGATGCTGTCGGCCTGCGCCGAGTACAGGCCGGTGATCATGTCGGTGCCGGCCGGGCCGCTGGTGCCGATGCACAGGCCGATGTTGCCGGCGCGCGCCCGGGTGTAGCCCTCGGCCATGTGCGAGGCGGCTTCCACATGCCGCGCCAGGATATGGCTGATGCTGCCGCGCTGGCGCATGGCGGCGTAGAACGGGTTGATGGCGGCGCCGGGCACACCGAAGGCCTGCGAGATGCCTTCCTTCTCCAGCACACAGATGGCGGCTTGCGCCGCGGTCATACGGGCCATGATGCGATTCCTTACCAAGGTTGAGGGACTGGGTTCGATGCTAGGGAGAACCCTTCCTCTTGGGAATGGCAGTGGCGGTACGCCGATTCGATACTCCAGGTATGCAATGCGGGGGCGGCGGGGTTAACATGCCGCCATGGACCGCTTCAAGGAAATCGAGGCTTTCGTGCTGGCGATGGAGCACGGCAGCCTGGCCGCCGCCGCGCTGCACGCGGGCATCACGCCGGTGATGATGGGCCGGCGCATCGACGCGCTGGAGCGCCGCCTGGGCACGCAGCTGATCCACCGCTCCACCCGCCGCCTGGCGCTCACCGAGCAGGGTGCGGGCTTCCTCGACGAGTGCCGCGTGCTGCTGGCGCAGTGGTCGGCCGCCGAGGCCACGGTGTCGGCGCAGAAGCACCGCGCCAGCGGCCACCTGGTGGTGTCGGCCCCGGCGGCCTTCGGGCGCCTGCACGTGGCGCCGCACGCCAGCGCCTTCCTCAAGGCCAACCCCGAGGTCAAGCTCTCGTTCAACCTCACCGACCGCGTGGTGGACCTGGTGCGCGAGGGCTACGACCTGGGCCTGCGCATCGGCGGCGCGATCGACCCCAACTTCGTCGCCGTGCACCTGGCCACCAACCAGCGCGTGGTCTGCGGCACGCCGGCCTACTTCCGCAAGCACGGCAAGCCGCGCACGCTGGAGGACCTGAAGGCGCACAACTGCCTGGCCTTCAACCTGCAGGGCGGCCAGCAGCGCGGCTGGTACTTCCAGCAGGGCGACCGCACGGTGACGGTGCGCGTGGAAGGCAACCTGGACTGCAACGACGGCGAGCTGCTGCACCGCTGGGTGAGCGAGGGCATGGGCCTGGGCTGGCGCTCCACCTGGGAGATCCAGGCCCAGCTGCAGCGCGGCGAGCTGGTGACCGTGCTCGACGAATTCGCCCTGCCCGCCTACGACATCCTGGCCGTTTACCCGCAGCAGCGGCACCTGCCGGCCAAGGTGCGCTTCTTCATCGACCACCTCAAGAAGGTCTATGCGCGGCCCGGCTACTGGCTGCGCGAGGCACCCTGAGTCTCAGTGCTCCCGGTCGTCAGGCAGCTGCAGCGGGCGGTCTTCGAACTCGGTGTTGAGCACCACGGTGCTGGTGGTGCGCGCCACGCCGGGGATGGACTTGATCTTGTAGAGCACCTCTTCCAGCGCGCGCGCGTGGGTGGTGCGGATCTTGGCCAGGAAGTCGTATTCGCCGGCGACGCTGTGCAGCTCCAGCATCTCCGGCAATTCGCGCAGGCGCGGCGCCACGTCGCGGCAGTGCGCGCTGGCATCGTGGCGAATGGCCACGAACGCGGTGAAGCGCAGGCCCACGCGGTCCGGGTCCACGCGCAACGCGAAGCGCTCGATCACACCGCGCTCGGCCATCTTCTTCACACGCTCGTGCACGGCGGCCGTGGAAAGGCCCACTTCGGCCGCCACTTCGGCATAAGAACGCCGGCTGTCGGCACTCAGGACCGTAAGAATTCTGGCATCCGTGCTATCGATACTGATATTTGCTTGCATATCGCCAATAGTTCGATCAAACTTCAGTTTTCAAGCGATTTTCCGAATAATTTCCGTCAATCATCTTGCGATGCCTGCCATTTTCAACCCGAATCGCCTGGACCGCCAGACCCTGCGCCTGGGCGGGGCCCTGCTGATCGTCTACCTGGTCTGGGGCACGACCTACTTCGCGCTCGACGTGGCCATGCAGTCCCTGCCGCCCGTGCTCATGAACGGCGCGCGCTTCGTGGCGGCGGGTGTGTTGATGCTCGGCATCGCGCGCTGGCAGGGCCAGGCCTGGCCGACGGCGGCGCAGTGGCGCGCCAGCGCGCTGATCGGTGGCCTGATGGCTTTCGCGGCCATGGCGCTGGTGGTGCTGGCGCAGAAGGCCGGCATCGGCTCGGGCCTGATGGCCACCGTGGTGACCACCATGCCGATGTGGCTCGCGCTGTGGACGCGCTGGGGCGGCGAGCGCGTGCCGCTGACCAGCTGGATCGGCCTCGTGCTGGGCGCGAGCGGCGCGCTGCTGCTGGCGCTGGAGGGCGATTTTTCGACCACGTTGATGGGCTCGCTGTGCGCCTTCGGCGCGCCCTTGGCCTGGAGCCTGGGTTCCTACGCCTCGCGCCGCATGGCCCTGCCGCCGCCCGCCATGGCCTCGGCCGCGCAGTGGCTGCTGGGCGGCCTGCTCGGGCTGGTGGTGGCCGCGCTGTGGGAGCCGGGCGCGCGCACCGTGGCCTGGCAACAGGTGTCGCTGGCCTCGGTGCTGGCCTGGCTGTACCTCGTGGTCATGGGCACCATGGTCACGCTCAACGCCTACCTCTGGCTGCTGAAGAACACCACGGCGGCGCTGGCAGGCAGCTACTCCTTCGTGAACCCCGTGGTGGCGCTGTGCGTGGGCGTGTGGCTGGGCGGCGAGCGGCTCACCGGCTGGGTGTTTGTCGCCATGCCGGTGATCGGCCTGGCGCTGGCGCTGATCCTCTACGGGCGCGACATGGCGCGCCTGGCCCGCACGGTCATGCGTCGGCCAGGACCTTCAACAACCACACGTTGAGGTCGTCCACCTCCTGCGTGCTCACGGTGTGTTCCATCGGGTAGCTGTGCCATTCCACCGCATACCCCAGGCGCAACAGCTCGTCGCGCGAAGCGATGGCGCGGTCGATGGTGACCATGGGGTCGTCTTCGCCGTGCGCGAGGAAGATGGGTGTGTCGCGGTTGGCCTCGCCGCGCTCGGCGGCGGTGGTTTCGGCGATCGGCAGGTAGCCTGAAAGCCCCACCAGCCCGGCCAGGCGCTGCGGTGCGCGCAGGCCGGTCATGAGCGTCATGGCGCATCCTTGCGAGAAACCCATCAGCACGATGCGGTGGGACGGCACGCCGCGCGTGACTTCGCGGTCGATCAGGCCTTGCACCAGGCCTTGCGCGGCGCGCAGGCCGGCCTCGTCTTCGAGGCGCGGCACGGCCGGGTGGGCGCTGGGCGGGTGGATGTCGTACCAGGCGCGCATCCGGTAGCCACCGTTGAGGGTGACCGGCTGCACCGGGGCGCTGGGGAACACGAAGCGCACCGGGCCGACCGCGCTCAGGTCAAGCTCGCGCGCGATCGGCACGAAGTCGTTGCCGTCGGCGCCCAGGCCGTGCAGCACGATGAGGGAGGCGACGGGCTGAGCGGCGGCGTCGCCGCCGCTCACCGCTTCAAGGGTTTCGAGGAAAGGGGTGTTCATGAACGGCAGCATAGCGCCACGAAGGCGCCATGCCGCTATTCAATGAACCCCGGCAGCCACAGCGACAGGGCCGGGAACGCGCACAGGATCAGCAGGCGCACCACGTCCACCGCGATGAAGGGCATGGTGCCCTTGTAGATCGCGCCCAGCGGCACGTCGCGCGCGATGGAGTTGATCACGAACACGTTCATGCCCACGGGCGGGCAGATCATGCCGAAGGTCACCGCCATCACCACGATCACGCCGAACCACACCGGGTCGAAACCCAGCTGCATCATCGCGGGGAACACGATGGGCACGGTCAGCAGGATCATCGCGAGTTCGTCCATCACCGCACCGAGGATCAGGTAGCCCACCATGATGAGCGCCAGCACGCCGTACGGCCCCACCGGCAGGTGGACCAGGAACTCCACCGCGTTCTGCGTGAACTGGGTGATGGTGAGGAAGTAGCCGAACAGGTAGGCGCCGACCACGATCATCATGATGGCCGAGGACACGCGCAGCGCACCGATGAGCGCGGCCTTGATCTGCTTCCAGCCCAGGCGCCCGCGCAGCATGCCGATGGCCAGCGTGCCGATCGCGCCCACGCCGGCGGCTTCCTGCACGGTGAAGAGGCCACCGTAGATGCCGCCCAGCACGAACACGAACAGCACCACCACCGCCCACAGCGGGCGCAGCGAGGCGAAGCGCTCGCCCCAGCCCAGGCGTTCACCGCGGGGCATGGTGTCGGGCCGCAGGCGCGCGACGATGGCCACCACCACGCTGTAGAAAGCGATCGCCATGAAGCCCGGGATGATGCCGGCGGCGAACAGCTTGGTGATGTCGGTCTCGGTCATGATGCCGTAGAGCACCATGATCACCGAGGGCGGGATCATGATGCCCAGCGTGCCGCCGGCCGCGATCAGCCCGGCCGAGAAGCCCGGGTGGTAGCCCGCGCGGCGCATTTCGGGCAGGGCCACCTGCGTCATGGTGGCCGCGGTGGCGACCGAGGAACCGTTGATGGCCGAGAAGCCACCGCAGGCCGCGATGGACGCCAGCGCCAGGCCGCCGCGCCGATGGCCCAGCCAGGCCCGCCCCGCCTTGAACAGCTCGGTGCTCATGCCCGAATGCGAGGCGAAGGCCCCCATCAGGATGAACATCGGGATCACGATGAGGTTGTAGTCGGTGAGCACCGACAGCGGCACGTTGGCCAGCAGGTTGAGCGCGGGCGTGGTGCCCGAAAGCAGCGCGAAGCCGCCCACGCCCGCGATGCCCATGGCGATGCCGATCGGCACGCGCACGGCCATGAGGGCGAACATGCCCACGAAGCCCAGCAGGGCCACCAGATCACGATCCATGGGCCGCTCCTGGCACGTCGTCGTCCACCGGCTCGGGAGTGGCCGCGCGGCCCTGCCAGAGGTGCATGAGGCGCACCAGCGCCAGCACCGCCGCCACGCTGGCGCCCACGGCAGCCACGCTGTAGAACCACTGCAGCGGCAGCCGCAGGTCCATGGTGCCCTGGCTGCCGGTGCCGCCGACCTTGACCCACACCATCCACGCCAGGGGCACGAGGAAGGCGGCGGTCAGGGCTGTGGCCAGCAGGTCCATGCGGCGCTGGCCCTTGGGGCCAAGGTGCTCCCACACGATGTCCACCCCGATGTGGGTGCCGTAGTAGGTGGCCAGGGCGATGCCCCAGAACATCGCGATGCCCTGCAGCATCTGCGTGCCGTCGAACCAGTCGGGGATCTGCATGCTGAACGCGTAGCGCAGCAGCACGTTGCCCGCCGTGAGCAACGCGATCAGCAGCAGGAAGAGCGCGGCCACCGTCTCGATGGCCGAGAACAGGCGCTTCATCAGCTACCGGCTTTGCGGTTGGCCAGTTCCTTGCGCAGGTCGTCCAGCGCGGCCTGGCCCTTGTTGCCCGCGGCGTCGGCCGCCTTCACCCACTGGGCGTACACCGGATCGACCGCCTTCTTCCACACGTCGAGCTGAGCAGGCGAGATCTTCACGATGGTGTGGCCCGGCGTCTTCTCCAGCTTGGCCTGGCCCGAGTCTTCCTCATCGCCCCAGGCGCCACCGACCTTGCCGGCCCACTCGTTGTTGCAGTGGTCGTCGATGACCTTCTTCTGGCCGGCCGCCAGCTTGTCGTACCAGGGCTTGTTGAGCACCCAGACGAAGTCGGAGGCGTAGAAGCGCATGTCGCTGTGGAACTTGACGGCCTTGTCGATGCCGAAGGACACGATGGAGTTCCAGGGGAAGGTGATGGCATCGGCCACGCCCTTGTCGAGCGCGTCGCGCGACTCGGGGGCCGAGACCTGCACGTTGGTCGCGCCGAGCAGCGTCATGGTCTGGGCCACGGTGCCGTTGGCCGAGCGGATCTTCATGCCCTTCAACTGGCCGGGTTCGGTGATCGGCTTCTTGGCGTGGAAGGTGCCGATGTGCACGTGAGCGAAGCAGAACTTCACGTCCTTCATTTCGGTGGCGGCGTAGGAGCGGTACCACTGGTCCAGCGCGGCCGAGCCGGGGCCGGGCTTGCCGATCAGGAAGGGCAGTTCACCGGCGGCGATCATGGGGAAGCGGCCGGCCTGGTAACCCGGGTTCACCCAGGTCATCTCGGCGATGCCGTCGCGCGCCATGTCGTAGTGGTCGGCGGCCTTGCCGAGCTGCTGCGCCGGGAACAGGGCGACCTTGATCGAGCCCTTGGACGCCGCCTCCACCGACTTGGCCCAGGGCTCGAACCCCAGCTTGGCCAGCGGGTGCGAGGCCGGCAGCCAGTGCGCGAACTTCAGTTCGACCGCCTTGTCCTGTGCCTGCGCGACGGCCGCGCCCAGCAGCAGGGTTGCCATGGCAACAGCGCGCAAGGAAGTCTGGATCGGGTTCTTCATCTTTGTCTCCTGGTTGTTGAGGTTTTTCACGAAAGGCGCATGGTGCAGGCATTCATGCGCGGGGGGTGAGCGTGGTTTCCCGAGGTGCGGCCTTTGGGGCCCAGAAAATGGGTTGCGCTTTCGGGCTGGCGGCGCGGTGCGCCTGGTTGAGCTTGCCTTCGGGATCGGCCAGCGTGGTCCGCAGGGCCTCGCGCAGACGGGGGGCGACCTGCTCGGCGTCGGCGGTGCCGGCGAGCACCGGCGCCACATGCGCGGCCCACAGGCGCGCGTAGTTTTCGCGGCCGCGCACCTGCGTGTCGCCATAGCCCTTGAGCACCTGCGGGAGGCCCGCGAGCACCAGCGCCAGCGCGGGCGCCTGCCGCAGCACCCGGCGCATCGCCGCCAGCCACACGCCCAGCGTTTCGTGCTCCTGCGCGTAGCGCAGCGAACGCGGCCGCAGCGGTCGCAGCCAGGCGAGGCTGCGCAACATGAGGTAACCCCAGAGGCTGGTGGAGCGGATGTGCAGGCCGACGTGGGCCTTGCCCATCCAGCCGCGCTTCGTGGCCAGCGCCACCAGCCACTGCCCCAGCGCGCGCGGCAACACGGCCGCCACTTCGTCGACACCGGGCTTGAAGTGCTCGGTGACGCGCACGATGTCGCCTGGCTTGGCCTGGGCTTCGCTCGCCACGCGCGCGTAGCGGCTGCGCCGGGTCTTGAGGTCGGCGACGCGGATCACGTCTTCGAAGCACATCCACAGTGCGAGGTGGCGCACCGCCTCTTCCAAGGCCTCGCTGGCGGCCGGTGGCGTCGCGTCCACCAGGCCTTGCACGTGGTCGAAGAAGGTCTGGGCATAGCGGTCGTTCTGGTAGTCGCGGCAGCGCAGCGCGCCGTGCGCGGCAAGCAACTGCACGGCGGTCGGCCAGGCCTGCAGCCGCACCATCCATTCGCCCTGCAGTGCGGGTGGCAACTGGGCATCGGCCAGCACCTGCAGCGCGTCCTTCGACACCTCGGTGGTGGGGGTCGAAGGTTGCGCGGCCTCGTCGAACGCCGCGGCAAAACCGGCCAGGCTGGCCTGCACGCCCTTGCCGGATTCGCGGATCACGTCCTCGCACACGCTGCGCGGCCAGGGCAGCACACCGGCACCGGCGAGCGCGCCGAACATCACGGCGGAGACCACGGTGCCGGTCTTCACGGTCACGGCTTCCATGTCGAACAGCACGGCGTGGCGCGCCAGCGCGCGCGCGGCATCGGCCAGGCGCTGCGGGTCCTGCCGGCCGTCGGCCATGTGCATCTTCTCCACCGTGGTGTAGACGCGGTGCGTGGACGCGATCAGCGTGGTGCGGTCGGTGACGAAGCCGCGCTCGACCATGCGAGCGGCTTCCAGCAACTCGCTGGCCACCAGCACGTCCACGCGGCCGGCCACCGGTGTCAGGCCGAACACGGGCTGCACCGACCCGCTCACGGGTTCGCGCAGCAGCTCGATGTAGTAGCTGGTGGCGCCGGTGCGCTGCGCCACGCCGGGCACCGAGGTGGCCTGCACCGGCAGGCCGTGTCGGCGCGCGCACTGCACCAGCCAGTCGGCCAGCACGCCGCCGCCCTCGCCGCCCAGCGCGGCGATGAGGATGCCGTAGGAATCGTCTCTTGATGTCATGGGATCAGGCGGGCTGCAGCAGGCCGATGAAGAAGCGGTTGAAGCGGTCGGTGAGGCGGTCCCACCAGCTGGGGTGCGTGACGATCTCGATCTTGTGGAACGAGGGGCACAGCACGGCGGCATCGGCCACCTCGCCGCACAGGCCGCAGCCCACGCAGCCGTTGGTGACGTGCGCCACGGGTTCGCGCCGCAGCGGATCGTTCGTGGGCTTGACGGTGAGCGTGGGGCAGCCCGAGAGGCGGATGCAGGAGTGGTCGCCGGTGCAGGTGTCCTCGTCCACGCCATAGCGCGTGCGCACACTGCGCAGGCCTTCCTTGAGGCGGCGCGCGCGGATCGGCTTGAGGCGGCGCTGGCGTTCGAGCTGGCACTCGCCTTCGGCAATCACCACCTTGAGGCCTTGGAACGGTGAATTCACCGCCTCCTTCAACACATCCCGCACCTTGGAGACGCGGTAGTTGTGCACCGTCTTGACCCACTTCACGCCCATGCCCTGCAGCGTGTTCTCGATCGTCATCTCGTCGGCCGTGGCGCTGGAGCCCTCGGCCACGCGCTTGGCTTCGGAGGCCGGCGTGGACATGGTCTCCTGCGTGCCGGTGGCCGAGGTGTAGCCGTTCTTCATGATCACCAGCACGCCGTCGCCCTGGTTGAGCAGGGTCGAGCTCACGCCCGAGAGCAGGCCGTTGTGCCAGAACCCCCCGTCGCCCATGATGGCGATCGGCCGCTTGGCCGAGAAGTTCTTCACCGCCGCGCTGGACGCCATGCTCATGCCGTAGCCGAGGATGGAGTTGCCGAACGAGAACGGTTCGAAGGTGGCGAAGGAATGGCAGCCGATGTCGGTGGAGATGTGCAGCTTGCCCACTTCGCGCTCGACCAGCTTGAGCGCAGCGAACACCGGGCGCTCGGGGCAACCGGTGCAGAAATTGGGTGGGCGCGCGGGCACGGCACCGCCGAGTTCGACCAGTGCGCGCTCGCGCACCTCGGCCAGCTCGGTGCTGAAGGTGGTCGCCGTGGTGGTGTCCAGCGCGGGCAGGTGCTCGCCCACGAAGGCCGTGAGCCCTTTCAGCAGGATCTCGGCCGTGTACTCGCCGCCCATGGGCAGCAGGTCCTTGCCGTGCAGGCGGGTCTGCAGATCGGCGCGGCGCAGCTGCGTGGCGATGTCCTGCTCGATGAACTCGGGCTGGCCCTCCTCGATCACCAGCACCGCGCGCTTGCCGGCGCAGAAGGCGGCGATCTGCTCTGGCACCAGCGGGTACACCACATTGAGCACCAGCATCGGAATGTCGCTCTCGCCCGTGCCATTGGCCAGGCCGGCCTGCTGCAGCGCGCGCATGGTGGTGTTGTAGAGCCCACCCTGCACGATCAGGCCCACCTCGCCGTAGCGCCCGTCGAAGTGCTCGTTCAGGCCCGCTTCCTCGATGAACTTGCGCGCCGCCGGCATGCGCACTTCGTACTTGTGCTTCTCATGGCGAAAGGTGGACGGCGGGTGTGAGAGGCGGTCGTAGCTGAACGAGGCCGCCTCCTGCTGCTGCAGGCGGCTGGAGATGGCGGGCGCGATGTTGTCGCTGGCCACGAAACTTCCCTGCACGTGGCAGGCGCGGATGCGCAGCTCCATCATCACCGGCGTGTTCGAGGCCTCGGAGAGTTCGAAGCCCTTCTCGACCATGCGCACGATGGTGGGCAGGTTGGGGCGCGGGTCCATGAGCCAGAGCGCGGACTTCATCGCGAAGGCGTGCGTGCGCTCCTGGATCACGCTGGCGCCTTCGCCGTAGTCCTCGCCCACCACGATCAGCGCGCCGCCCATCACCCCGGGCGAAGCCAGGTTGGACAGCGCGTCGGACGCGACATTGGTACCGACCACCGATTTCCAGGTGACCGCGCCGCGCACCGGGTACATGATGGACGCGGCCAGCATCGCGGCCGCCGAACTCTCGTTCGTGCAGGCCTCGACGTGCACGCCGAGCTCGTCCATGTAGGGCTTGGCCTGCACCATCACATCGAGCAGATGGGAAATGGGCGAGCCCTGGTAGCCGCCGACGTAGGTGACGCCGGACTGCAGCAGTGCCTTGGTCACCGCCAGAATGCCTTCGCCGTGGAAGGTTTCACCCTGGCCAAGTTTCAGCGCTTCGATTTCGCTGTGGAATGAGCGTTCCAAATCGTGGGTCTCCTGTCTTTATGCCCGGCAATGTAGGCGGCCCATCCCCATCTGACAAATGGATTGATCTGATGTGGTGTATTCACAGGATGGATAATCAGGGTCAACCCTGAGAGGCTCGCCATGAACTTCCGCCAACTCGATCTCAACCTGCTGCGCGTGCTCGGTGCGATCCACCGCACCGGCTCGGTGACGGCCGCGGGCAAGGCGCTCGCGCTGTCCCAGCCCGCCACCAGCAACGCCCTGGCGCGCCTGCGCGACTACTTCAAGGACGACCTCTTCGTGCGCTCGCCCGGCGGCCTGCAGCCCACGCGCCTGTGCGAACGCCTGGCGCCCGAGGTGCAGGCGCAATTGAAGATGCTGGAAACGCTGGTAAGCGTGCGCGACGACTTCGACCCCGCGCACAGCGAGATGCGCTGGCGCCTCTCGCTGTCGGACCTGGGCGAGATGATGTTCCTGCCGCCGCTGGCGGCGGCGCTGCGCCAGCAGGCCCCGCAGGCCCATGTGACCAACGTGTCGGTGGCGGCGGAGGACGTGCCGGCCGCGCTCGAATCGCGCGACATCGATTTCGCCATCGGCATCCTGCAACCGCGCCACCGCGGGGTGCGCGCCGAGCTGCTGTTCCGCGAGCACTACGTGGCGCTGACCTCCTCGCGCTGGCGGCCCGCCTCGGGCCCGGCGGGCCGCACGCTGAGCGCGCGCCAGCTGGCCGAGGCCTCGCTGGTGGTGGCCTCGCCCACCGCCACCTTCCACGGCAGCGTGGAGAAGATGCTGGTGCGCATGAAGCTCTCCGAGCGCATCGTGCTGCGCGCGCGGCACTTCGGTGCCCTGCCCGAGCTGGCGCTCAACACCGACCTGCTGACCATCGTGCCGCAGATGTACGCCAGCAACCTCGGCCAGCGCCACGACCTGCGCGTGTGGGAACTGCCGCGCGCGGCCGCGCCGAGCTACGAGGTGCGGCTGGTCTGGCACGCCAGCACCGCGCAGGACCCGGCGCACCAGTGGATCCGCGCCCAGGTGCACCGCCTGTTCGGCCGCGCCGACACCAGCGCCTGACTATGATGGGCGCATGAACCCGCAGACCCTGCTCGACCACCTGGACCAGGGCCGCCTCTGGCCCGCCCCGCTCAGCGCGCAAACCGGCTTCGATCTGGACGCCGCCTACGCACAGGCCCTGGCGGTGCGCGACCTGCGCCTGGCGCGCGGTGAGCGGCCGCGTGGCTACAAGGTGGGCTTCACCAACCGCACGATCTGGGCGCGTTACAACGTGTTCGCGCCGATCTGGGGCACGGTGTGGGACACCACGCTGACGTTCTGCGAGGGCGAAGGCCGTGTGTCGCTCGAGCGCAGCTGCCAGCCCCGCCTGGAGCCCGAGACCGTGTTCGGCCTGAAGGCCACGCCAGCGGCGAACGCCACGCTTGACGGGCTGTTCGACGCCATCGACTGGATCGCACCCGGGTTCGAGATCGTGCAATCGCACCTGCCCGACTGGAAGTTCCTGCCGGCCGACACCGTGGCCGACGGCGCGCTGCACGCGCATTTGCTCGTGGGCCCGCGCGTGGCCTTGAGCGGGCTCGCGACCAACGCTGGCGAACTCGATGCGCTGCTGGCCAACGCCGGTGTCACGCTGCTCAGGAACGAAGAGCCGGTCGAACTGGGCCAGGGCAGCAACGTGCTCGACAGCCCCTTGCGCGCGCTCAAGCACTTCGTGGACACACTGCGCGCCTGCCCCGGCGCGCCCGATCTGCGGCCCGGCGACGTGGTCACCACCGGCACCTGGACCGACGCCTGGGCGGTGCGGCCCGGCGAGCGCTGGTCGGCGCGCTTCACGCCGCCGCTGCCCGCACTCACGGTGGAATTCACCGGGTGAACCCTGAGCCGCGATGCGGCTCCGAACAGGTGAAACCCTCTAAACAGCGTGTGGAGGGCTTGGTAGATTCACCCTTCGCACACACACAACGGAGACACGTCACATGACCCAAGTCGCGCCCGAGCTGCTCGCCCTGCAACGCCTGTACCACTGGGAAAAGACCGATCCCAAGCGCGTTGCGCTCACCCAGCCCATGGGCGCGGGCGCGGTGCAGGAATTCACCTGGGCCGAGATCGGCGACCAGGTGCGGCGCATGGCCACCCACCTGCAATCGCAGGGCTGGGCGCCGGGCTCCAAGGTCGCGATCCTCTCGAAGAACTGCGCCTGGTGGATGATGAGCGACCTCGCCATCTGGATGGCCGGCCACGTCTCGGTGCCGCTCTACCCCACGCTCGCGGCCGAGACGGTGCGCCAGATCCTCACCCACAGCGAGGCCAAGGCCTGTTTCATTGGCAAGCTCGATGGCTGGGAAGGCATGAAGCCCGGCGTGCCCGCCGGCCTGCCCTGCATCAGCTACGCGCTCTCGCCGCTGGACGCGATCCAGGCCTACGAAGGCTGGGACGCGATCTGCGGCCGCCACCAGCCGCTGCAGGGTGAGCCCACCCGCGGCGCCGACGAACTCGCGACCCTGATCTACACCTCCGGCACCACCGGCATGCCCAAGGGCGTGATGCACAGCTTCGGCAACTTCGCCTGGGCCATCGACTCCGGCGTCAAACGCATCCCGCTCTCGGGCGAAGACCGCATGCTGTCCTACCTGCCGCTGGCCCATGTGGTCGAGCGCATGCTGGTCGAACACGGCTGGCTGCGCACCGGCATGCACGTGTACTTCGCCGAGTCGCTCGACACCTTCGCCGCCGACCTGCAGCGCGCGCGGCCCACCATCTTCTTCTCGGTGCCGCGCCTGTGGGTCAAGTTCCAGCAGGGCATCCACGCCAAGATGCCGCCGGCCAAGCTCAACCGGCTCCTGGGCATCCCCATCCTCGGCGGCATCGTGCGCCGCAAGGTGATGAAGGCCCTGGGCCTGGACCAGTGCAAGTTCGCCGCCGGTGGCGCCGCGCCCATGCCCATGGCCCTGCTGCAGTGGTACAGCCAGCTCGGCCTGAACATCAACGAGGGCTACGGCATGACCGAGAACCTCGCGCTCTCGCACATCACCGAGCCGGGCAAGAACCAGCAGGGCACCGTGGGCCCCACCTACGCCGGCGTGCAGCACCGCCTCGACCCCGAGACCGGCGAGGTGCAGATGCGCAGCCAGGCACTGATGCAGGGCTACTACAAGGAGCCTGAGAAGAGCCGCGAGGCCTTCACCGAAGACGGCTGGCTCAAGACCGGGGACAAGGGCACGATCGACAAGCAGGGCCTGCTGCGCATCACCGGCCGTGTGAAGGACCTGTTCAAGACCGGCAAGGGCAAGTACGTGGCGCCCGCGCCGATCGAGGACAAGCTGGTGATGCACGAGGCCGTGGAGGCCTGCGTGGTGACCGGCGCCAACCTCGGCCAACCCCTGGGCATCGTGATGCTCAACGCCGACGCGGCCGCGCGCGTGGCGAACGACGCCACCGCGCGCACCGAGCTTGAAACCTCGCTGGCCAGCCACCTCAAGGGCATCAACGCCACGCTGGACCCGCACGAGCAACTGCAATGCATCGTGGTCGTCACCACCGCCTGGACGGTGGACAACGACATCATCACGCCCACCTTCAAGGTCAAGCGCAACCGCATCGAAGACCTGTACGCGCGCTACTACGAAACGTGGGAAACGTCCGGAAAACGGGTGATCTGGCAGAAGGACTGAGGCAGGCTGGCGGCTAACATACCGCCATGCACATCCTCCTGACTGGCGCGGCCGGCTTCATCGGCATGCACACCGCCCAGCGCCTGCTGGCGCGCGGCGACACGGTGCTCGGCATCGACAACCTCAACGACTACTACGCCGTCGCGCTCAAGCGCGCCCGGCTGGAGTCGTTGCAGAAGCACCCGGGCTTCGCCTTCGAACAGGTCGATGTGGCCGACCGCGAGGCCATGGCCAGGCTGTTCGCGAGCCACCGCTTCGACGCCGTGGTGCACCTGGCGGCCCAGGCCGGCGTGCGCTACTCGATCACGCACCCCAACGCCTACCTCGACAGCAACCTCACCGGCTTCGGCCACATCCTGGAAGGCTGCCGCACGCAGAAGCCGGGCCACCTGGTCTACGCGTCCAGCTCCAGCGTGTATGGTGGCAACACCAAGATGCCGTTCGAGGAAACCGACGCCGTCGACCACCCGGTGAGCCTGTACGCGGCCACCAAGAAGGCCAACGAGCTGATGGCCCACACCTACAGCCACCTCTATGGGCTGCCCACCACCGGCCTGCGCTTCTTCACGGTGTACGGGCCCTGGGGCCGACCCGACATGGCCTACTTCAGCTTCACCCGCGCGGTGCTCGAAGGCCGGCCGATCCAGGTCTTCAACCACGGGAAGATGAAGCGCGACTTCACCTACATCGACGACATCGTCGAAGGCGTGCTGCGCGTGCTCGACAAACCGGCCACCCCCGAAAACGTGGGTGGACCGCCCTACCGCATCTTCAACATCGGCAACCACGACCCGGTGCCGCTGATGGACTTCATCGGCTGCATCGAACAGGCGCTGGGGCGCGAGGCGATCAAGGAATTCCTGCCCATGCAGGATGGCGACGTGCCGGCGACCTACGCCAGCACCGAGGCCTTGCACCGCTGGGTGGGCTTCGCGCCCTCCACGCCCCTGAAGGACGGCATCGAACGCTTCGTGCGCTGGTACCGCGGGTACCACCAGGCCTGAAGCCGCCTCAGTCCAGCGTGCTCAGCACCCGTGCGAGCACGCCCTCGCTGCCCTGCTCGCACAGGCCCAGCACCACCTCGAAGCCCTGGGCATTGCCGTAGTAGGGGTCGGGCACTTCGCGCCGGCCTTCCACACCCGCGTACTCCAGGAACAGGTGCAGCTTGTGCTGGTGCTCGGGCGGGCACTTGAAGCGCAGGTTCTCCAGGTTGTCCGCGTCCATGGCGAGGATCAGGTCGAAGTTCCTGTAGTCCTCATCGCGCACGCGGCGGGCCCGCTCGCGCTCGATCTGCGGGTAACCGCGCGCCATCGCCAGGGTGATCGCCCGGCGGTCGGGCTTCTCTCCCTGGTGGCCGGCGTAGGTGCCGGCGGAATCCACCTCCACCCGCTGCGCCAGCTGGCGGCGAGCGATGGCGGCGTGCAGCACGCTGGCCGCCATGGGCGAGCGGCAGATGTTGCCCATGCAGACGACGAGTATTCGAAACATGCTTTCGAGGGTACCAAAGACAAAGCCCGCCAGAGGCGGGCCGTGTGCAAGTGGCAGGGGAATGGATCAGATCAGATAGCTGTCCAGACTCTTGCCCGATGCCAGCACGGCGCGAACCCATTCGGGTTTGCGGCCCGGGCCACCTGCCCAGAGTTCACCGTTCGGGCCTTTGTACTTGGCCGGTGCGGCGGATTTGGATTTGCCGGTCTTCTTGGTCGCCGAGGTGCTGCCAAGATCGGCGGTGGTGATGCCGAATTGCTTCATCTTCGCCTTGATGTCGGCGATGACCGCGGAGAGCTCGTCCTTGCGCGCCTGTTCGGCCTGTGCCATCAGGTTCTGGGCTTGCGCCATGAGTTCGGAATAACTTGCCATTGAAATCGTCCTTTTTAGGTAATGTTTGATCCATCCGGAACCGGATGTCTGCCAACGACGCAGACCATCATTCTATTCCGGGAGATCGCCATTTATATAGCTCCGGCGGCAATTCGGCCTGCAGTTCCAACGCGGATTTGGTGACAGGATGTGTCAACCTCAAACGCCAGGCGTGCAGGAACATCCGTTTCAAACCAATTCGTGCCAATTGCCGATTGAGTTCGAAATCGCCGTATTTGTCGTCGCCCGCAATCGGATGGCCGGCGCTGGACAAATGCACGCGAATCTGATGCGTGCGACCGGTCTTGATGGTGACCTCCAGCAGGCTGAAGCCTTCGGGCACGACCGCCTCCAGCCCCGGTGGCGCGGGCACGCGCTGCGCCACCTTCACCAGCGTGACCGAGCGCATGCCGTCCGGATCGTCGGCTGTCGTCACCCTCACACGGCGTTCGCCATCAGGTAATAGGTATTTGTGCAAAGGCTGGTCCAGCACCTTCAGGCGGGCAGGCCAGGCGCCTTTGACCATCGCCAGATAGGTTTTTCCAGTTTCGCGTTCGCGAAATTGATCCTGCAATGCCTTGAGCGCGCTCTTTTTCTTGGCGATCAGCAACAGACCGCTGGTTTCCCGGTCCAGGCGATGCACCAATTCGAGCAATCGGGCCTGCGGCCGAGCCTGGCGCATTTGTTCGATCACGCCGAAACTCACACCGCTGCCACCATGCACCGCCACGCCGGCGGGCTTGTCGATCGCCAGAAAGGCCTCGTCCTCGAACACGACTGGAAATTCGCGTGCCGGCGCCGGATGGGCCGCCTTCTCTTCGGCGCGTTCGGACAGCCGGATCGGTGGAATGCGCAACACATCGCCAGGGGCGACGCGGTCGTCGGCCGACACCCGGCCCTTGTTCCGGCGCACCTCGCCGGAGCGGATGATGCGGTAGATGTGCGATTTGGGCACCCCTTTGAGGATGCGGATGAGGAAGTTGTCCAACCGCTGCCCCGCCGACTCTTCGTCAACCGTGATGTGTCGGATTTCCCCCGAATTCGGGTTGCTGAGCATGGGTGTGAATAAGGCCACCACGAATGGCGGGGAGCTGACTATAATGCGTCACACCCGTCGTGTGCCGTAAGTGATTGATTTACCTTGAGTTTAAGGCAGTCACCCAAGGCAAGGGACCGCAGCTTGCAAGGCAAGGCGTCCGCCGCGGGTGGGTTGCCACCCGCAGCACCCGGGTCTGGCGCCGTTGCCCGATGCATTCCCATGCGAATCCTGGCACGGCGGCGGGCCGGTCGAAGCCGCGGGCGAATCCGCTGAAGAACACGAACCCGAATACGGAATACCCCCAATCACCCAGCCCGCAACACGTGGCTGGGTGAGGACGAAGTGAAACCAGAGAGACACCGGCCAGATCCATGTCAACGACAGCCATCGAGCCTTCTTCCCTGTTCACCCACCTCCACGCGCCTACGCCCTGACCTGGCGGTTCGACGCGGCACCCTGGTGCCCGCCTGTGTTGAACGCCTTCCCCGAACCGCGGGTCAACGGCTCTCCGGCAATTCCTCCCCTCGTTCGCGCTTCCGCTGGTTCACGGCAGGTTGGCGCATGGGCCGGTGGCCCCTGCGTCCTTGTGTTTGAACGAAGGAACGCATCATGAAACGCATGCTGATCAACGCCACGCAGGCCGAAGAGCGCCGCCTGGCGATCGTGGACGGGCAGAAATTGCTCGACTACGAAATCGAAATCGAAGGGCGCGAACAGCGCAAGGGCAACATCTACAAAGCGGTGGTCACCCGCGTGGAGCCGTCGCTCGAAGCCTGCTTCGTCGACTACGGCGAAGAACGCCACGGCTTCCTGCCTTTCAAGGAAATCTCGCGCCAGTATTTCGCCGCCGGTGTGCCGGTCAACCAGGCCCGCATCAACGACGTGATCCGCGAAGGCCAGGAACTGCTGGTCCAGGTGGAAAAGGAAGAACGCGGCAACAAGGGCGCCGCCCTCACCACCTTCGTGAGCCTGGCCGGCCGCTACGTGGTGCTGATGCCCAACAACCCGCGCGGCGGTGGCGTGAGCCGCCGCATCGAAGGCGAAGACCGCCAGGAACTCAAGCAGGCGCTGGACCAGCTCGAGTACCCCAACGGCATGAGCATCATCGCGCGCACCGCCGGCATCGGCCGCGACGCCGCCGAACTGCAGTGGGACCTGAACTACCTGCTCAAGCTCTGGAACGCCATCGACGGCGCGACCAAGGGTGGCAAGGGCGCCTTCCTGATCTACCAGGAATCGAGCCTGGTGATCCGCGCGATCCGCGACTACTTCAACAGCGACATCGGTGAGATCCTGATCGACACCGACGACATCTTCGAACAGGCTCACCAGTTCATGAGCCACGTGATGCCCGAGCACGGGCACCGCGTGAAGCGCTACCGCGACGACGCGCCGCTGTTCTCGCGCTTCCAGATCGAGCACCAGATCGAAACCGCGTACAGCCGCACGGTGAACCTGCCGTCTGGCGGCGCCATCGTGATCGACCAGACCGAAGCGCTGGTGGCGGTGGACGTGAACTCGGCCCGCGCCATCAAGGGCGGCGACATCGAGGAAACCGCGACCCGCACCAACCTGGAAGCCGCCGACGAAGTGGCCCGCCAGGCGCGCCTGCGCGACCTGGGTGGTCTGGTGGTGATCGACTTCATCGACATGGAAGAGTCGAAGAACCGCCGCGAAGTGGAAAACCGCCTGCGCGACGCGCTGCGCCAGGACCGCGCGCGCGTGCAGTTCGGCGCCATCAGCAAGTTCGGCCTGCTCGAAATGAGCCGCCAGCGCCTCAAGCCCGCGCTCAACGAAGGCGCTTCCATCCCCTGCCCGCGCTGCGGTGGCTCCGGCCACATCCGCGACACCGAGAGCTCGGCGCTGCAGATCCTGCGCATCATCCAGGAAGAATCGCTCAAGGACAGCACCGCCGCGGTGCTGGTGCAGGTGCCGGTCGAAGTGGCCAGTTTCCTGCTGAACGAAAAGCGCACCGAGATCACCAAGATCGAACTCAAGCAGCGCATCAGCGTGCTGCTGGTGCCCAACAAGTCGCTCGACACGCCCAACTACAAGCTCGAGCGCCTCAAGCACGACGACCCGCGCCTGGACAACCTGGACGCGAGCTACAAGCTGGCCGATGAAGTGGACGACGTCGCCAGCTTCACGCGCCGCAGCCAGGAACGCACCAACAAGCAGGAACCGGTGATCAAGGGCGTGCTGCCCGACGGTCCCGCGCCCGTGGCCGCACCGCGCCCCGAAACGCCGGCTCCCGCCGCCGCACCGGTGGCTGCGCCCGTGGCCGCCAAGGCCGTGCCGGCCGCACCGGCACCGGCCGAGAAGGGTTTCTTCGGCTGGCTCAAGAGCCTGTTCGGCGCCGAACCGGCACCGGCCAAGCCGGCGGCAACGCCTGCCGTGGCCGCACCGGCCGCCAAGGGCGGTGCCCGCGAGGAACGTGCCGACGGCGGTCGCCGCGAAGGTGGCCGTGACGGCCGCAGCCGCGGTGGTCGTGGTGGCGCCGAGGGCCGTGGTTCGCGCGAAGGCCGCGAAGGCGGTGGCCGCAACGGTGGCCGCGGTGGCGAAGGCCGGGCGGTCGAGGCGCGCGCCGAGGGCGGCCGCGTGGAAGGTCGCAACGAACAGGCGCGTGGCGAAGGCCGTCGCGGTGAAGGCCGCAACGAGAACCGTGGTGAAGGCCGCAACGAGAACCGCAACGAAGGGCGCGGTGGTGAAGGCCGAGGTGAAGGCCGCCAAGGCAATCGCCGCGAAGGTGGCCGCCGGGAAGCCCCTGTGGCGGCCGAAGCCGACAACGTCAACAACGCCTTGCCGCTGGACAGCGCGCCGAGCGACACGCCCGAAGCGGCCGAAGGCCAGCAACGCCGTGAGCGCGACCGCGATCGCCGCCCCCGCGGTGACAACCGCCGCCGCCAGCCGGGCGCCGAAGGTGCCGAGGCAACGCCCCGTCCCGACGCCGTGGAAGGTGAACAGCCGGCCACCGTCGCCGAAGGCGTGAGCGACGCTCAAGCCCCACGCGAGGGCGACGCCGAGAACGGCGCGCCGCGCGGCAACCGCGAACGCCGCAGCCGCGACCGTTATGGCCGCGACCGCCGCGAGCGCGGCCCCCGCGAAGGCGCGGTCGAAGCTGAAGAGGCTCCGACCGCCGCCGAGACCTTGGCACCTGCCGAGCGCAGCGAAGCGGTGAACGACTCGCCCGATGCCTCGGCCTACGAAGCCCCCGTGCGCAGCTACTTCAGCATGGCCACGCCGCCTGCCGTGAACGCGGAAACCACCGAAGCGCCGGCGGCCGAACCCGTCGCTGTGGCGCCTGCCGAAGTGGTGCCGGCCCCGGTGGCCGCACCTGCGGCCGAAGTGGCGGCACCCGCGCCCGCCGTGGTGCCGGAAGCGCCTCGCGCGCCGCGCGCAGCAGCCCCCGTGGCCGCTGCCGCACCGCGCGCGGTCGAAGCGCCCGGCACCCGAGGCCTGCCCAAGGTGCAACCGTTCACGCTGTCCGTCGAATCCCTCGACCAGGTGGCGCAGGCCAGCGGCCTGGAATGGGTGAACTCCAACGCGGAGAAGGTGGCCCAGGTGCAGGCCGCCATCGCGGCCGAACCCAAGCCCATCCATGTGCCGCGCGAACCCAAGCCGCCCGTGGTGCTGGACGAAGGCCCGCTGGTGCTGGTGGAAACGCGCAAGGACCTGCGCGACATGAAGCTGCCGTTCGAGAACCCCTGAGTCCTCGCCACCGCCGCCCGCCTCCGGGCGTGGCGGCAGGCCCCAAAGAAAAAGCCGATCGGGTTCCGATCGGCTTTTTCTTTGGGGATGCCTTGGCGCATCCCCTGGGTTCGGTTCGACTCAGTCCAGCAGCGCGGCCCGCTTCCACGCAGCTTGCGCGGCCGTTTCATCGCCCCGCTCTTCGGCCAGCTGCGCCAGGCCACGCCAGGTGCGGCGCAGCAGGGCGGGGTCGTCCAGGCTGTGGCTGGACTGGTTCAGCATCTGCGCGGCCTTGCCCCAGAGCTGGCGACGCATGCAGGCCTGACCCGCGAGGTACTGCAGGAAGCCGTTCTGCGGCCATTGGCGCTGCAACTGCTCCAGCCGGGCCAGCCCGGCGGCGTCGAGCTCGCCCAGGCCGGGTTCCAGCGCCAGCACAAGTTGGCGCTGCTGCGCCACGTCCAGCGCCCCGAACTCGGGCCAAAGGGGTTCGAGCCAGGCGCGCACGCGGGCGTGGACCAGCTCGCGGTCCTGCTCGCTGGTGGCCGGGCCGGTCAACTGGTTGGCGCGGCGCGCGGCAGCCAGGGCCACCTCGGGCATGGCGCGCTCGGTGGCGTCCAGGCCGTTCCAGAACGCGTCCAGCTGCGCCATGTCGTGTGCTTCGCGCAGGGCGTCCAGCGCCAGGCCGCGCACGATGCTGCGGGAGGCCTCGGGCGAAAACGCGCGGTGCTTGGCCAGCACGCGCGCGGTCTCCAGCGCCTCGCCGGTTTCACCGCCCAGGCGGGCGATGCGCAGCTTCAGGCGCAGCGCCTGGATGCGCCGGCCCGCGCCTTGCGGCAGCTCGGCCAGGCGCGCACGCGCGGCGTCGGCATCATGGTCTTCCACCGCCCAGCGCACCGCGCGCAGCAGCGCACCTTCGTGGGCTTCCGGCGCGCTTTTGGCCAGCTTGGGGCTGAGGGCGGCCTGCAGGTTCTCGTCGCGGCGCTCGCGGTTCTGCAACGACTGCGCGCTCTCGGCCAGCAGCAGGTGGGCGAGCAGCTGAAGCTGGTCGCGGCGGGGCCATTGGCCGGCCGGCACGCCCTTGAGCTGGTCCACCGCCTGCTGGGCCGCCGACTGCGCGCGCACGAAGCGGCCTGCCAGCTGGTGCGACAGCGCGTCCATCACCGAACCGACCACGGCACGCTCGATCTGCTGGCTGCGCCAGCGCTGGGCCTGCGCGGGCAGGTCGCGCAACATCGAGAACGCGCGCAGCGCGGCATACAGCAGCACAAAGCCGCCGATCAGGCAGAAGACGACGAAGTTGAAGGAGACATCGAAACGGTAGGGCGGCCAGAACAGGGTGAGCGTGGCCTCGTTGTGCCCCACCAGCAGCGCGAGCGCCACGGCCAGCGCCGCGAGGCCGAGCAGCCAGAACACGCTGCGCATGGCACCACCAAAACGGGCGGCCATCAGCGCCCCCCTGCCGCGGCGGTCAAGGCCGTCAGGGTTTCTTCGGGCCGCGGCAGGTCGCTGTCCACCAGGTCCTTGCGCAGGCGCGCCAGCGTGGCCTGGGCGGTGGTCACACGGGGCGAGTTGGTGTCGAAATAACGCGCGAGCGCGGCTTCCACGGCCATCAGATCGGCCTGGCTGGCCTGCATGTGACGGGCCAGCAGGCCCAGGCGCGCATTGAGCAGCTTGAGCTTGAGGTTCTCGCGCATGAACAGCGCCTGGTCGGGCGCAAGCAGCACGGCTTCGGGCCGGTCGATGCGGCTCACGCGCACCAACTCGCGGCCATTGCGGGTGACATCGGTCCAGATGCGCGTCCACAGGCTGCTCCACCAACCCGATACGCGGCTCCAGCCGGTGGTGTCCGGTTCGGCCGCCACATCGGGCGCGGCAGCGGTCTCGGGCGCGGCGTCCTTCACCACCACGGGTTCGGGGGCGGCCTTTCGCCCGGCCTTGCCCTTGCTCAACGGTGCGGCCACCGGCTGGCCCACCTGGTTGAGCAGCGGCCAGTCGTCCACCTGCCGCGCGAGCTCATCGAGCTGCAGCGTCAACGCGGGGATGTCGGCCAGGGACGCGCCCTGGATGCGCTGGATGTCGCGACCGATGGCGCGTTGCACCGGGTTCAGGCGCGGCTGCGCGGCGCGCGCGATGCGCTGGTCGGCGGCCTGCAAGGCCGAGATGAGCGGTTGGGCGGTGCCGGTGAGCTGGGCCTGTTGCTGTGCCAGGCGCAGCGCGGATTCCAGGTCCTGCACCAGGTTGTCGTCGCGCGAGCGGGAGAGCGAGAGCATGAGCTCTTCGAGCTGGCTGCGCTGCAGGGTCACTTCCGACAGCCGCACCTCGGCCACGGCCAGGCGGGCCTGCAGTTCCTGCGTGAGGGCTTCGGCCTGGGCCGCCAGCGTGCGCGCCTCCACGGCCTGCGCGATGGTGTCCTGGCTTCGGCGGGCCAGCTCCTGCTGGGTGAAGCCGAGCTTCTGCCAGAGCAGGCCCGTCATCACCAGCGCCAGCGCGGCGATCAGCAGGGCCAGCCACTGAAAGACCTGGCCCGAACGCCGCGCAGCGGCCACGGACACCGGGGGAGGCGCAACGGCGGCGGGCGCCGGCGCGGCAACGGGGGGAGTGGGGTCGGGTGTGTCGGCGCTCATGGTCGGGTCCAGCCCGATTCTAGAGCGCGCACCACATCGGCCAATGCAGGACGGGTCTGACAGATCTGGCCGAACCCTGCCTGAGCGGCCGCAGCGGCGATGCGCGGGTGCGTGACCAGCGCGCTCGCCGGCGCCCACACTGGGGCTGGCTGCAGTTGTTGCAGTGGCAGCAGGGCTTCGGAGCTGCTGAACAGCCACACGCCGTGTGCCGTGGCTGCCGCCTCGATCACGGCGCGGTCGGTGGCGGAGAGCACGGGCGCGCGTCGCGCATAAGCCACACACCCCTGCACCTGCGCACCGGCGGCGGTGCATTGGCGGATCAGCCAGTCGCGGCCAGTGCCGGCCACCCCGGCCTCCGAGGTGCCCTGGGCCGAGGTGCCGCGCACGATGAGCACCTGCCGCCCCGGGCCGACCTGGGACGAGACCACTGGCCACAAATGCTCGGAGTCGAACTGCGCGGCGTCGGGAGGCGGTGCATCGATGTGGGCCGCACCCAGGCCCAGCGGCTTGAGGGCCTGCTCGAGCAGGCGCGCCGTGCCCGGTCCCGGGGCCCAGAAGCGGGTGTGCGGCGGCTGGCTGGCGGGTGCGACCCCGCCCTCGAAGAAATGGCTCACCGCCGCGCCGCTCACGAACAGGATGGCATCGGCCTGCGTCCAGTGCGCGCGCCAGTGGCGCAGCGTGGCCTGGTCGGCCTCGGCGGCGGGTGGCGCAATTTCAATCAGGGGCAGGGCCTGGGCCGGCCAGCCTTCGGCGCGCAGGGCATCCACCCAGGCGTGGGCCTCGGGCGCCGGCCGCGTGACGATGAGCCGTTCCAGCCGGCGCCGGGTGCCAGGCGGGTGGGCGGCGGTGTCCACCAAGGCCTCAGGTCTCCGCGGCCGGTGGGGCGGCACCGGCCGCACGCAGCGCCTGGGCCACCTGCTGACCCAGCGCCTCGGCCTCGTTCAGTGTGGTCACGGCCGCTTGGTTGCCGACACGCACCAGGGGCGCCCGGCCCTCGGGATCGCCCCAGGCCGCGTCGAGCCGCAGTGTGCCTTCGCGGCCCCAGTCGGCGTAGGCGGCCAGCGGCATGGAACAGCTGCCACCCATGGCGCGCGAGACCGTGCGTTCGGCGGCCACGCGCAGCCAGGTGGGCTGGTGCACCAGCGGCGCCAGCGCGGCGATCAGGTCGGCGCGATCGGCCCGCACCTCGATGCCCAAGGCGCCCTGCCCGGCGGCCGGCAAGGAATCGATCGGGTCGAAAATGTGGCGGATGCGCGCCGCCAGCCCCAGGCGCTTGAGGCCGGCAGCGGCCAGCACGATGGCGTGGTACCGGCCTTCGTCCAGCTTGCGCAGGCGCGTGTCGAGGTTGCCGCGCAAGGGTTCGATGCGCACATCGTCCCGACCCAGCTGGTCCAGCGCCGCGCGCAGCAGCACCAGGCGGCGCAGGCTGGAGGTGCCCACCACGCCGTTGGCCGGCAGATCGGCCAGCCCGGCGCAGTGCGGCGAGACCCAGGCATCGCGCGGGTCTTCGCGCTCCATCACGCAGGCCAGCGCGAAGCCGGGCGGCAGTTCCATGGGCACATCCTTCAGCGAGTGCACGGCGATGTCGGCGCGGCCGTCTTCCAGCGCGAGTTCGAGTTCCTTCACGAACAAGCCCTTGCCGCCCACCTTGGACAGGCTGCGGTCCAGGATCTGGTCGCCCAGGGTGGTCATGCCCAGCAGCGTGACGCGGTGGCCCAGGCCTTCGAGCAAGGCCTTGACGTGTTCGGCCTGCCACAGGGCGAGGCGGCTTTCACGGGTGGCGATGGTGATGGCCAGAGCGGCGGAAGAGGATGGGGACATGGGTCGGGAAGAAGGGTCCGGGAAGGCCGGACGTCGCGGGCGATTTTGGTACCCGGCTGGTAACGGAAGCGGTGATTTTGGATGCTAGCATGCCCTGTTCCGTCGAGCGCCCGTCCACCCCAACCCACCACCCACCATGACGCGAAAGCCCGCCCGCCCCGCCCACCCAACCACCACCAACCAGGGCGCCGGACGGGCCGACAAGGACCAGCCGCTCATCGACGACATCCGGCTGCTCGGCCGCATCCTGGGCGACGTGATCCGCGAGCAGGAGGGCCAGGCCGCGTTCGATCTGATCGAGCAGATCCGCCAGCTTTCGGTGGCATTCCGCCGACATGCGGACCAGTCGGCCGACAAGGCGCTGAAGAAGCTGCTCAAGGGCCTGACCGGCGACCAGGCCGTGAGCGTGATCCGCGCCTTCACCTATTTCAGCCACCTGGCCAACCTGGCTGAAGACCGCCACCACATCCGCCGCCGCGCGGTGCACGAGCGCGCCGGCAACCTGCAGGAAGGCAGCCTCGCGCGCACGCTGCAGCGCCTGCACAAGGCCGGCATCGCGCCCGCCGAGGTGGTGCAGACGCTGGCCAGCGCCCACATCTCGCCCGTGCTCACCGCCCACCCCACCGAAGTGCAGCGCAAGAGCATCCTGGACGCCGAACGCGCCATCGCCCGCCTGCTCGGCGAGCGCGACGAACCGCAGCGCCTGCCGCGCGAACGCGCCGACATCGAGGCGCAGATCCGCGCCCGCGTCACACAGCTCTGGCAGACGCGGCTGCTGCGCTTCACCAAGCTCACCGTGGCCGACGAGATCGAAAACTCGCTGAGCTATTACGAAGCGACCTTCCTCACGCAGATCCCCCGTCTCTACCGCGAACTGGAAGAAGGCCTGGGCGACAGCGGCAACGCCGCACCGCCCATCGCGCCCTTCCTGCGCATGGGCCAGTGGATCGGCGGCGACCGCGACGGCAACCCCAACGTGACCGCGCAGACCCTGGAACTCGCGCTGCACAGCCAGGCCGACATGGTGCTGCGCCACCACCTCACGCAGCTGCACCACCTGGGCGCGGAGCTGTCGGTCTCGGCCATGCTCAACAGCGTGAGCCCGGCCATGCAGGCCCTGGCCGAGCGCTCGCCCGACACCAACGCCCACCGCCAGGACGAGCCCTACCGCCGCGCGCTCACCGGCATGTACGCGCGCCTGGCCGCCACGCTCGGACGGCTCACCGGCGGCGAGGCGGCCCGCCATGCCATCGCACCGCAAGACCCTTACGCCAGCGCCGCCGAGCTGCTGGACGACCTGCGCACCATCGAGGCCTCGCTCAAGGCCCACCACGGCGAAGCCCTGGCGCGCGCGCGCCTGTTGCCGCTGATTCGCGCGGTGCAGGTGTTCGGCTTTCACCTCGCCACCGTGGACCTGCGGCAAAGCTCGGACAAGCACGAAGAAGTGGTGGCCGAGTTGCTCGCGGCCGCGCGCATCGAGCCCCATTACTCGAAGCTCGACGAAGCAGGCAAACGCGCCGTCTTGCTGCGCCAGCTGAACGACGCGCGCCCGTTGCGCGTGCCCGGCGTCGCCTACTCGGCCCACACCCTGGGCGAGCTGGCGATCTTCGACACCGCACGCAGCGGGCGCGAGCGCTTCGGCGCACAGGCCATCCGCCACGCCATCATCAGCCACACCGAAACAGTAAGCGACCTGCTGGAAGTGCTGCTGTTGCAGAAGGAAGCCGGCCTGATGCGCGGCACGCTGGCCGACGACGCGGTGTGCGACCTGATCGTGGTGCCGCTGTTCGAGACCATCGAAGACCTGCGCAATGCCGCGCCCATCATGGGCGAATACCTCGCCCTGCCCGGCGTGCGCGCCATGGTGCAACGCGGCGCGGGCGACGGCTACAGCGAGCAGGACATCATGCTCGGCTACTCCGACAGCAACAAGGATGGCGGCATCTTCACCAGCAACTGGGAGCTGTACCGCGCCGAGATCGCCCTGGTCGAGCTGTTCGACACCCTCAACAAGGGCAGCGAAAAACCGATCCAGCTTCGCATGTTCCACGGCCGCGGCGGCACGGTGGGTCGGGGCGGCGGCCCGAGCTACCAGGCCATCCTGGCGCAGCCCCCGGGCACGGTGCGCGGGCAGATCCGCCTGACCGAACAGGGCGAGGTGATCGGCTCCAAGTACGCCAACCCCGAGATCGGCCGGCGCAACCTCGAAACCCTGGTGGCCGCCACGCTGGAAGCCACGCTGCTCAAGCCCACGCGCAACGCGCCCGCCGCTTTCCTCGCCGCAGCGGACGAACTCTCGCGCCAGAGCATGGCGGCCTACCGCGCGCTGGTCTACGACACCCCGCGCTTCGCCGAGTACTTCTTCGCCGCCACCCCAATCCGCGAGATTGCCGAGCTCAACATCGGCTCGCGCCCGGCCTCGCGCAAGGCCACGCAGAAGATCGAGGACCTGCGCGCGATCCCCTGGGGCTTCAGCTGGGGCCAGTGCCGCCTCACCCTGCCGGGCTGGTACGGCTTCGGCTCGGCCGTGCACGCCTTCCTGCACCAGGACGGCCCCAAGGGCGTGGCCGCGCAGAAGGCGCTGCTGCAGAAGATGGTCAAGCAGTGGCCCTTCTTCAGCACCCTGCTCTCCAACATGGACATGGTGCTGGCCAAGAGCGACCTCGCCCTGGCCTCGCGCTACGCCGAGCTGATGCCCGACAAGCGCCTGCGCAACCAGGTGTTCAAGGCCATCGAGGCCGAATGGCAGCGCACGGCCGACGCGCTGGCGCTCATCACCGGCGAGAAGCAGCGGCTGGTGAACAACGCCGCGCTGCAGCGCTCCATGCGCCACCGCTTCCCCTACATCGACCCGCTGCACCACCTGCAAGTGGAGCTGGTGCGCCGCTACCGGGCGGGTGAGAACCAGGCCGACCGCGACGAACGCGTGCGCCGGGGCATCCACATCTCGATCAACGGCATCGCCGCCGGCCTGCGGAACACGGGCTGAACCCCTGGGCGCACACGGCCATGGCACCCCCACCTAAAATGAACGGGTGAACCCTTTGCTCAACGCCGACCTGCACTGCCACTCCGTGATCTCGGACGGCACCCTCACGCCCGAGGTGCTCGCCCAGCGCGCCAAGGCCAACGGCGTCGAGCTGTGGGCGCTGACCGACCACGACGAACTGAGCGGCCAGGACCGCGCCATCGCCGCGGCGCGCGAGGCCGGCCTGCCCTACCTCACGGGCACGGAGATCTCGGTCACTTTCGCCGGCATCACCGTGCACATCGTCGGCCTGGGCATGGACCACCATCACCCCGCCCTGCTGGCCGGCCTGCGCGCCACGCGCGGCGGGCGCGAACAGCGCGCGCGCGAAATGAGCGACGACCTGGCCCGCGTGGGCATCAAGGGCGTGTACGAAGGCGCCTTGAAGTACGTGGGCAACCCGGAACTGATCTCGCGCTCGCATTTCGCGCGCTATCTGGTGGAGATCGGCGTGTGCAAGGAGACCAACGAGGTGTTCCGAAAGTACATCACCGAAGGCAAGCCCGGCTACGTGCCGCACCGCTGGGCGGCGCTGGGTGACGCGGTGGGCTGGATCACGCAGTCCGGTGGGGTCGCGGTGATCGCTCACCCGGGGCGCTACAAGCTCACGCCCAACGAAGAGTTCGCGCTGTTCACCGAATTCAAGTCCCATGGCGGCCAGGGCGTGGAAGTGATGACCGGCGCGCACGGGCAGGCCGACTACGTGAAGTACGCCGGGTTCTGCCAGGAGTTCGGCCTGGCCGCGTCGCGCGGCAGCGACTTCCACAGCCCCGAGGAAAGCCACACCGACCTGGGCCAGTTGCCCGACCTGCCGGGCAGTGTCACGCCCGTGTGGGCCTTGCTGCAGTCGCGCATCCTGCAGTGATGGCGCAGCCCCCGCGCCACACGCCCGCGCAGGCCGCACTGGGCATCGGTTTCCTGATCCTGGCCACGGCCTGCTTCGCGGTGCTCGACACCTCGGTGAAGTACGTCGGCGCCTTCGTGCCGGTGCTGATGGCCGTGTGGTTCCGCTACGTGTTCCATGCGGTGCTCGTCACTGCCGTCATGCTGCCGGTGCGCGGCCGCGGCCTGGTGCGCACCGAGCACCCGCGCTTCCAGCTGCTGCGCGGCGCGCTGCTGCTGACGGTGAGTGCCCTGTCCTTCGTCGCTCTGCAGTACATGCCGGTGGGCGAATTCACCGCCATCGTGATGATCACGCCGCTGGTGGTCACGCTGCTGGCGGCCCTGTTCCTGCGCGAGCGCGTGCCGCCGTTGCGCTGGCTGCTGGTGGTGGGCGGCTTTGCCGGCGCGCTGCTGGTGGTGCAGCCCGGTGGCGACGTGATCGGCTGGGCCAGCCTGCTGCCGCTGGTGATGGTGTTCACCTACGCCTGGTTCCAGATCCTCACCAGCAAGATGGCGCGCACCGAAGACCCGATGACCATGCACTTCTACACTGGCTGGGTCGGTGCGCTGGTCTCCAGCCTGATGCTGCCGGTGGTCTGGCAGACGATTCCTGACATGGCCACCTTCGCCATCCTGTGCCTGATCGGGCTCATGGGCACGGTCGGCCACTTCCTGCTGATCCTGGCGTTCCAGCGCACGCCGGCCTCCACGCTCACGCCCTACCTCTACGGCCAGATCGGCTTCGCCATGTTCTGCGGCTGGCTGGTGTTCGGCCACGTGCCAGGCCGGTGGGAGTTGATCGGCATCGCGCTGATCGTGCTGTGCGGCGCGACCGCGAGCTGGCTCACCGCGCGCGACCGGCGCCTGCCAGCCGACGCCCACCCACCCGAGTGATTCACGCCCGCCGACGCGCCGGGGCGGTTTTCTTCGCCGCGGCGGCTTTCGGGGTGCCGCCCTTGCGACCGGCCAGGCTGCGCGCGAGCAGCTCGGTGAGATCGACCACGTTCGACGGTGCCGCCGCTTCGGTCGCGTCCTCCAGCGGCGTCACGGTCTTGGTGTCGCCGGCCTTCACCTTCTGCCGCACCAGGGCCTGCACCGCGCTGACGAACCGGTTCTCATAGGCCTCCGGGTCCCAGGGACCGGTCATGTCGCTGATGAGCTGCGTGGCCATCTTGAGCTCGGCCGCCTTCACGCCCGCGGCCGACTTGCCGGCCGCCGGGAGTTTCAGGTCCTCCACCGGCCGGATCTCGCTGGCCCAACGGATGGTGTTGAGCACCAGCGCAGGCCCCATGGGAATCAGCGCGGCCAGGTGTTCCTTGGTGTGCATCACCACGCGCGCGATGCCGATCACGCCAGCCTGCGCCATGGCCTCGCGCAACAGGGCATAGACCTTCTCACCCTTGCCGATGGGCTCCAGGTAGTACGGCTTCTCCAGCAGCAGGAACGGGATCTCGGCCGCCTGCACGAAGGACTCGATCTCGATGGTCTGCGTGGACACCGGGTACGCGGCCTTGATCTGCTCGTCGCTCACGATCACGTACTCGCCATCGTCCTGCTGGACACCCTTGACAATGTCGTCGCCCTTGATCGGCTTGCCCGTGCGCTTGTTGATGCGCTGGTAGCCCACCGGGTCCATGGAGCGCCGGTCCAGCCAATCGAAGTCGATGCCGCTGTCCTGCGAGGCCGGGTACAGCGCCACCGGCACATGCACCAGACCGAAGCTGATCGCGCCTTTCCAGATCACGCGCGGGCTCATGGCTGGTACCCCAGCAGCTTCATGGCCGGCGTGAGCGAGCGCGCGGACCGCGCATAGCCGTTCCAGGGCCGGTTGCCGATGGGCAGGCGCTCGGCGATGTTGCGCACGTGCCAGTGGTCGCTGCCGCGCAAGGCCGGCAGCTCGCTCCAGTCCAGCGGCACCGACACACCCATGCCCGCACGCGCGCGCGCCGACCAGGCACTGACGGTGGTCGCCCCGCGCCCGTTGCGCAGGTAGTCGACGAAGACCTTGCCGACCCGGTTCTTCGGCCCGCTCTTGGCCACGAAGCGCTGCGGGATGGTCTCGCTCATGTGCCGCACCACGGCCTGCGCGAACCCCTTCACGGTGTCCCACCCGTGCTGCTGGCGCACCGGCACGACCACGTGCAGGCCCTTGCCACCGCTGGTCTTGAGAAAGCTCACCAGGCCCAGGTGGTCCAGCAGCGAATGCGTGAGCTGCGCCGCCTCCTGCACCTGCGCCCAGGCCACGCCTTCCCCGGGGTCGAGGTCGAACACGATGCGGTTGGGCTTCTCGAACGTGCGCGCGAACGCGTTCTGGGTGTGGAACTCGACCACGTTCCATTGCGCCGCCGAGAGCAGCCCGCGCCGCGTGGCCACCGCCACCCAGGGGTCGTGGCCCGGGTCCAGCGCGGGATCGAGCTGCACCACGCCGGCCATCTTCATCGACGGCGGCACATGCTTCTGGAAGAACAGCTCGCCCTCGATGCCCGAAGGCGCGCGCATCAGGGCCACCGGCCGCTGCCGCAGGTGCTCAATCATCAACGGCCCCACGGCGGCGTAGAACGTGACCAGATCGAGCTTGGACACGCCGGTGCTCGCGTCGATCACGCGCTCGGGGTGGGTCACGCGCACCGATGAAGGCGCGGGCGGCTTCTGCGCCGGCACGGGCGGGTTGCCCGGTTTTCGCACCGGCGCGGGCGAGTCGTTCGGCTTGGGCACTTCCACCTCCCGTTCCACCGCGGTTGCGGCCTTGTCTTCGCGCAGTCCCACGAACACCGCATGGCGGATGTGGCCCGCGTGTGTCCAGTCCGAGAAGGCCACCTCGGCCACCAATGAAGGCGTGACCCAGTGCGGCTTGCCCGCCAGGGTCGCCTGGGCGAACGGGCTGGTCCGCCGCTCCAGGGCTTTGAGCTTGCGGTGCAGGCTGGACAGGGTGCCCGTGTCGAAGCCGGTGCCCACGTTGCCCACATGCCGCAGCGAGCCGTCCGCTTCGTGCAGACCCAGCAGCAGGGCGCCAAAGCCGGTGCGCGAGCCCTTGCCCTCGGTGAAACCGCCGATCACGAACTCCTGGCGCTGCCCGCACTTGAGCTTGAGCCAGTCGGTACCGCGCGTGGTTCGGTAAAGGGCATCCTTGCGCTTGGCGATCACGCCCTCCAGGCCGAGCCGGCAAGCCGACGTCAACACGCTGGCGGCGGACTCCTCGAACACCGCGCTGAAGCGCACCGCATCACCGCCGGGGTGGTCGCGCAGCAGGCGCTCCAGCACCGCGCGGCGCGCCACCAGCGGCGCGGCCCGCAGATCGTGGCCGCCCACGTAGGGCAGGTCGAACAGGTAGAACACCACAGCCGAGGTGCGCTCGTTCTCCAACGATTGCTGCAGCGCGCCGAAGTCGGGCAGGCCACTGTCGCCGAACACGACGATCTCGCCGTCGTACCAGCCCGGCGGCAGGTGTCTGTCCTTCAGCGCCTGTTGCAGCGGCCGCAGGCGGTGCGTCCAGTCGTGGCCGTTGCGGGTGAACAGCTTCACCTCGGTGCCGTCGATGCGCGCCAGCATGCGGTACCCATCGAACTTGATTTCGTAAAGCCAGTCCGCCTCGGCGGCGGGTGGGCTTTCCGAGCGCGTGGCGAGCTGCGGCGACAGGGTGGCCGGCAGCGCGGCTGGCACGGCTTCGGGCGGCCAGTCGGCGGCGTCCTTCGATGGCAGGCCTTGCGAGGCCACGCTGTCCGGCGCGGCGTCGACCACGCTGAACTCGTCCGCAGGCCGGGCAAAGGCGTCGCGCTCCTTGATCAGCAGCCAGGCGGGCTTTTTCTCGTCGCGCGTCTTCATGCGCACCAGGGCCCAGCGCCCGCGCAGCTTGTGGCCCAGCAACTCGAACTTCAGGTTGCCGCTGCGCAGCCCGGCGTGGGGGTCGCCCTCGGGCGCCCACACCCCCTTGTCCCAGATGATGACCTTGCCCGCCCCGTACTGCCTGGGCGGAATCGTGCCTTCGAAGGCGGCGTAGGCCAGGGGGTGGTCTTCCACCTCCACCGCCATGCGCTTGTCCATGGGGTCCAGGCTGGGGCCCTTGGGCACGGCCCAGCTCTTCATCACGCCATCCAGTTCGATGCGGAAGTCGTAGTGCAGCCGGCTCGCCCAATGTTTCTGGACCACGAAGCCCAGGGCCTTGGCGGCGCGGCCGACCTCGCCCTGTGGCTCCGGTGTGCGCGCGAAATCGCGCTTGGCCTTGTACCGCTGCAGCAGGTTGGAGGAGTTGGTGGTGGTGGTGGTGGCCGCCATGCAGTCCCAGGGCAATTGGCGCGCCCGCCGCCACGACAGAGGACGGCCAAGGGCGCAGGCCGCGCCGCACACCGCCTTTGCGGCAATTTCTACTGTCTCCCCTGGTGTGCGTCGATCGCGCCGAGCGGGTCACAATGTCGGCATGTCCCAGTACTTCGAAGTCCACCCCGAAAACCCGCAGCCGCGCCTGCTCAAGCAGGCGGTGCAATTGCTCGAACGCGGCGGCGTGCTCGCGGTGCCCACCGATTCGAGCTACGCCCTGGTCTGCCACCTCGACGACAAGGCCGCAGCCGACCGGCTGCGCCGCATCCGGCAGGTGGACGACAAGCACCACCTCACTCTGCTCTGCCGCGACCTGAGCGAGCTCGCGAGCTACGCCAAGGTGGACAACCGGCAGTACCGCCTGCTCAAGCTCGCCACGCCCGGCCCCTACACCTTCATCCTCGAAGCCAGCAAGGAGGTGCCGCGCCGCGTGAGCCACCCCTCGCGCAAGACCATCGGCCTGCGTGTGCCCGAGCACAAGACCCTGCAGGCCCTGCTGGACCTGCACAACGCCCCACTGCTGGCCACCACGCTGATCCTGCCCGACGAAACCGACCCGCTCAACGACGCGCAGGACATCCGCGACCGGCTCGAACACGATCTGGCCGGCGTGATCGACGCGGGCGCCTGCGCGCTGGCCCCCACCACGGTGGTCGATCTCACGCCCATGGGCACCGGCGGCGAACCCGAGGTGGTGCGCACCGGCCAGGGCGCCCTGGCCCGCCTCGGCCTCTGAGCCGTCCCACCGGGCGGCCCGCCCAGTCTGGGACAATACCGGTTTGCCCGCCGCGCCCCACCATGGATTTCGCCCAGATCGTTCAAACCGTCGCTCTCTACGCCATCCCGGTGCTGTTCGCCATCACCCTGCACGAGGCGGCGCACGGTTACGTGGCCCGGCACTATGGCGACAACACCGCGGAGATGATGGGGCGCATCACGCTCAACCCGCTGAGCCACATCGACCCGATCGGCACCATCGCCATGCCGCTGCTGCTGTACTTCGCCACCTCCGGCGCCTTCCTGTTTGGTTATGCCAAGCCCGTGCCGGTGAATTTCGGTCGCCTGCGCAACCCCAAGCGCGACATGATCTGGGTCGCTCTGGCCGGCCCGGGCGCCAACCTGATCCAGGCCATCGCCTGGATCGTGCTGTTCTATGTGCTGGTGGCCACCGGCGTGGAAGAGCCCTTCTTCCTCAAGATGTGCGAGGCCGGGCTGAAGGTCAACCTCGTCATGTACGCCTTCAACCTGTTCCCGCTGCCGCCGCTGGACGGCGGCCGCATCCTCGTCGGCCTGCTGCCCTGGAAACAGGCCGCCCTCGTCTCCCGCGTCGAACCCTGGGGCTTCTTCATCGTGATGGCCCTGGTCATCACCGGCGTGGTCGGCACCTTCTGGCTGCTCCCCCTGATGTCAATCACGCAGAGCGCCATCCAGGTGCTGCTTTCCCCCCTTCGCATGCTGCTGTTCTGATCCCGCCATGAAAACCCACCGCGTCCTCACCGGCATCACCACCTCCGGCACCCCCCACCTGGGCAACTACGTCGGCGCCATCCGCCCGACCGTGCGCGCCAGCCGCCTGGCCGAGGTGGAGAGCTTCTACTTCCTGGCCGACTACCACGCGCTCATCAAGGTGGGTGAGCCCGCTCGCGTGCAGCGCTCCACGCTGGAAATCGCCGCCACCTGGCTGGCCTGCGGGCTCGACCCGGAGAAGGTGACCTTCTACCGCCAGTCCGATATCCCCGAGATCCCCGAACTCACCTGGCTGCTCACCTGCGTGACCGGCAAGGGCATCCTCAACCGCGCCCATGCCTACAAGGCCTCGGTCGACAAGAACAACGCCGCCGGGGAGGACCCGGACGCGGGCGTGACCGCCGGCCTCTTCATGTACCCGGTGCTGATGGCTGCCGACATCCTGATGTTCAACGCGCACCAGGTGCCGGTGGGCCGCGACCAGATCCAGCACATCGAGATGGCGCGCGACATGGCGTCCAGCTTCAACCACCTCTATGGCGAGCACTTCACGCTGCCCGAAGCGGTGACCGAGGACCATGTGGCCCTGCTGCCCGGCCTGGACGGCCGCAAGATGAGCAAGAGCTACGACAACACGATTCCGCTGTTCGTGCCGCGCGAACAGCTGCGCAAGCTCATCATGGGCATCGTGACCGACTCGCGCGCGCCCGGCGAACCCAAGCCCACCGAAGGCTCAGCGCTGTTCCAGCTCTACCAGGCCTTCGCCTCGGCCGACGAAACCACCGCGCTGGCCCAGGCGTTCGCCGAGGGCATCGCCTGGGGTGACGCCAAGCAGACCCTGTTCGAACGCCTGGATCGCGAGATCGCGCCGCTGCGCGAGGTCTACGACCGGCTCATCCAGGACCCGGCGCGCATCGAAAAAACCCTCAAGGCCGGCGCCGACAAGGCCCGCGCCATCGCCACGCCCTTCACCGCCCGGCTGCGCGAGGCCGTCGGCCTGCGCCGGCTCGACAGCGCGGTGTCGGCCACCGCCACCAAAGCCGCCAAGGCGGCCGCGCCGGCGTTCAAGCAGTACCGCGAAAGCGATGGCCTGTTCTATTTCAAGCTGGTCGACGCCGGCGGGCAGCTGCTGCTGCAGAGCACGGGATTCGCTTCGGGCAAGGAAGCCGCCGGCGCCATTGCGCGCCTTCAGCAGCAAGGCAGCCAGGCCCTCGACGGGTTGCAGGCGCAACTGATCACCCAGGCCGACCCTGCGGCACTGGCCCAGGCCCTGGCCCATTTCGGCCCCGACAAGGCATAAGTGTCCGCCCTGTGTCACCCCTGCTCAAGCTTTGATACACAATCGGGGCTTGCAGTGCACCCCGAGAACGTGTTCTTCCGACCTCGATCCCCCAGCGGCGTTGAGCCCCTCGGCTCAAATACCCCCGGGTGTAGGGTTCCAAAAGTAAAAAGAACGACTGCATTGGCCCGTTATTGGCTATCGCCAAACACGTGCATTCTCGATATGCTGTCAACTCGACCTCCGTTATTACCGGCCCGCCAGACATGAGTATTTTTGTTATCGACGACCACCCGCTGATGCGCGAAGCCGTCGTCATGCTGTTGCGACGCCTGCGTGCTTCCACGCAGGTCGTTGAACTTGAACGTCTGGCGGCCGTGAGCAAGGCCATCGCCGAGCATGGCGAGCCCGAGCTGGTCTGCCTGGACCTGAAGCTGCCCGACACCAACGGCGTCTCGGGCGTGCGCGAGGTGCGACAGATGCTGCCAGACACCTCGCTGATCGTGCTCTCGGCCTCGCCCTCCTCCGACTACGAAGACCTGGCCCGGGAAGCCGGTGCCGATGCCTATGTGGAAAAGTCCGCTGGTGCCGCGCAGATCGCCAAGGTGCTGCGCGAGTTCCTGGCCGACGAGGTGGAAGACGAAAACGCGCCCACCATCCCCGACAAGCTCTCCAAGCGCCAGAAGCAGCTGCTGGTCATGCTCGACCGGGGCCTGAGCAACCGCGACATCGCCGAACAGCTGCAGATCAGCGAACACACTGTCAAGGTGCACCTGTGGCGGCTGTTCCGCCGACTCAACGTGAAGAGCCGTTCGCAGGCGAGCCACCTGGCCCGCACCGCCGGCCTGCTCGACCTCTGATCACCCTGCTGGCCCGCCCCCAACCGGGCGGCCAGGCACCCCCTCAAAAACCGGAGTTGGCGCCCGAGGCCGTCGGATGCGCCTCCAGCGGCTCGCGCTGGGTGAAGTCGGGCAGCATCACGCGGAACACGCTGCCCCGGTTGGCCACCGAGTTCAGGGCCAGCTGGTAGCCCATCAGGGACGTCAGCTTCGAGACGATTGTCAGACCCAGGCCCAGGCTGTCCTCGGTGCCCTGGTGCTGCGACACCCGGAAAAACTCCTGGAAGATCGCCTGCTGGTGCTCGCGGGCAATACCCACCCCCGTGTCCCACACCTCGAACACCAGCATGTCCTCGCGGTGGCGCAGCCCGAGCAGCACGCCACCGTGCTGCGTGTGGCGCAAGGCGTTGGACACCAGGTTGCCCAGGATGCGGCGCAGCACCACCGGGTCGGACCAGATCGTGCAGGGCCGGGTGTGCGTGCGCAGGCGCAGCGACTTGCCCACCGCCACCGGCTCGAACTGCAGAGACAGGTCGGCAAACAGTTTTTTCACGTCCACGTGCTGCAGGCGCACCTTGTAGTTGCCGGCGTCAATGCGGGTCAGGTCGAACAGGGAGTCGAACAGCTCATTGATCGCCCGCGTGGACTGCAGGATGCGCGGCGCAATGTCGCGCGCCATCTCCGGTTCGGTGGCCAGCCAGTCGGCGTACAGGCTGAGCGCGTGCACCGGCTGGCGCAGATCGTGCGCGGCCGAGGCAAGGAAACGGTTCTTGGTCGCCACCGCCCGCAGCGAGGCGCGGGTCTGCAGCGTCAGCGAATCGATCAGTTCCTGGTTGGAGAACTGCAGCTCGAAACTGGAGCGGTGCACCTCGTGCAGGCGCCGGCCCGCCATGATCAGCAAGCCCCAGAAGACGAACAGCAGCGCCATCAGCACCAGGCCGATCTGCACCACTTCGGGCTTGTGCAGCATCCACAAGGTGTTCCAGGCCAACCCGACGAACACCGAGAAGATCAGGGCGTTGGCGTACTGGCGGAACACCGGCAGGTAGGCGCTGAAGGCCGTCAGGGTGAGCAGGCCGTGACCCAGCACGACCAGCCCACACACGAACTGGGTTGCCTGGGAGGACTGCTGGTAGCTCAGCAATACCGGGCCACCCCAGAGCAGCGCCATGGCCGTCCAGGACCACTGGTAGCGCTCCACGAAATTCATGCGCTGCGGGCCTTCCAGGCTGTCGTGGCGCAGCCGGTAGATGCCGATCAGGCGGTAGCGCATCACAAGCATGGCGAGCGTCAAGCTTGCCCACACCACCAGCGCGATGGTGTTCGCCTGCCCGGCCATGAGGTAGACCAGCACCGGCAGGGAGAGCACCCCCGCCAGCAGCGAGGGCCCCATGTTGTCCATCAGGACCCCGATGAGTTGGGAATTGACCCAGTGGTCGCGCACTTCGGGCGAAGCGGGCACATGCTGGTAGGTGGCGGGTTGGGTATCGACGAGCATGAAGGACCAGCGGACAAGCGATGGCGCATTGTCTCACCCGGCCTGCCCGGACCACCTGAGGCAAACCCCGCTCCGCAGCCTGCTAGAATCCAAGGCTTCGAACACGGAGAGGTGGCAGAGTGGTCGAATGCGCGGGACTCGAAATCCCGTGTACGTTTTCAACGTACCGTGGGTTCGAATCCCACCCTCTCCGCCAGCAAGTCTGGAGCCTCAGTTTCACTGAGGCTTTTTTTCTGGTGCAAAGCCCCGTTTTATGCGGGTTTCGCAACAGTCGCTTTCTCTCTGGGCAGATTCTCAGGCGGCTCCTCCTCCGGTTCTGGCCGTTTGCTCTCTCAGTTTCTCTCGACGGCCCATGTTCCGGGGTACTGACGTGCCCCCTTAGACCGGGCAGTTAACAACTAGAGTCTGACCGCTTCCTGGGGTTGAACTGACCTGCTGTTGACGAACTCGCTCGAGGTCAGGTTGCCGAGTGAGCCGTGTGGACGGTGGTGGTTGTAGTCGTCCATCTTGTGTCTGGTCGTGCACAAAGTCCATGCTCCAGTGCTGGTTTGGCCCGGTTGCAGGCTGCGGTTTGCCGCGCGGCAACGCGATGCGCTTGCGGCGCTTGACCTTCATACGCAACTGCAGGCCTTCCAGGCGATACAACCGGTACACGCGCTTTTCTCCCACCTCCCAGCCCTCGCGTTTGAGCATCACCAGGACACGCCGATAGCCAAACCGGGGCCTACTCATCGCGAGGTCTCGAATGCGCTGACGCAGGAGGCTCTGATCGCGCGCCGCGCTCTTGGCGTACCAGCTCGAACGCTGCAGCAGCGCCAGTCGGCACGAGCGGTGCACGCTGACCTTGCAACGTTCCTGCATCCACAGGCTACGCTGTCTGAGCTTGCGCAGCTCGCTCACGCCCAGCTCCCCGTACTTCTTTTTCCAGGTGCAGAACGTGGCCTCTGAGATGCCGATCTGGCGGCACACGTCTACCACTGGCGTACCGCCGTCGGACATTCGCAGCGCATATGCGATCTGCTCTTCGCTGAATCGGGACTTCTTCATCGCTTCTCCTTGCCCCTCTCGAGGCCTTGGAAAGCGACAGTACCTCTAGTTTTGACCTGTGCAGATTTTTCGGAGGCACGTCAGTAGGAACACATGAACTACCTCCTGGTAGTCCAAGTTTTCGTCCGCCCCCCCCCCAACACCACCGCGGCACTGGTGATCGGCGATGCACTTTGGTTACGCAACGCGGCGATCCAGGAAAAGCACCCAAAGAGCAGATACTCCACAGAAAAGACCCTCTCACGAGCAATGACGAGAAGGTCTTGGAGTCCTGGTTCGAATGCAGCGAAGCCTTGGGTGCTCTAGCTAAGTTGGCCCTGCCTCAATTGCTGTGGCCCTTGTTCAGCAATACATGCAGGCGCGCAACTTCATTGCCCATCGTGGTGATGCTTTTCCCATCGGCCGTCTGGACAACTTCACCCTTGCTGAGGTGAACCACGCCACCGAACTTGCCTTCCTTCGCCATCAGGCCGTCCTTGAAAACGTAGAGCTTCTCGCCGCCCTGCAGCGAAATGACTTGCTTGGCCTCGGACTGGGCGGCGTCCATTGCGAAAACGGGCGCCATGGCGGCGATGGAGAGGATGAGGATGCTGAGCTTGCGATTCATGGAGATCTCCTTTGAGAACAAAAATCACATCGTTCGACTGAATCAATGTGGTACAGCGTACGAGCTCAATGTATCGAGGGACCCATGACCTGCAGCTTTCGAATCCATTACATCTTGGTCAGCACAAAGTCAGGAGGCGTAAGAGCTCACGGGGCTGCTGCGTGGCTTGACGTTGACAAGGCCATCCAGACACCCATGCCGATCATCAGAAGATTTTCGGTGAGTGATACGAAGCCCAGCGGCACATTGCTGGCGCCGCCAACGCATGCGCACTTCAAATCGCGGCGATCGATGTACACAGCCTTGACGACGGAAACGGCCCCCACGGTTCCGATGAATAGAGCCACCGGGATCGAAAACCAATTCAGGGCACCCGCGATCATCAAGACCCCTGCTAGACCTTCGGCGAACGGATAGATGTACGAGTAGGGTACCCACCGCCGGGCCAACAAGTCGTAGTTCAGGAACATCGTCGCGAAGCTCTCGACGTTCTGAAGCTTGAGCAGCGCCAGCGCAGCCATGCTGAAGGCAACAAACCACTCCGCTGCTCGGCTTGTGAAAGGATTGTCGAAAACGGCGTAGCTCACCGCGAGGGCCATCAGCGCCGTCATGCAGAAGAGCGCGAGCACAGGCCGATAGGTCGTGGCCTTCGGGTCTGCGACAGTCAGACCAAAGCGGCGGCGGAGGTCGTCGTATCCGCCGACCCGAACTCCATCAATGAAGATTTGTGGCGTGGTTTTCACGCCATGCTCCGATTTGAAGTTGTCGGTTTGCTCCTCGGTGGTCAGCCAGTTGTCTTCCACCTTGAATCCTTTGCGGCGCAGAAGATCCTTTGCCTTCAATCCATAGGGGCACACGTGCTTGTCCATGACCATGCGGTAGAGCGTGGCCTTTTGCGGCTGAGTTGTAGCTGTCATTTGTATCTCCTGGTGATCGGGCCTATAGAAATACTCGTGATGGATGAGGGCCTCACCTCACGATCGAAAACAACTTCCCTCAGAAGAAGTCGACCAGGATGACATCCGATGCTACCAATGCATACGAGGAACACTGGAGATCAAAAAAGCACAGGACCCGGTCTTAGAAACCGAGCCCTTCACGTGAGATGCCTTTGAGTGCGCTCGTCAGCTCATTTGCCGGGCTGAATGTCCGTGACGACCATCTTTCCGGCGTCCTGAATAACGATGAACTGGATCTTCTGGCCCACCTGAATCTTGTCCAGCATGGCCTTGTCCTTGGCGTTGAAGACCATGGTCATGGGGGGCATGTCCATGTGCTTGATTTCGCCATGCTTGATCGTGATCTTGCCGTTTTCTTTGTCGATCTTGCGTACTTCGCCGTCAGTCAGACTTGGTGTAGCCGCCGTACCCGTTCTGGCTTGATCCATGCCCATCTTGCTGTGGTCCATTGTCATCTGTGCCATCGACGGCAAAGACAGTGAAAGCGCAGCAGCGGCAAGAAGTTGCGCCACATTTTGGGCGTATGTGTTCATGATGTCGTTCCTTGATCGAGATGTCGTGAAGGTCTAATTGGCAACGACCTTGATCTTGCCAACCATGCCTGCCTCGTAGTGGCCAGGAAGCAAACAGGCGAAGTCAAACTCACCGACCTTGTTGAAGTTCCAGATGATCTCCCCCTTCTTGCCTGCCGCCACGTGGGCCATGTAGGGTTCATCGTGCTCCATACCAGGAAACTTCTTCATCAACGCGGAATGCTCATCGAGCTCCTTCTTGGTTCCCAAGACGAATTCGTGCATTACCTTGCCGTTGTTGACGTGAACAAACTTGATCGTTTCGCCTTGCTTGACTTCAACGAGGTCGGGCGTAAAGCGCATGTTGTCCGTCATGCGGATCTCCACGGTGCGCTTGACAGCATTCGAGAGGCCGCCAATACCCCATTCCTTTTGCTCCATTTTCATGGGAGCAGTCCCTTTGGTGTGCTTTTCATCGCCATGAGCGAATGAAGCGGTGGAGGCAGCAAGAATAGCGGCCACGAACAGGGTTTGGGTGATACGCATGATGAAGGTTCCTATCGGCTGGTGGAGTTGAGGGGGTGGGGAGATAACAATTCTGCTCAGTGCTTCATGGCCGCGCCACTGGGTTTGACCGCCGTCGCCCTGGCAGGCGCTGTGTCTGCACTGGCCTTCGGCCTGACAGCGGGCAACGGGCCACCTGTCCATTCGCGCGCGACGGTGCCCTCGGGGAACTTGTAGTGCCCCGGATCCTTATAGTCGCCGGGCTTCTGATCCTTGCGCACCTTGAACACCGTGAACATGCCACCCATCTCCAGCGGCCCAAACTGGCCTGTGCCGGTCATCATGGGGGCGGTGTTGTCGGGTATGGGCATTTGCATTTCGCCCATGTCGGCCATGCCGCGCTCGCCCATCAGCATGTAGTCAGGCACCAGTTTCTGGATCTTGTTGATCATCCCTCGGTGGTCCACGCCGATCATGGTTGGCACGTCGTGGCCCATGGCGTTCATGGTGTGGTGGCTCTTGTGGCAATGCATAGCCCAGTCGCCCTCCTCATCGGCGATCAGTTCAATCTGGCGCATCTGCCCCACGGCCACGTCGGTCGTCACCTCGTACCAGCGTGTGCTCGGTGGCGTCGGCCCACCGTCAGTGCCCGTCACCAGAAACTCGTGCCCATGTAGGTGAATGGGGTGGTTGGTCATGGTCAGGTTGCCCACCCGAATCCGGACACGGTCGTTCAGACGCACGTTGAGCGTGTCAATGGCCGGGAACACCCGACTGTTCATGCACCAGATGTTGAAGTCGGTCATCGTGGCGGTTTTGGGCGTCTTGCTGCCGGGCTCGACGTCAAAGGCGTTGAGAAGGAAGCAGAAGTCTCGATCCACCTCGCTGATGTGCGGGTGCTTGGCCTTGGGGTGGGTGACCCACATGCCCATCATGCCCATGGCCATCTGGACCATTTCGTCCGCGTGGGGGTGGTACATGAAGGTGCCCGGACGGCGCGCTTCGAACTCATAAACGAAGGTTTTTCCCACGGGGATGGCGGGCTGGTTAAGACCACCCACGCCGTCCATGCCGTTGGGCAGACGCTGGCCATGCCAATGAATGGTGGTGTGCTCGGGAAGCTTGTTGGTGACGAAGATGCGCACCCGGTCGCCTTCGACCACTTCAATCGTCGGGCCCGGGCTCTGGCCGTTGTAGCCCCACATGTTGACCTTGAATCCAGGCGAGACTTCGCGCACCACAGGTTCGGCCACCAGGTGGAATTCCTTGACACCGTTGTTCATCTTCCAGGGCAAGGTCCATCCATTGAGCGTCACCACCGGGTTGTAGGGTCGGCCTGTGGTCGGCATCAACGGAGGCGCGGTGTCCACAGAGGTCGCGTAGACCGGTTCGGGCAAGGCGGCCATGGCAGATCGCGCAACCGCCAGCCCAGCCACCGAAGCTGCAGCACCTGCGAAGAATTGACGACGTGAATTGAGGAGGCTCATGCTAATTTTCTTTCCGTGCTTTCATTGCGTTCAGTGACCGGCAGCGGACGCGGGCTCACCGCTGCCACCGCCCAGAGAGACAAAGCTGTCAGGAGCTCCACCTTGAAGGACCCACTGCAGGTCGGTCTCGGCGATCCAGAAGTCGCGTTGCGCTTCGATAGCACTGGCCACCGCTTGCGACTGACTGGAAACCTCACCCAACAAGTCCCAGACGCTCTTGAGCATTCCGTTGTAATGAAGAATGGTTTCCTCGGTGATGAACTCGCGCACCTTCAGCACTTCCTCACGTGCGCTCACGGCCAAGACGTGGCTGGACAGATAGGCCTGGCGCGCCTGTCGGACGTTGGCCCCGTTTTTCATGCCCTCTGCACGCGGCAGTTGTGCCGCAATGGCCGTGGCCCGCCCATCTAAAAACTGTAGCGACAGGGCTTGGGCCGGTAGGTCTGGCAATTGGTCTGGGAGGGCGACAGCGGTGTGCATTCCCGTGAGCCCCAGTGTCCTGATGAGGGCGGCCTCCGCCTGTGTGGCCGCGTACTGTGCTCGTCGCACATTCATCTGAGCGGAAGACTGCGCCAGCTGAACCTGAGCCTGCTGGAGCTTGCTCCAGTTGCCCACGCTCACCATCCGGCGACCCAATTCGTTACCGGCCTCGGCGGCATCCTTAGCGCTACGGTGTTGCTTGAGGACCTGGCGGGCGGCGACGGCTTGAAGCCACGCCTTGCGACCCTGCGCGGCGACTTCCATCAGTTCGTCCAGATCGTCTACCCTGCGCTGAAGCGTTGGATCCAGTTCGACCCATCGGCCCTTGGCAAGCAGGTCCACGTTCGCTTCACCGATCCGGTTCATCGGCTTGATCAGTTCACGGTGCGCCCGCCAGGCTTGGCGCACAGCCTCTTCTGACGACATCAAGCTCAGACTGGCGGCAGGCTCCACCTGGTTTTGCGCTGCGGGCGCGTTTTCTTTTTCCCATTTGAGAATGTCCGCATGGCCACGTTTGAATTGCCCAACGGCGTCGTTGGCCTCACGCCAGTTCTTTTCGGTGGGTGCCGGAGCGAGCTGGGCAGACACCCCCAAAGGAATGACCAACACACTCAGAGCGATGGCCCGCAGTGCTGGGAAGGAATTGCGTCGATGAATCACTTATTTGCTCCTGTTCAGCCGTTTCAAGCTGCATGCAGTTTGCAAAGCCCCCCCCGTCGCGAACCTTTCGAGCACATTACAAAGTTGTCAGGCTCGGTTCATGGCAGCCGCTCGCAGCGAAAATGCCGGCCAGGAGTGCATGTGAAAATTCTGATCGTTGAAGACGAACCCAAGACCGGTGACTACCTCCGTCTGGGGCTGCGCGAGGCCGGTTACGCCGTTGAATGGCTCGTCAATGGGGTGGATGGACTGCACCAGGCCCTGGAGGGCGACCACGACCTCGTCATCCTGGACGTCATGCTGCCCGGTATGAGCGGATGGGAGATCCTCAAGGGTCTGCGCGACCAAGGCCGCCAGATACCGGTGTTGTTCCTGACGGCCAAAGACCATGTGGATGACCGCGTCAGGGGACTGGAACTGGGCGCGGATGACTATCTGGTCAAGCCGTTCTCATTCTCCGAGCTTCTGGCGAGGGTGCGCACCATCCTGCGTAGGGGGCGCTCTGGCATGGAGCCGACCACCTTGCAAGTCGCCGATCTGGAGCTGGACTTGCTGCGCCGCCGGGTGACCCGCGCGGGCAAGCGCATCGACCTGACCGCCAAGGAGTTCGGTTTGCTGGAGTTGCTGATGCGCCGCAAGGGTGAGGTGCTGCCTCGCTCGTTGATCGCCTCTCAGGTGTGGGACGTCAATTTCGACAGCGACACCAACGTGATCGAGGTGGCCATGCGCCGACTGCGTGCCAAGGTGGACGACGGATTTGAATACCGTCTGCTGCAGACGGTGCGGGGCATGGGTTACGTGCTGGAAGTACCGGAGTCATCCTGATGATCCGGCGCTTGACCCTCACCGCCCGTCTCACCGTTCTGCACACCCTGGTTTCCGCCTCGGTTCTACTCGGTCTGGGGCTGCTGGTTGCGTGGTCCACCCATCTGCACTTCGTCGATCTAGACCGTCACTACCTGCAGGACAAGGTGCATTTGATCCAGAAGATCGTCGATGAGACGCCAGATGCCGCCGAGCTGACCGACAAGCTCAATGAGCTGCTGGACAGCCACCATGGCTTGTTTATCGCAATCACGCTTGGCGATGAACAACTGTTTGGACCAAGCAGCATCTCTTTTCCACCCGAACTGGCCGCCCAAAGCGCCATAGGTCAGCCCATGGATTGGGCCGACGGCGAACGACAGTTGCGCGGAATGAGCACAGAGCTGTCGGCAGCCCAGGTGACTGGCGGAGCTGGAAGTTCAGGGAAGCGCATCCGCTTGACGCTCGCCCTGGACACACTACACCACAACCATTTCATGCAGGTATTGCGCCAGCAGCTGGCGATATACGTGGTGATCGCCACCCTGCTCAGTGGCTTGCTGGGTTGGTGGGCTGCTCGCGGCGGTCTGGCGCCGCTGCGGATCATGAAGGATCGAGCACTGAAGGTGACCGCCCACAAGCTCGACGAGCGGATGCCGATCGAGGCGGTACCGGTAGAGATGGCGGAACTGGCCAACAGCCTCAACACGATGCTTGAGCGGCTGGAGTTGGATTTTGCGAAGCTGATGGAGTTCTCAAGCGACCTCGCACATGAACTGCGTACACCCATCAGCAACTTATTGACCCAGACCCAGGTGTCCCTCTCGCAACGTCGCGATCCCGACACCTACCGAGACATCCTCGCCTCCAATGCCGAGGAGCTCCAGCGCCTGGCTCGCATGGTGTCAGACATGCTGTTTCTCGCGAAGACCGATCACGGCATTCAGCTCCCGAATCGAGAGAAGGTCGCGCTGGAAGACGAGGTGGCCAGCCTGCTGGATTTCTACGATGCGGTTGCCGAGGACAAAGAGATTCGTCTGCGGGTCCTGGGGTCGGGCGCGGTATCTGGCGACCGCCTGATGATCCGGCGGGCCATCGGCAACCTGCTGTCCAACGCGCTGCGCCATGCGCACCCCCGCACCGATATCGAACTCACCATCCGCTCTTCGGAGCAGGATTGCAGCCTGTGCGTGACGAACACCGGTGACGTCATTGATGCGTCCGATCTGCCCCGGCTGTTTGATCGGTTCTACCGGGTTGACAAGTCGCGCGCGCACCCTTCATCGGATGGTGCAGGACTTGGTCTGGCCATCACGAAAGCCATCATGCTGGCTCACGGTGGAAGCGTATCGGTCACATCGACAGCCGGGAAAACGCAGTTTTGCTTGCGGTTTCCGCGTCCGCACTGACGGGCAACCGAGAAGGAGTGCCAAAAGTCGCCACGAACAAGACCACGCGTTGTGCTCGCATGGAACTTTCACCCGCTCTGCACCTCCAGTAAACTTAAATCGTGACCCGAAACCGTCGCCACCGCCTGATCACCGTGCTCTTTGCACTGATCAGCCTGCTGTTCATGCAGTTGGCTGTGGCGAGCTACGTCTGTCCCGGTTCCAAAGCAAAAATCGCTGAAGCGGCCGCGATGGCCGAAGCGGGTATGCCCTGCGCGGAGTCCATGCCGCTCACAATGGACGACGGGCAGCCCAGTCTGTGCCATGCACATTGCCAAGCTGGGCAGCAGTCCGCCGACAAGTATGAGTTGCCGTCGCCGGTGGCCATCGGCACGTTGCCAGCCAATTTCAGCTTGCATGTGGCCATCCCCGTGTTTTCTGAAGCGCCGCTACAGGCGCCTCATCTGCAGCGCACCACCGCGCCCCCTGTAGCTATCCGGAACTGCTGCTTCCGCCTCTGACCTCTCAGACCACTTAGGTCCTGTCTGATGCATTGCCCGTGCATCGACAGGTCGTTCTTCGTGCTCTGGAGGTTTTATGTTGATTCCCCTTCCGATTTATCGGACTGCCGCGCCAGCCTTGATGGTGGCCATGGCGTCTGCGGCGTGGGCCGCTGGCCCTTTGTCCTTGATTGATGCGCAGCGCATTGCCGTCGATCGGTCCCAACAATTGGCTGCCCAAGGTGCGCTGACCGCCTCTGCCCGCGAACAGGCGGTGGCGGCCGGCCAGCTCCCCGATCCGGTGCTCAAATTCGGCATCGACAACCTGCCTGCCAATGGCTCGGACCGCGGCAGCCTGACGCGCGACTTCATGACCATGCGCCGCATCGGCGTCATGCAGGAAATCACCCGGTCCGAAAAGCGTCAGTTGCGCTCGGAGCGCTTTGAACGCGACGCGCAACGAGTGCAGGCACAGCGCCAGTTGACACTGGCCAAACTGCAACGCGACACATCACTGGCCTGGCTGGACCGGTATTACACCCAGGCCATGCGCGAGCTGGTTCAGCAACAGGTCGACGAATCCCGGCTGCAGATGCAGTCTGCCGATAGCGCCTTTCGCACCGCGCGGGGCAGTCAGGCCGATGTGTTCGCTGCCCGCAGCGCCGTGATTCAGCTGGAGGACCGGCTCAGCCAGATCGACCGCCAGTCGCGCAACGCCAGCCTGATGCTGGCCCGCTGGGTGGGCGCTCCCGATGCGGAGCGACCGCTTTCCGGTTCGCCGCCTTGGCAGAGCCATCCTTTCCCGAGCGGAGTTTCAAGCGAGCACCTCAAGCAACACCCGGAGCTGCTGGTCGTGAGCGCAGAGGTCGATGCCGCGCAAACCGATGCCCGGCTGGCCCAAGCCAACAAACAAGCCGACTGGAGCGTCGAGGCCAGCTACGCCCAGCGTGGCCCGGCGTACGCCAACATGGTCTCGATCGGCGTATCGATCCCCCTTCAATGGGATCAGAGGAACCGCCAAGACCGCGAACTGGCCGCCAAGCTGGCCATGGTCGACGAAGCCAAGGCCCGTTACGAAGACACGCTGCGCAACCATGAAGCCGAGGTGCGCGGCTGGCTCAACGACTGGCAAACCGGGAAGGACCGGGTCGCCCGGTACCGCAATGAGCTGATCCCGACAGCGCGTCAGCGCACCGAGGCGGCACTGACCAGCTACCGCACCGGCAAGAGCGACCTGGCCAGCGTGCTGGCCGCGCGCCGCGATGAGATCGACATCCGTGCGCAGGCCCTGACGCTGGAAATGGAAGCCGCGCGCGCCTGGGCCCAGCTCAACTTCCTCGTCCCCGCCGAACACAGCATGCCGGCTCAAGCCAGGAAACTGCCATGAACAAGAAACACCTCGCTGCCGGGCTGATCGCTGCCGGCGTGCTGGGCGCCGCAGGCTATGGCCTGTACGCCCTGGGCATGAAAAACGGCAGCAGCATGACTGCCACCACCTCACCGAGTGGATCAGCGTCGACCCTAGCGACAGCGCCCACAGCCGGACCCCAAAGCATCGCCGAAGGCGAAGAAGCCACACGCCGCCACATCAGCGCAGGCCTCAAGGCGGGCGATACCGACTTGGTCACTGGCCGCAAGATCCTCTACTACCACGACCCGATGGTGCCGGGCAACAAGTTCGACAAGCCGGCCAAGTCGCCTTTCATGGACATGATGCTGGTGCCGGTCTATGCGGATAGCGATGCCGACCAAAGCAAGGTCACCGTCAGCCCGCGGATTCAGCAGAGCCTGGGGGTGCGCACCGCAGCCGTCACCGAGGGCACGCTGTCGCCTCAGGTCTCCGCGGTCGGCAACATTGCTTTCAACGAGCGCAACCAGGCCACCGTGCAAGCCCGGGCGACCGGCTACGTCGAGCGTCTGCATGTGCGCGCCACGCTGGACCCTGTGACCAATGGGCAGCCTGTGCTGGACCTGTATGTTCCGGATTGGGTGGCCGCTCAAGAAGAGTTTTTGGCGCTCAAGCGCATGCAGGGCAACGACTTGGGATCGTTGGTCGATGGCGCGCGCCAGCGCATGCGCCAGGCGGGCATGAGCGAGCAGCAGATCCAGCGGGTGGAGGCCAGCGGCAAGACGCAGGCCCACACCACGGTCACGGCGCCATTGGGTGGCGTGGTGGTGGAACTGGTGGCACGTGAGGGCATGGCGGTGTCGGCGGGGATGACCCTGTTCCGCATCAATGGGCTGTCCACAGTCTGGGCCAACGCCGAGGTGCCCGAGAGCCAGGCGGCGCTGCTGCGCCCGGGTGCCAAGCTGCAAGCCCGCAGTCCGGCCATGCCCGGCACGGTCTTCGATGGCAAGGTGCAAGCCATCTTGCCGGACGTCAATGCGGCGACGCGCACGCTCAAGGCCCGGCTGGAGCTGGCCAACCCGGGCTCGCGCCTGGTGCCGGGCATGTTTGTGACCATGCAGTTCATGGACATGCGGGCGGAGAAGGCCTTGCTAGTCCCCACCGAAGCGGTCATCCAGACCGGTAAACGCACCGTCGTGATGCTGGCCGAGGACAACGGCCGCTTCCGGCCCGTCGATGTCGAGGCCGGCATTGAAAGCGGCGGGCAGACGGAAATCAGACGCGGCCTGCAGGCTGGCCAGCGTGTGGTGGTGTCCTCGCAGTTCCTGATTGACTCGGAGGCCAGCCTCAAGGGCGTGGAGGCCCGGCTCAACAGCGAGGCCGCTCCGCCGCCGCTGGCCCGGCACCCCGGCGAAGCACAGGTGATCGCCATCGACCAGCACAGCGCGCTGCTGGCCCATGGCCCGCTCCCTACGGCCGGTATGGGCGCCATGACCATGGAATTCAAAGCACCTGCCAGCGGCATGCCGAGCAACGTGGTCAAGGGCGACAGGGTCCAGTTCGAGTTCGTGATGCCCAAGGACGGCGAGCCGACCCTGACCTCCATTCAGCCCTTGGCACCCGTTACCCCGGCATCGGGAGTTCCGCGGTGATCGCCCGCCTGATACGCTGGTCCATCGGCAACCGTTTTCTGGTGCTGCTGGCCACGCTGATGATCGCGGCCTGGGGCGTGTACTCGGTGATGAGAACGCCGCTGGACGCCTTGCCTGATCTGTCGGATGTGCAGGTCATCATCCGCACCACCTATCCCGGCCAGGCACCGCGCCTTGTCGAGAACCAGGTCACCTATCCGCTGACCACGACCATGCTCTCGGTGCCGGGGGCGAAGACGGTGCGCGGCTATTCCTTCTTTGGCGACTCCTACGTCTATGTGCTGTTCGAGGACGGGACCGACCTCTACTGGGCGCGCTCCCGCGTGCTGGAGTACCTCAACCAGGTCCAGTCGCGTCTGCCGGCGGCGGCCAAGGCCTCGCTGGGGCCGGACGCCACCGGAGTGGGCTGGATTTACCAGTACGCCCTGATCGACCGCAGCGGCACTCAGGACGTCGGGCAGCTGCGTGCCCTGCAGGACTGGTTCCTGAAGTACGAGCTCAAGACCGTGCCCAACGTGGCCGAGGTCGCATCGGTCGGTGGCATGGTGCAGCAGTATCAGATCGTGTTGGACCCGGACAAGCTGGCGGCCTATGCGATTGCGCATACCAAGGTGGCCGACGCCATCCAGAAGGCCAACCAGGAAGCCGGTGGCTCGGTGCTGGAACTCGGGGAGGCCGAATACATGGTGCGGGCTTCGGGCTACCTGCAGAGCCTGGAGGATTTCCGTTCGGTGCCGTTGACGACCACGCCTGCCGGCATCTCCGTGCGCCTGGGAGACGTGGCACGTATCCAGATCGGCCCGGAGATGCGCCGCGGCATCGGCGAGCTGGACGGTGAAGGTGAGGCCACCGGTGGCGTGATCATCATGCGTTCCGGCAAGAACGCGCTGGAGACCATTGGCGCCGTCAAGGCGAAGATCCAGACCCTGCAGGCCAGCTTGCCCAGGGGCGTTGAAATCGTCCCGGTCTACGACCGCTCGGGACTGATCGAACGTGCCGTGGACAACCTCATACACAAGCTGCTGGAGGAGTTCCTGGTCGTCGCCGTGGTGTGCTTCATCTTCCTGTTCCACCTGCGCTCGGCGTTTGTGGCCATCGTTTCGTTGCCACTGGGCATCCTGGCCGCCTTCATCGTGATGCACTACCAGGGCGTCAACGCCAATATCATGTCGCTGGGCGGCATTGCGATTGCCATCGGCGCCATGGTAGACGCCGCCGTGGTGATGATCGAGAACGCCCACAAACACCTGGAGCATTGGGGGCAAGATCATCCGGGCGAAACACTGAAAGGGGAAGCGCGCTGGCGGGTCATCGGCGACGCGGCGGCCGAAGTCGGGCCGGCGCTGTTCTTCTCGCTGCTGATCATCACCTTGTCGTTCATCCCGGTGTTCACGCTGGAAGCCCAGGAAGGAAGGCTGTTCTCGCCGCTGGCGTTCACCAAGACCTACGCCATGGCGGCGGCGGCCGGGTTGTCGGTGACCTTGATTCCTGTGCTGATGGGTTACCTGATCCGGGGCCGGATTCCCGATGAGAAGTCCAATCCGTTGAACCGCATGCTGATCGCCGTCTACCGGCCGACGTTGGAGGTTGTACTGCGCGCGCCCAAGATCACGCTGCTGGCCGCCGGCATGGTCCTGCTCATCAGCCTCTGGCCGCTGCGGCACATCGGCGGCGAGTTCATGCCGCGGCTGGACGAAGGTGATCTGCTCTACATGCCGTCCGCGCTGCCAGGTCTGTCGGCTGGCAAGGCCAGCGAGTTGCTGCAGCAGACCGATCGGTTGATCAAGACCGTGCCCGAGGTCGCCAGCGTGTATGGCAAAGCCGGCCGCGCCGAGACGGCAACCGACCCGGCACCGATGGAGATGTTTGAAACCACCATTCAGTTCAAGCCACGCGAACAGTGGCGCGCCGGCATGACGCAGGACAAGCTGGTGGAAGAACTGGACCGCATCGTCAAGGTGCCCGGCCTGTCCAACATTTGGGTGCCGCCCATCCGCAACCGCATCGACATGCTGGCCACCGGCATCAAGAGCCCGGTGGGGGTCAAGGTGGCGGGTGCCGACCTGGTCACGATAGACCGACTGACTGGCGAGATCGAGCGGGCCCTCAAGGGTGTTCCTGGCGTCACGAGCGTGCTGGCCGAGCGCCTGACCGGGGGGCGCTATGTGGACGTCAATATCAAGCGGGATGCGGCATCGCGCTTTGGCCTCAACGTGGCCGACGTGCAGTCGGTCATCAGCGCGGCCGTGGGTGGCGAGAACATTGGTGAGACGGTGGAAGGCCTGCAGCGCTTCCCGATCAACATGCGCTACCCGCGCGAGATCCGGGATTCGCTGGAGAAGCTGCGCAGCCTGCCCTTTGTGACAGAACGCGGCTCGCGCCTGCTGCTGTCGGACGTGGCCGACATCCGCATCACCGACGGTCCACCCATGCTGCGCAGCGAAAACGCCCGCCTGTCGGGCTTGGTCTATGTAGACATTCGCGGACGTGATCTGCGCTCGGCCGTGCAGGACATGCAGAAAGCCGTCGCGGACAAGGTCCAGCTGCCGCCAGGTTATTCGGTCTCCTGGTCCGGCCAGTTCGAGTTTCTGGAGCGCGCCACGGCCAAGCTCAAGGTGGTGGTGCCGTTCACGCTGCTGACCATCTTCGTGCTGCTCTACCTGACGTTCAAACGCTTTGACGAGGCTTTGCTGATCATGGCCACGCTGCCGTTTGCGCTGGTGGGTGGCATCTGGCTGCTGTACCTGTTGGGCTACAACCTGTCGGTGGCCGGCGCCGTCGGGTTCATCGCCTTGGCCGGGGTGTCCGCCGAGTTCGGCGTGATCATGCTGCTGTACCTGAAATCCGCCTGGAGCGACCGACTCGACCAGGGCAAGACCACGGCGGCCGACCTGCTCGATGCGATTCGGGAAGGCGCGGTGCTGCGAGTGCGTCCCAAGGCGATGACCGTGGCCGTCATTCTGGGCGGTTTGTTTCCCATCATGTGGGGGACGGGAACCGGCTCCGAGGTCATGCAACGCATTGCCGCGCCCATGGTCGGCGGCATGATCACCGCCCCCTTGCTGTCCATGTTTGTGATCCCCGCGGTGTACTTGCTGATGCGCCGGCCTCGCGAACGCCGATCTGCCGGAAAATCATTCTGGGCAAGACGCAGTTCGGCAGCTTGAACCCATCTCTCGTTAGCTTTGTCAACTACGCTCAAAGGAGTTTCCGAGGTCGCTGAGGTCGCCCGTACCGCCAGTTTCCAAGGTGAGGCGCGTAGTTGCGGCTTCCCCCTCCGGTTCCCTTGCGTGACGCAGGGAACCGGCGCGGGCGGCTGCGCGCCCCAGATCATTGGCCCTGACTGAGGGCCAACCTCACAGAACCAAGGAGGCGGATCGCCATGGCTGGAAAAGTTTCGCAGACTGGCGCAAGTCCAATGAGCCACAGCGTCTCGAATGGCACGTTGCCGAAGACGCCTGGACCTGCCGCCACATCAGCTTCGTGCGATCAAGGTCGGGCCCCTCGTCGCACGGCCACTGCAAGCCACAACGTCCCTTAGAGCAACCCGTAGGGCCACTGGGGGGCGCTGAGGCGGCGAGCGCATTTTTTAAACGCCTGCAGAAATTCAATGGTTAACGCTCACCAACTTCCGTGAGAAGGGTTCGCTGCTTTCTAGGTCCTCCGCCACCCCTTGATGACGCTCAAGGGGTCGCGACCCGTTCAGACTCCCTACGAAACAGGCGCGGCCTTAGCGGCCAAGGAATCTGGGCTTGCGCTTTTCCACAAAGGCGCGGTTGCCTTCGAGCCGATCTTCAGAGATGTACGGATTCGGGCCCACGTTCAAGCGCAAGGCGGCCGAGGCCGGCAGTCCGATGCTCTTGAAGGTGACGGCCTTCATGCGCTGCACCGTCAACGGTGCGTTGTCCGCGATGTGGGTGGCCAGCGCACGGGTCCGCTCAATGAGCTCGGCCTGAGGCACCACGTGGTTCACCAGGCCGATCCGCTGCGCCACCTCCATGTCGACCAGTTGCCCGGTGTACAACAGTTCCAGGGCGATGCCTCGCGGGACCAGCAAGGGCAGGACCACACTGCCGAAGTTGGCCCCCATCCCCACCTTGGCTTCCGGCAGGCCCATTCTTGCGCCTTGCGCGGCGATCCGGATGTCGCAGGCGAGCGCGAGTTCGCACCCGCCGCCGGCAGCGACACCGTTGATGGCGGCGATGGTGGGCTTGGACATCTCCAGCACAAGCTCATTGAGGTTTCGCTCCCGCCCGCCCATGGGGTGTGCCATGCGGCCGGCGGCGTTCAGCTCCTTCAAGTCCACGCCCGCAGAGAACGCGCGCTCACCTGCGCCGGTGTAGACGACGACTCGAACCTGCGGATCGTCGTCCAGCGTGAGCGAAGCCTGCGCGAGCTCGGCGAACGTGGCCTCGGCCAACGCATTCATCCGCCCGGGCCGGTTGATCGTCACCCAGGCCACGTGTCCGTCGACGCGGACCTCAACGCCACCGTCGGCCATGTCAGTTCTCAGGCTCCAGGCCGGCAGCCTTCATCACGGGCAGCCAAACCTGGCGCTCGCGCTCCGCGAAGGTCGCGAACTGCTCGGCGGTCAGGTTGCTGGGCGTCACGCTCGCGTCGGCCATGCGCTTGCGAGTCGCCGGCTTCGCAGAGGCAGCGCGCAGCGTTTCATTGAGGGTCCGCACCACGTCGTTGGGCGTGTCTTTCGGCGCCCACACCGCATACCAGGCCGTGACGTCGAAGCCGGCCATGCCGGACTCGGCGATGGTTGGCACATTCGGCAGTTCGGGCATGCGTTCCTTGGTCGAGACCGCCAAGGCCCGCATCTTGCCGCCCTTGATCTGCGTGATGACGCTGGGAGCGGTGGAGTACATCATGTCGACGTGTCCACCGAGCGTGCTGGTCACCGCCGGCGCGTTGCCCGAGAACGGGACATGGGTCATCTTGATCTTGGCCAGGCTCGCGACGCGCTCACCTGTGAGGTGCGGCAAGGAGCCCAGCGCGCCAGATGCGTAGGTGATGTCCTTCGTCTTGGCCGCTTCGAGCACGTCCTTGAAGCTCTTGTACGGGGACGCTTCGGCCACGACGACCAGGATCGGCGACGAGCCCAGAATGCCGACGGGCTTGAAGTCCTTCATGGCATCGAAGGGCAGCTTCCGGTACATGCCCTCGTACATCACGTGCTGTGACGTGTTCGCGAGAAGCGTGTACCCATCCGGTTTGCTGGTCGCGACGTAGCGCGCACCGATCGTTCCGGCGGCGCCCGCTCTCTGTTCGATGACCAGGGGCTGCCCGATGATGGCCGAGAAATCCTCGCTCAGCAGGCGTGCGAAGGTCTCTGTGGCCCCGCCGGCGGCATAGGGCGAGACCAGCATGATCGGGCGGGACGGGTACTTGTCTTGCGCGTGTGCGGCCCCGATGAGGGCAAGCAGTGGAATGGCGCACAAGGCTCGGCGAATCAACATGGTGTCTCCTTCTGGGTTCAGGTGGTTTTCGAGGCTGACGGCGCAGTCTCTTGCTGTGGCCGCATCAGGACGCGGCCGATGACCTCGCGAGAGGCAATCATTTCGAGGGCTTCGCGAAAGTTGGCGAGAGGAAGGACAGCGTGCGCACGGGGGCGCAGCTTCTGCTCCAGGACCCACGCGAACAGTTGGGCGTAGGTGCGCCGCAGCCTGGTGTCGTTGGTGGCCGGCACCGGGTGCTTGCCCCAGCCGAAGTAGTAGCCCCAGTACACCCCGATGACGGTGATGTTCTTGACCAGCACGATGTTGGCCGGGATGGTCGGGATGGTGCCGCTGGCAAACCCCATGGGAATGATGCGCCCGTCGGGTGCGATGCATCGCAGCGAGGTGTCGAACGTCTCGCCGCCGACCGGGTCGTAGATGACGTCTGCGCCGCGGGCATGGGTGGCCGCGAGAACGGCCTCCCGCCAGTTTTCTGTCCGGTAGTTGATGGCGAGATCCGCACCATGGGCCCGCGCGATCGCCGCCTTCTCTTCCGAACCTGCTGTGGCAATCACGCGTGCCCCCAACGCCTTGGCGACCTCGATGGCCGCCAGGCCACTCCCGCCGCCTGCACCATGAACCAGCACGACTTCACCAGGCTCGACCTTCGCCCGCCAGGCAAACGCACCGAACGCTGTGCCGTAGATCGTGGGGATCTGCGCACCCGTGTCGAAGCTCACCCCGTCAGGCAGGGCGAACACCGTCTCTTCGGGCGCAATCACTTCCTGGGCGTACGCCCCAGACTGGACCCCTGCGATGACCCGGTCGCCGAGGGCAAATCGCGATGCGCCTTCGCCGATTTCGGTGACCACGCCGGCCAGTTCGGTGCCGGGAATCAGGGGCAAGGGTGCCTTGTTCTGGTGCTTGCCCTCCATGACCAGGAGGCTGGCGAAGCTGGCGCTGCAGGCTTCCACCCGGATGCGCACGCACCCCGGCCGGATCGTTGGCGAAGGCACCTCCTCCAGCCTGGCGGCATCGAGCCCGCCGTACTCGCGGCACACGACGGCTTTCATGGGGCCTCCCGGGCTGCGCCGGCAGCGATGAGCTCGTCTGCCTGCTGCGGCGAATAGCCGCATTCCGCGAGGATTTCGCGCGTGTGTTCGCCCAACCTCGGCGTCGGCCTGGTCGGTCCCGTTGGCGTGAGCGACCAGTTGCTGGTCTTTGCGACCGTTCGGATGGCACCCTCGCTGGGGTGCTGCAGTGCCTGGAAGAATCCCGTCTTGATCAAATGCGCATGCGACATGAGGGACTGCACCGTCTCCAGCTTGGCCACCGGGATGTCGGCCTCCTGCAGCAGGGCGATCCACTCGTCCGTGGGTCGCTGTTTGAGCAGTGAGGCAACGATGCCGTACAGCGCCTCGAGATGGCGGGTGCGGCTCGCCACCGTCTTGAAGCGCTCGTCGTCCATCACCTCGGGCTGGCCGGCGGTGTTGAAGAAGGTGCGCCACTGCTTGTCCGTCAGGACCATGAGGCAGATGGAGCCATCGGCGGTCGGGAATGGCCGCCGGATGGACACGTACCGCTGGAAGATGGGCGGGCCCAAGGCGGGTTCGAACGTCAGTCCTGCCATGTGGTCGGCGAGGACGAGCGCTGCGATGGTCTCGAACATGGGGACTTCAACGTGCTGGCCCTGGCCTGTGCGCAGCTTGTGCACCATGGCGCCCAGCGCGGCGTTCGCGGCGCAGATGCCGGTCACCCGGTCCGCGACGGCAATGGGCGCGTACCGCGGTGGCTCGCCAGGCGCGTGGAGCAAGGGTATGCCTGCAACGGCCTGGATCAGGTCGTCATAGGCCGGCTTGTCGGAATCGGGCCCACCGGCCCCGTAGCCCACGATGCTCACGTAGACGAGGCCAGGCCTTTCCTTGCTGAGGCTCGCGTAGTCCAGGCCCAGGCGGGCCATGGCCTTCGGTCGCGTGTTGCACACGACGATGTCGCAAGTGCCAGACAGGCGAACGAACGCCTCTCGTGCGGCGCCCTCCTTCAGGTCGAGAACGATGCTGCGCTTGCTGCGGTTCGTGTGCAGGAACATCGCCCCCATGCCGTCATGGCGGGCGGGGCCCATTCCGCGAATGGTGTCGCCGTCAGGCGACTCCACCTTGATGACATCGGCACCCATGTCACCCAGGATTTGTGTCGCGACCGGCCCTGAAAGGGCCGCGGTCGCGTCCAGCACTCGAATTCCAAGCAATGGTCCAGTCATGTCATCCTGCATCTGTTTTCAACATACTAACAAGTATCTTGCAAGTTTGGAATAGGTACATTGCCAAGAATATCCATTGCACAGCAATCGATGAAGTCGTAAGATACCAACTAGTATTCATCGGCGCACCGCGCCTCAAAACACGGAGAAACAGATGTCGGTCTTATGGGAAATGCCGCTGGAGGATGAGTCGCTGCGTTGGCAGGGGCTCGCGCAGGAACTCACCGCGAAGCACTTCGCGCCGGCCGCCGATGCCATCGATCGCGAGCAGCGCTATCCGATCGAGCACCTGGACCCGCTGCGGGAGTCCGGCATCTCGGGCATGTTTCTGCCGAAGGCCTACGGCGGTGGCGGCGCGTCACTCGTGTCGCTGGTCGCCGTGGTGGAGGCCATCGGTGCTGGCTGCGGGTCGACCGCGGCGATCATGGCGGCGCTGTCTCTCGGCGCCTTCCCGGTGCTCCTGGGCGGCAACGAAGCGCAGAAGCAGGCCTTGCTCGGGGGGCTGGCGCGCAAGGGGGAGGCGGTCAACTTCGCGTTGAGCGAGCGTGGCGCCGGATCGGACGCGGCGGCGGTCGTGACCACGGCCGTCCGTGAAGGTGACGGCTGGCGCATCCGGGGTGAAAAGTGCTGGCTCGGGAATGGTGGGCACTCGACGCACTTCATCGTGTTTGCCCGCACGGGTGAAGAAGGTGCGCGCAACAACATCACGGCGTTCTGGGTGCCCCGGTCAACCGCAGGCGCGGTCGTCGACTTCTACGAAGACAAGATGGGCATTCGCGGCACGACGACGACGAACCTGAAGGTGGACGTCTGGGTGCCGCCAGAGAGCATGGTCGGCGAGGAAGGGCAGGGTTTGAAGCTCGCGCTGTCCACGCTCAATGTCGGACGGATCGTCGTCGCGGCGCAGGCGCTCGGCATCGCCCTGTGCAGCTACCGGGCTGCCGCTGAGTTCGCGGCGTCGCGCAAGACCTTCGGCAAGTCGATCATCGACCACCAGGGCGTTGGTTTCATGATGGCCGACGCGGCGACAAGCTTTTCTGCCGCGCGCATGATGGTGTTCGAAGCCGCGAAGGCCTACGACGCGGGCAAGGACGTCAGTGCGCTCGGCGCCATGGCGAAGCTCTTCTCCACGGAAGCTTCCCACGAGATCTGCGACACGTCGATGTCCGTGCTGGCCGGTCGAGGCTATGTGAAGCCGAATGTGGTCGAGCGCTGCTATCGTGACCAGCGAATCACGGAAATCTACGAGGGCACCTCGGAGATTCAACGGCTGGTGATCGCCCGGGCGATCAAGCGCGAGGCCTCGGCCTCCCATTCCTGACGCAACGATGAAATCCACCTTGAAGATGCCGAACGACCCTTCCATCTCAGCGCAGTCCGGTGCATGGCGCGCGGTCGCTGAGCTCTATCACGCCTACTTCACGGGCATCGTGCTTTTCGCCGTGTCTCGGCTCGGCACAGCCAAAGCGGAAGAGCTGGTGCATGAGATCTTCTGCCGCCAGCGGCGTGAACGGTTTCTCCCAGGACTGAAGAAGCTCGGCATCGACCAGCTGCCGCCCGCCGTCGCTGCCGCGCAGTACCACTACCTCTCGAACCACATTGGCGGCGTCTCCGTGGAGTTCATGCCCGAGACCGAACGCAAAGCCTGGATCCGGTACGCCGCGCCGCGGTGGATCTGGGCGGACACCGCGCTGTGTGGCATTCCGCCCGAAGTCTCCAGGGCGATGCTCCTGGGCTGGCACGCCCAGAACGGCACCATGTTGAACAACCCGCGCCTGGGTTTCGTGTGCACCAAGCAGACGGTCGATGGCCAATCGGGCCTCGAGGGCTACTACTTCGAATACGACCGCGACCTGGCGCCGCACGAGCGGCTGCGCTTCGCCCGCAATGAGGACGCACCGGACTTCGATCCCGAGAAGGCGCCGAAGCTGCCGACCCAGACCTGGCCACAGGAGCGCCTGGACAAGGCGCATCGCAACTACGCGATGGAGTACGTGCGTTCCGCGTTCCCCACCGCGCTCGCCTTGTGGGGACCCGACGAGGCCTCTTCGCGCCTTCGACTGGCGGCCAAGATGATCGGCATGCAGTTCTACCACGCGACCTCGCGCAGGCTCGGCGAAGACTTCGGGACAGACGCCGCAGGCTTTGGCCGCTTCCTCCAGGCGATCGCGATCGCTCACGGTGACCGCGCCGATCTGACCCGCATCGACGGTGGCATGGAGGTGAGGCAGCAAGGCTGGGCATTCCGCGAAGGGGTGGCCGAGTGGGACCCTGGCCTGGACCTCGCATGGAACGGCCTTTTCGAAGGGGCCTTGCAAGCCCACAACCGCCGGCTCTCCCTGGGTTTCGTGCACCAGGAAGTCCAGGGCGGGCATGAGCTTCGCTGGAGCATCCAGGCATGACGACCAAGGCCGAAAACACGTCGCAACCCGGGTTGGGCGCGCTGGCGGGACTGAAGGTGGTCGATGCGGCGCGCGTGCTCGCCGGCCCTTTTGCAGGGCAGATCCTGGGGGACCACGGCGCAGACGTGCTCAAGATCGAGAGTCCGGAAGGCGACGAGTGCCGCGGTTTCGGCCCTCCCTTTGTCAACGGCCATTCGGCCTACTTCAACGCCGTCAACCGCAACAAGCGCAGCGTCGTGCTGGACCTGGGAAAGGCGGAGGAACGGGATCGCCTCTACGCCATGTTGGAGACGGCCGACGTCCTGCTCGAGAACTTCAAGCTCAGCACGCTGCAATCCTGGGGCATTCCCAATGTCCAATGGTTCACCGAGCGCTATCCGCGCCTGATCCACTGCCGCATCACGGGCTTCGGCGATACCGGGCCCTACGGCGGGCTGCCAGGCTACGACGCCGCCGTGCAGGCGATGGCGGGGCTGCTCTCGATCAATGGCGACCAGGGCGCTGAGCCGGTGCGCATCGGCGTGCCGGTCGTCGACCTCACCACCGGCATGAATGCGGCGATGGCGGTCTTGCTGGCCCTGCAGGCCCGCGCCCGGACGGGCCGGGGCCAGATGGCGGACGTCAGTCTCTACGACTGCGCGGTGTCGGTGGCGCATCCCTTCCTGAGCAACTACCTCCATTCGGGCAAGGTGCCGGGCCCGACGGGCAATCGGCACGCCAACATCGTGCCCTACAACGTGTACCAGACAGCGTCCTATCCGCTGTTCATCGCCGTGGCGAACGACCGCCTCTTCGCGAAGCTGTGCACGCATCTGCAGACGCCCCACCTGCCCACGGACCCGCGTTTCGCGACGAACAAGCTGCGGGTCGAGAACCGCGAGGCGCTCGAAGTGGCGTTGTCCCAGGCTTTTTCCAAGGTCGATGGGGACGAGTTCGGCAAGCGCTTGCTGGCGGACGGTGTGCCAGCCGCCCCGATTCTGGACATCGCCAGCGTGGCAGCCTCCGAGCACGCCCAGTACCGGCAGATGGTGGTTCGCCAGCCCGACTATGTCGGCCCCGGCATTCCGATCAAGCTCTCCGACACGCCAGGGAGCATTCGCAAGGGGACGCCCTCCCTGGGGAGCACGGCGCTGGAGCCCGATGCCGACCCGTTCGACCAGGCCTGACGCTGTCCGCGCCCGTAGTAGGATCGACGATCCTGCGTGCGTGGAGAGAGGACATTTCGTGGAACTTGCGGACACCATCATGGCTTGGGTGGATACCGACTACGAGTCGATGCCGGCGACGCAACTGGCCCTTCTCGATGCGGCGGCGAGGGCCTTCACGAACTTCGGTTTTGCGGCCGCGTCCATCGACGTCATCGCGGCCCAGATCGGTGCCACCAAAGGCAGCGTCTACTACCACTACCGCAGCAAGGCCGACCTGTTCTTTGCCGTGCACAAACGTGCGATGGTGCTGAACCTGCGCGCGCTGCTGCCGGTGGTGCAGGACAAGTCGCTGGACCCCGTCCAGAAGCTGCAAAGCATGTCCTATCGGCATGCGATGGTGATGATGGAGCACTTGCACTACCAGCGTGTCACCGTCCAGGGTGTGGAGCTTCACCAGTCCACCACGACCAGCGCTTCGGAGAGGGAGGCGCTGAAGGAAGTCGTTGCGATGCGCGATGCCTACGAGCGCCTGTTCGAGAGCGTGCTTCGGGAGGGCATCGCGGCCGGAAGTCTTGCGGCCGTGGAGCCCTCGCTGGCCTCCAAGGGCATTCTGGGTTCGCTGAACTGGATCACGGTCTGGTACCGGCCCCGAAAAGGCGACACCTTCTCTTCACGGCACCGCATCGCCGAGCAGCTCGCCAGGCAGGTCACCCATGGCGTGTCGCGCGAGGCCCCGCCGCTGGCGGGAGCGGTGACCGCGCGACCTCTGGATCCCGGCCATTGACGGATCGGCGCAGCGAGACCGGAGAACTCAGGCAGACAGCATGTCGATCAACCAGGATGTGCCTGGATCATCGGCGAACGACCGGCCCATCGCGATCTGATGCCGGAAGGGCTCCAAAGCGAATGGCACGGCCTGCAGGGACCAACGCGCTTCCTGCCGTGTGACGAGGTCTTTCGGGACGGTCAGGATCAGGTCGGTCGATGGCAGCAGGCGCAGTGCCGCCTCGAAATGAGCGGCGACGAGTCGAATGTTCCGCTCCTGCCCCAAGCGGCTCAGCGTCTGGTCGATGACCCCGAAGGACCCGGGCTGCACCAGCACCTGCAAGTGCTCAGCCGCCAGATACCGATCCAGCGTGAGCCGGCGCTGGAAGGCGGGATGGCCCTCGCGCGCGACGCAGACATAGGGAACCTCCCTCAGGGTCTTCACGGCGATGGCATCGTCGGCGCTGTTGAGCACCCCCAGTGCCAGATCCAGCGCCCCGGAGCGGATCATGTCCGCCGCATGCGTTCGCCCCACGTGCGTCAGTTGAATGCGCACGAAGGGCGCCTGCGCAAGAATGCGGCCAAGCACGGGTTCGAGGATCGCGACGGCGGCATGGTCTGAGCAACCGACCTGATAGTGCCGCCGGGACCGCGCGGGATCGAATGCGCTGGACATCGCAAACACCCGCTGAGCCCGCACCAGAATCGCCCGGACTTCCTGCTGCAAGGCGACGGCCTTGGGCGTGGGCACCATGGCATGCCCGCGCCGGACAACGATCTGGTCGCCGCAGGCCTGGCGCAAACGCGTCAGCGCATGGCTCACCGCGGGTTGGGTCAATGCCAGACGGTCCGCTGCGCGCGAGACGCTGCGTTCGCTGAGCACCGCATCGAATACCACCAACAGGTTGAGATCGAGCCGTCGAAGGTCCATGAATCCATTATGCATTCCATTCATTGAAGAGAATGGAAAAGCATCATTGGACCTCGGCTGTCGAAATATCTACATTGCAATCACCTTCTGAAGAAGGCCTATTCATCGTGCGCATGAATATCAGACAACCACCCATCCTGGAGACGAGCAGCCATGCACCGCAAGACCCACTCTCCCCCACCAGCGGCGGCCAAAGGCAGGCGCAGCCTGGCCACCGTGTTTTGCGCTGCCGCGCTGTGCGCGCTGCTGGGCGGCCACGCGCAGGCCGCCGACTGGCCGGATCGCCCCATTCGCATCGTGGTGCCGTTCGGCGCGGGTGGCAGCACCGATGCGCTCGCTCGCATCCTGGCAGAGAAGCTGGGGGGGCTCGTCGGACAGACCGTCGTCATTGAAAACCGCGCGGGCGCCGCCGGCGCCATCGGCGCACAGGCCGTGTCCAAGGCCGCGCCCGATGGCACCACGTTCCTGCTGGCGACAAGCAGCACCCATGCGGTGCTGCCCCACCTGCGCCCGCTGCCCTACGACGCGATCAAGGACTTCACAGCCATCGCGCGCATCGCCTCGGCGCCCAACGTGCTCATGGTCAGCCCCGCACTCAAGGTGGCCACCGTCAAGGATCTGGCGCAGCTGGCGACCTCCCGCGAGGGTGGACTGACCTACTCGTCCAGCGGGAGCGGCAGCGTCACGCACCTCATTGCGGCGGACTTTGTCCAGCGCGCGGGCATCCGCGCTCGGCACATTCCCTACAAGACGGGCATCCAAGCCCTGCCCGAGCTCAACAGCGGACAGATCGACTTCACCTTCGACAGCATCGTCTGGGCCCTGCCCCAGGCCCAGGCCGGCAAGATCAGGGCCCTGGCCATCGGCAGCCCGGAACGATCGCCGTTGGCCCCCGATCTGCCGACGATGCGTGAGGCGGGATTCGCGGGGTTCGACGGCACGACGTGGTTTGCGCTCATGGGGCCGGCGGGGATCCCCCCGAAGATCGTGGCGGAGCTCAATCGCCACATCAACGCGGCGCTGCGCGACCCCGACCTGCGAGCCCAGTTTGAACGCCAGGGCGCCGAGGCTTTGGGCGGCACGCCGCAGGACCTGGAAAAGCTCGTTCGGGACGATGGCAGCCGATGGGCCAAGGTCATCACCACGGGCAACATCAAGATCGAACAGTGAAAAAGAAGGCAACGCTCAAGCCATGACCACACCAAGCACGTCCATGCCCCTCCACTTCCGCGATCTGGTCGCCAGCGAGCGCCCGCTGGTGCTCCCCGGAGCCCACGATGCGCTCTCCGCCCTGCTCATCCAGCAGGCCGGCTTCAAGGCCTACTTCATTGGCGGCTTCCCTCTGGTCGGCGCTCGGTTCGGCCTGCCCGACATCGGCCTGGCCACGTTGGGGGAAATCGGTGCTGGCGTGCGCGACATCCTCGCGGTGTCCGACCTGCCCGTGCTGGTGGATGTCGACAACGGCTACGGCGACGTCAAGAACGTGGTTCATGCGGTGCACACCTACGAGAAGATGGGCGCGCAGGCCCTGTTCTTTGAAGACCAGGTCTCTCCCAAGCGGTGTGGCCACATCGCGGGCAAGGAGCTCCTGCCCTGCGAGGAAATGGAGCGCCGCATCCGCGCCGCCGCGGAGCAACGCCGCGACCCCCGCACCTTCATCATTGCCCGCACCGATGCCCGCGAGGTCTGCGGCATGGACGAGGCCTTGCGACGTGGCGAACGCTACGCCCAGGCAGGTGCCGACGGCCTGTTCATCGAAGCCCCTGAATCGGTGGAGGAACTTGCGCTCATTGGCCGACACCTGGCAGGCGTGCCCCTGATGGCGAACATGCTCGAGGGGGGGCGCACCCCCATCCTGCGCCCGCAGGAACTGGAAGACCTCGGGTTCCGCATCGTCATCTACGGCATTTCGCTCTTGATGCGCAGCGTGCGCGTCATGCAGGAAAGCCTTGCGGACATCCGCAGCGGCGAGTTGAAGCTGGTGGGCACCGGCGTCGGGTTCGAGGCGTACAAGACGATCGTCGGCTTCGATCGCTGGTCGACCATCGAATCCCGCTACGGCGGATAAAAACGCCAGCGAGCCACAAGCCGAAGGCGATCATGATTTTTGTTTTTCACTTGCTGGATCGGCCTGGCGCCGCGGCGCTTCGTGAGGCGATGCGGCCATCGCACAAGGCGTACCTGGCCCGGGTGGCCGATCGCATCGCATTTGCAGGGCCCCTGACAAGTGACGATGGCGCGGCCATGGTGGGCAGTCTGCTGGCCATCGACTTCGAGAATCGCGAGGAAGCGGCGCGCTGGCAGCGCAACGAGCCGTTCACCCAGGCAGGCCTCTACGCAAGCGCATCGGTCCATGCGTTCGACAACCTGTGGCCGCAGAGGTGTGGTTATCCCCCCCTGGGTTGAACGCCGGCCACTTCGGTGAGATGGCCTGATCCCCCCTGGCGGCGCGCATACCGCTGCGCCATCACCCCGCACACCATCAGCTGCATCTGATGAAACACCATCAGCGGCAACACGATCGCGCCCGCCACGGGCGCGGCAAACAGCACGTTGGCCATGGGCACGCCGCTGATCAGGCTCTTGGTCGATCCGCAGAAGACGATGGCGATCTCGTCTTCCTTCGAGAAGCCCAGCCGGCGGCTGCCCCAGACCGTGAGCGTGAGCACCAGCGCAAGCAGCACCGCGCACACGGCCAGCAGGCCCAGCATGGCCGTCAGGGGCAGTTGCGACCACAGCCCGGCGATGACGGCGTGGCTGAACGCCGCGTACACCACCAGCAGGATGGAGCCCTGGTCCACCACTTTCATGATGGAAGCGCGGCGCTGCAGGAAACCCGCCACCCAGGGCCGCATCAGATGGCCGGCAATGAAGGGCAGCAGGAGTTGCACGCTGATGCGGCCCACCGCCTGCAGGGGATCGCCCATGGCGGCGTTGTGCGTCAGCAGCAGACCCAGCACCAGGGGCGTGAGAACCACGCCCAGCAAGGTCGAGGCCGAGGCGCTGCAGACGGCCGCGGGAATGTTGCCGCGCGCCATGGAGGCGAACGCGATCGCCGACTGGACCGTGGCGGGCAGCGCGCACAGGTACAGGACGCCCATGTAGAGGTCGGGCGTCACCAGCGGCCGCAGCAGCGGTGCCAGCACCCAGCCGAGCAAGGGAAACAGCACGAAGGTGGTGGACACCACCATCAACTGCAGGCGCCAGTGCCCGATGCCCGCCCAGATGGCCGCTCGCGAAAGCTTCGCACCGTGCAGAAAGAAGAGCAGGCTCACCGCCAGCGTGGTGGCCCAGCTCAGCGCCTGGGCGAACCCACTCCGGGCCGGCCACAGACTGGCCAGAACGACGGTCACAACGAGATACAGCGTGAAGTTGTCGGGCAGCAGCCGGGAACGGGCCATGGCGGGAGCGCGCGGCGTCGCGCGTGTCAGTCGGTGGGACGGCCATTGAACCGCAGTCGCCGACGACAGTAAAATGAATTTATCGGATCCATTGATACCAATATCAAATGAATGTCAGCTTGCGGCAGTTGCGGGTCTTCAAGGCCGTCGCCTCACAGGGCAGCTTCACGCGGGCGGGCACCCACATCGGCTTGTCCCAACCCGCGGTCAGCCGCTGCGTGACCGAACTGGAACAGCACCTCGGGCTCAAGCTGCTCGACCGCACCACGCGCGAGGTGGTGCTGACCGATGCCGGCCGCAGCCTGGCCGTGCAGCTAGAACGCGTGCTGGAAGACCTGGATGCCGTGCTGCAGGAGTCACGAGGCCAGGCCACGCAGCGCCATGGCCGGGTTCGCGTGGCCAGCAGCCCGACCTTGTCGGCCAACCTGCTGCCCGAATGCATCGCGCGCTGCCGAAGCGAACACCCGGGGTTGGACCTGCTGCTGCTGGATCGCATCCAGCACGATGCCCTGGCCAGCGTTCTGGCGGGTGAAGTGGACTTCGGTGTGGTGATCGACACAGGCGCGCGCGACGACCTTCAGGCCGAGACCATCCTGTCCGAGCCCTTCTGCCTCGTCTGCCCGCCTTCACACCGCCTGGCCCGGCGGCGAGGCGCGAAATGGGCGGATCTGGCCGGTGAATCGCTGGTGCTGCTGGACCACGCCTCCGGCAGCCGGGGCCTGATCGACGAGGCCTTGCACCACCACGGCGTGGAGGCCTCCGTGGCGCAGGAAGTGGGCCACGTCACCACCATCTTCCGCATGCTGGACGCGGGCCTGGGCATCTCGGTCGTGCCCATGCTGGCCTTGCCGCCCGCGGGGCTGCAGGGCCTGGTGATGCGCCCGCTGCTGCCCCGCATCGACCGGCACATCGCGCTGGTGCGCCGCGCCCACCGGACCTTGACCCCCCCGGCGGAGCTGGCCTGGCAACTGGTTCGCCAGGTCGCCGCCGAGCGCACCGCACCCCGCAGGCGTGACAGCCATCACGCCGCACCCGTCCCCGTCGCGGTGGCATCGCCGCCGGTCCGGTCTGCCCAACAGCGCGCCCGCACAGGCGCAAGATGACCCTGGGCACGGTCCACACACGCACAGGATCCGCACAGGGGCTTTGAAGCCAATGGAACACAACATGGTCGAACCACAGATGGAGGCAGCGCCCAACACGGCCCACGCCGGTGACCCACCCGGGTACCAGCGCCCACCTGGCTTTCGCCTGCGGTGGCGGGTGCTCCTGCTGGTCCTCCTGATCCTGTGCGCGGCCGCCGCGCTGCTGCTGCGCCGGGAGATGCAGACCTCGCACTGGCAGGCGCGGGAACTGCACGGCTATGCGGCCACGCTGAACTACCACGTCGCCCCTGGTCCGGCCGACCCCATCCGGTTCCCCACCCACGGCCCGTTCGACGAACGCATGGGCTACACCAGCCTTCCGGCCTTCACCACCCGCCTGCGGGAGCGCGGCTTCGAGATCGCGGAGCAGTCGCGCCAGGACGATGCCCTGCGAACCCACCTGGAGCGCGGCTGGTTCGCCCCCTACGCGGAGAAGACCCACACCGGACTGACCGTGTTCGACTGCAGCCGGGAATCGCTGCACGCCTTCCGTTACCCCTACCGGCGCTTCGAGAGCTTCGAGAGCGTGCCCGCGGTGGTGGTGCAGGCCCTGCTTTTCATCGAGAACCGCGACCTGCTCGACCCCGAGCGCCCGCAGATGAACCCGGCGGTGGACTGGCTGCGCTTCACGCGCGCGGTGCTCGCGCAGCTGGGCAGCCAGATCGATCCCGACATCGACGCGCACGGTGGCAGCACGCTGGCCACGCAGATCGAGAAGTACCGCCATTCGCCGGGCGGCATCACGCACGACGCGCGCGAGAAGCTGCGGCAGATGGCCTCGGCCTCGGTGCGGGCCTACCAGCAAGGCACCGACACGCTGCCGGTGCGCCGGCAGCTCGTGCTGGACTACCTCAACACGGTGCCGCTGTCGGCGGCGCCGCGCCATGGCGAAGTGCATGGCCTGGGCGATGGCCTGTGGGTGTGGTTCGGCACCGACTTCGATCGCGCCATGGCCGCGCTCTCGGCCCCTGGCGACGGCGCGGCCCGCGGCCGCGTCCTGCGCCAGGCGGTGGCGCTGATGATCGCCCACCGCCGGCCCTCGTGGTACCTCGCGCAGGGCCGCCAGGAACTCGACCGCGCCACCGACGCCCACCTGCGCCTGCTGACCGAGGCCGGCATCATCGACACCGCCTGGCGCGACGCCGCCCTGCGGCAGAAGCTCGTGTTCCGCGACATGGCCAAGAACCCGCCGCTGCTGCCTGCTGCGGCGAGCAAGGGCACGACCGCCGTGCGCACCCGGCTGGCCGGCCTGCTCGGCACCTCGCTCTACAGCCTGGACCGGCTCGACGCCCAGGCCGGCACCACGCTGAACGGCCAGCTGCAGGACGCGGTCAGCACCTACCTCGGGCGCCTGACCGACCCGGCCTTCGCCCGCTCGCAGGAGCTGATGGGCGAGCGCCTGCTGCAGCCCGACACCCTGGGCGAGGTGCGCTACAGCTTCACCCTGCTGGAAAGCACGCCGCAGGGCAACCTGGTGCGGGTGCAGACCGACACGACACAACAGCCGCTGGACATCAACGAAGGCAGCAAGCTGGAGCTGGGCTCCACCGCCAAGCTGCGGGTGCTGGCGACCTACCTGGAACTGGTCGCCGAGCTCCACGCCAGGCTCGCGCCGCTGGAACCCGCCGCGCTGAAAGCCACCGAGGTCAGCCCGCAGGACAGCCTGAGCCGCTGGGCCGTGGACTACCTGTCGGGCCCGAACGACCACGGCCTGAGCGCGATGCTGGAAGCGGCGATGGACCGGCGCTTCTCCGCCAGCCCCCATGAACAGTTCTTCACCGGCGGCGGCCTGCACAGCTTCAACAACTTCAACAAGAAGGACGACGCGCGGCAGCCCAGCCTGCGCGAGGCCATGCAGGCCTCCATCAACCTGCCCTTCGTGCGCCTGCTGCGCGAGATCGTGCGCCACACCATGTACCAGGGGCCCGGCGACACCGCGCGGCTGCTGGAGGACCACCTCGATCCGCGCCGCGACACCTACCTGGCCCTGTTCGCCGACCGCGAAGGCCAGGCCTTCCTGCGCCGCTTCTGGCGCAAGACCGACAACCGCACACCGGCCGAGCTGAGCGACATGCTGCTCGACGGCCTGCGCCCCGGCGCCGACCGGCTGACCGCGGTGTTCCGCTACCTGGAGCCCACGGCATCGCCCGAAGCCCTGGGCGCCTTCCTCTCGGCCCGCCTGGGCGACAAGGCGCCCGAGGCGCCCCGCGTGGCGCAGCTGTACGAGCGCTTCGCGCTCGACGCCCTCGACCTGCCGGACCGGGGCTACGTGGCCCGCGTGCACCCGCTGGAACTCTGGCTGGTGGCCTACCGCCGGCAACACCCCCAGGCCACGCTGGACGAGGCGGTCGCCGCCAGCGCCGCCGAGCGCCAGGCGGTCTACCGGTGGCTGTTCCGCACGCGCGCGAAGGACGCGCAGGATGCCCGCATCCACACCATGCTGGAGGTGGAAGCCTTCCTGGAAATCCACCGCCGGTGGGCCCGGCTGGGTTACCCCTTCGGCCATCTGGTGCCGTCGCTGGCCACGGCCCTGGGCAGTTCCGGGGACCGGCCCGCCGCGCTGGCCGAGCTGATGGGCATCATCGTCAACGGCGGGGTGCGCCGGCCCACGCTGCGCATCGCCGACCTGCGTTTCGCGCAAGGCACACCCTGGGAAACGGCGCTGCGGCCCACGCCGGCCGAAGGTGAGCGCGTCATGGTGCCCGAGGTGGCCCAGGCCTTGAAGAAGGCCTTGTCGGAAGTGGTGGAAGCCGGCACCGCCCGCCGGCTCTCGGGCAGTTTTCGGTCGGCTTCGGGAGAAGACCTGTCGCCCGGCGGCAAGACCGGCACCGGCGACAACCGCGTGGTGGTGAACCGGCGCGGCGGCGTGGCCCTGAACCGCACGGCCACCTTCGTGTTCTACCTGGGACCGCGTCACTTCGGCAGCGTGACCGCCTACGTGATCGGACCGGACGCCGCCGGCTACCGCTTCACCTCCGGCCTGCCGGTGCAGATCCTGCGCTCCATGGCACCGGTGCTGATGCCCCACCTGGACGGCAGGCCCGGCAGCGGTTGCCCGCGCGAGCCCTGAGGCTTGTGCGATGGCCCTGCATATGCCCGGCCTTTCAGGCTGGCCACGCAGATCAGCCGCGCCACCCGAGACGGCGGTGCGGGCGAAACCCTGTTCCTGGAAGTGGGGCCCCTGCTCCAACCCTGCAGCCATGGCGTGGTGCGCAATGCATGCAGGTGCGCGAGGTGAAGAAGCACGACAGCACCGGCTCAGGCCAAGCTGCGCGCGTCCTCGATCACCTTGCCGTCGTTGGGCAAGGAGCCGGGCGGCATCAGATCGACCTGGGCGCGCAGCTTGGTGACCTCGCGCACGGCGGCCTCGATCTGCTGCTGCAGAGCGCTGTCGGCCACGCTGGCCTCCACACGCAGGCACATCTGGTCGTTGGCCATCTCGCCGCTGACGACCAGGCGGGCCTTCTTCACCTGCGGGAAGCGCCGCGCGATGTCGGCCACCTGGGCCGGGTGCACGAACATGCCGCGCACCTTGGTGGTCTGGTCGGCGCGCCCCATCCAGCCCTTGATGCGCGGTGCGGTGCGCCCGGTCGGGCAGGCGCCGGGCAGGATGGCCGAGAGGTCGCCGGTGCCGAAGCGGATCAGCGGGTAGGCCGGGTTCAGGGTGGTGACCACCAGCTCGCCCACCTCGCCCTCGGGCACGGGCTCGCCGGTGCCGGGGCGCACGATCTCGACGATGACGCCCTCGTCCACCACCAGGCCCTCGCGCGCGCTCGTCTCGTAGGCCACCAGGCCCAGGTCGGCGGTGGCGTAGCTCTGGTAGACCGCCACGCCGCGCTCGGCGAACCAGTCGCGCAGGCTGGGCGGGCAGGCTTCGCCGCCCACCGAGGCCTTGCGCAGGCTGGAAACGGCGGCGCCGGTCGCGGCCGCCTTTTCGATCAGGATGCGCAGAAAGCTCGGCGTGCCGGTGTAGGCCTGGGGCCGCAGCTCGGCGATGGCCTGGAGCTGCTGCTCGGTCTGACCGGTGCCGGCCGGAAACACGGTGCATCCGACGGCGAGCGCGCCCGATTCCAGGATAAAGGCGCCTGGCGTCATGTGGTAGCTGAAGGCGTTGTGCACCAGATCCCCGCTGCGAAAGCCGGCCGCGAAGAGGGCGCGCGCCGCGCGCCAGTAGTCGCGCGTGCTGGCCTCGGGCTCGTAGATCGGACCCGGGCTGGCGCAGACCCGGCTCATGCCTGGCCCCCAGCGCAAGGCCGAGAAGCCGCCGAACGGGTCCTGGGCGCGGTGCGCCTTCTGCCGCTCGAGCAGCTCGTGCTTGCGAATCACCGGCAGCTTGACCAGCGCCGCGCGCGAGGTGATGGCGGAAGCGTCCACGCCCGCCAGCAGCTCGGCAAACGCGGGCGCATTCCTCTGTGCATGCGCAATCTGCACGGGCAGGGCTGCCATGTGCGCGGCCTCGCGCTCATCGGCCGAGCGCGTTTCCAGTGCGTCGAAGAATTCGGTCTGTGCCATGGCTGCAAATGTGGAGTGAGGTGTCTGAATCCAGAGATGCCGAGGAACCGGCTTTGCCGGGCCTCAGGCATCGCCCCCTGGAGGGGGTGACGCGCCGAAGGCGCGGCGCGGGGGGGAGCCTTCAGGCCAGCCAGCGCTTGCGCCGCTTGTAGCTCTTGATGTCCTTGAAGGACTTGCGCTCGCCCCCGCCCATGCCGAGGTAGAACTCCTTGACGTCCTCGTTGTTGCGCAGCTCGCTGGCCACGCCGTCCATCACGATGCGCCCGCTCTCCATGATGTAGCCGTAGTCCGCGTACTTCAGCGCCATGTTGGTGTTCTGCTCGGCCAGCAGGAAGGTGACCTTCTCCTTCTGGTTGAGGTCCTTGACGATCTCGAACACCTCTTCGACGATCTGCGGGGCCAGGCCCATGGAGGGCTCGTCGAGCAGCATCACGCTGGGGTTGGTCATGAGGGCGCGGCCGATGGCGCACATCTGCTGCTCGCCGCCCGAGGTGTAGGCGGCCTGGCTGGTGCGCCGGGTCTTCAGGCGCGGGAAGTAGGCGTAGACCTTCTCCAGGTTGGTCGCGACCTCGGCCTTGCTCTTGCGGGTGTAGGAGCCGGTCATGAGGTTCTCCTCGATGGTGAGGTGGGCGAAGCAGTGGCGCCCCTCCATGACCTGGACCACGCCGCGCTGCACGAGGTCGGCGGGGGAGAGGTTCTCGATGCGCTCGCCGCGCAGCTCGATGCTGCCCTTGGTGACCTCGCCGCGCTCGCCCTTGAGCAGGTTGGAGATGGCGCGCAACGTGGTGGTCTTGCCCGCGCCGTTGCCGCCCAGGATGGCCGCGATCTGGCCCTGGGGCACCTGCAGCGAGACGCCCTTGAGCACCAGGATGACGTGGTTGTAGATGACCTCGATGCCATTGACGTTGAGGACGGTGTTCGATGTGCTCATGACAATTCCGATTCCTTGGGGACCATTTGCAAGACACGGCCAGCGGGCCTTGCAAATGGCGGCTGGACGAACCAGCCGCAAGAAGAAACAACCACTACCGGAGCGCGTGCCCCCTCCAGGGACACCGAGGGTCCGGCTTCGCCGGCCCAAGGTGTCGCCCCCTTGAGGGGGTCGCGCGCAGCGCGGCGGGGGTGCTTAACTCTGGCAGTCGGCGGCTGCACGGCGCGTGAGCTTCTTCTCGCCCGCGTACTTGTCGCCTGCGGCCTTGATCAAGGGGTTGAGCACGGCGGGGTCCGCGTGCAGCCACTCCGAGCTCACCTCCCACTTGCTGCCGTTCCAGGTGTAGGCGCGCGCGGCGGAGGGGCCCATGTGGTCCTTGCAGGTGGTGGCCAGCGGTTGCATCACGTCGGCAATGCCGAGCTCCGCCAGGCGCTTGTCGTTGATCTGCAGGTTCTCATACCCCCACCGGGCCTGGGCAGGCGTCATCACCTGGCCCTTGCCGAACTTCTCCTGCGCACGGCGCACACCTTCCACCGCCACCATGGCGTTCATCAGCCCGCGCATGTACAGCGCCTCGCCGACTTCCTCCTTCGGACCAGAGCCCTGGCCTTTGTCGTGCAGCTTCTCGCGCACCTCCTTGGCGATGGCGGAATCGAACCCCGGGCCCGGCAAGACGAGCACGGCGCTGTAGCCGGCGGCACCCGCCACTTCCCGCACATCGGAGTCGGAGCCGGAGGGCCAGACCCCCACCACGCGGTCGCGCGGGAAGCCGGTGGACTGCGCCTCTTTCAGCGCGGTGGAGTTCATCACACCCCAACCCCAGAGCAGCACGAAGTCCGGGCGTGCGCGGCGGATCTGCAACCACGCCGCCTTCTGGTCCACGCCGGGGTGAGACACCGGAATCGCGGTCAGCTCGAAGTCGTGCTTCTTCGCACGCGCCGTCACCACGGGAATCGCTTCCTTGCCGTACGGGCTGTCGTGGTACAGCAGGGTGACCTTCTTGCCCTTGAGCTTGTCCAGCCCGCCCGCCTTCTGCGCGATGTACTGGATCTGCGTGTCGGCCGAAGCCCAGTGGCTGCCGCCGATCGGAAAGCTCCACTTGAAGACCTCGCCGTCGGCACTCTCGCTCAAGCCGTAGGCCGGCGTCAGGATGGGGATGCCATCGGTCATGCCGCGTTCCGTCAAAGCCAGCGTGATGCCGGTGGACATGGTCTGGAAGACCGTCGCGCCGCCGTTCTTCCCCTTCATGCGCTCGTAGCACTCGACGCCCCGGTCGGTGGCATAAGCCGTCTCGCACTCTTCCCAGGCGATGCGAACGCCGTTGATGCCGCCCTTGAGGTTGGCGAGCTTGAAGTAGTCGACAAAGCCGTTCGCCCAGGGCGATCCGCTGGGCGCATACGGGCCGGTGCGGAAGGTGAGCAGCGGGAAATACTGTTGTTTTTCTTGGGCGATGGCGGTGGTCGTCATGCTCGGGGCGAGCAAGGCCAACACCGTCGCGAAAATCGCGCAGGTCTTCTTCATGTTGTCTCCAGATGGTGGTGGGGTGCCTCGTGGCCGGATTCAAAACCTCCCAGGCTGTCAGTGAGGAAACGGCCAGATCCTCAACTTTTGTTTTCCGAGTGACCAGAGCTTGCCGAGCCCGTGGGGCTCGACGATCAGGAACCAGACGATCAGGGCCCCGAAGACCATGAACTCCGCGTGCGAGACCGCGACCGTGGAGATTTCGATGCCCACGAGCGCCCCGGCGGCGGGGAGGACCTGATTGAGAAAGATCGGCAGCACGACGATGAAGGCCGCGCCGAAGAAGCTGCCCACGATGGAACCGAGGCCGCCGATGATCACCATGAACAGCAGGCGGAAGGACACGTCCACGGAGAACGCCGCCGGCTCCCAGGCGCTGAGGTGAACGAAGGCCCAGAGCGCACCGGCCACGCCGATGATGAAGCTGCTGACGGCGAAGGCGCTGAGCTTGGCGTACATGGGCCGGATGCCGATCACGGCGGCGGCCACGTCCATGTCGCGGATCGCCATCCACTCGCGGCCGATGGCGCTGCGCACCAGGTTCTTGGCCAGCAGCGCGATCACCGCCAGCACCGCCAGGCAGAACAGGTACTTGCCGGCGGCGCTCTCCAGCGAGAAGCCGAACACCTGCAGGTTGGAGACCGACACCGAACCCGAAGGCGTGTTCAGCGTGAACCACTTGATGCGCAGGAACATCCAGTCGGCGAAGAACTGCGCGGCCAGCGTGGCCACCGCCAGGTACAGGCCGCGCACGCGCAGGCTGGGCAGGCCGAACAGGATGCCGAAGAAGGTGGCACACAGCCCACCCAGGATCAGCGCCGGGATCAGCGGCATGCCCGGCACGCGCACGAAGAAGTTGTAGGCGCCATAGGCCCCCACGGCCATGAAGGCGCCCGAGCCCAGCGAAATCTGGCCGCAGTAGCCCACCAGGATGTTCACGCCCAGCGCCGCCAGCGACATGATCAGGAACGGGATCAGGATGGCGCGCAAGAGGTACTCGTCCGCGAGCAAGGGGACCGCGACGAAAGCGAAGGCGATGAAGGCCAGGACCAGCCGTCGGTCCTGGGTGATCGGGAAGATCTGCTGGTCGGCGCGGTAGGTGGTCTTGAACTGACCGTTTTCACGATAGAACATGGCGGGCTCTTTTTTCAGTTGGGGTCAGAGCACATTTGCTGCGCAAATCGTGGTCTGACCCGCAAGGTATTCAAACTCTGTCAATGATCTTTTCGCCGAACAGCCCCTGAGGCCGGAACAGCAGGAACACGAGCGCCAGCACGTAGGCAAACCAGATCTCGATGCCGCCGCCCACGAACGGCCCGAGGTAGACCTCGGAGAGCTTCTCGCCCACGCCGATGATCAGCCCGCCGATGATGGCGCCGGGCACCGAGGTGAGACCGCCCAGGATCACCACCGGCAGCGCGCGCAGCGCCACCGTGGTGAGCGAGAACTGCACGCCCAGCTTGGAGCCCCAGATGATCCCCGCCACCAGCGCGGTGATGCCCGCCACCGACCAGACGATGACCCAGATGCGGTTGAGCGGAATGCCGATGGACTGCGCGGCCTGGTGGTCGTCGGCCACCGCGCGCAGCGCACGGCCGGTGGCCGTCTTCTGGAAGAAGAGCGAAAGGACCGCGACCAGCAAGGCGGCCACGCACGCCGCGTAGACGTCCTCCAGGTTGAGCAGGACACCGCCGTCGAACGTGCTCTCGAACAGCACCAGCGGGTCCTTGGGCATGCCCACGTTGATGGGGTAGATGTTCGAGCCAAAGATCGTCTGGCCCAGGCCGTCGATGAAGTAGGTGATGCCCAGGGTGGCCATCAGCAGGGTCACGGCCTCCTGGTTGACCAGGTGGCGCAGCACCAGTCGCTCGATCAGCCAGGCCACGACGCCCATCAGCAATGCCGACAGGACGAAGGCCAGCACATTGGCCAGCACCCGGCTCTCGATGCCCAGCCACACCGGAATCCATTCCGAGAAGCGGGCCATGGCCAGGGCGGCGAACAGCACCATCGCGCCCTGGGCGAAGTTGAAGACACCGGAGGCCTTGAAGATCAGCACGAAGCCCAGGGCCACGAGCGAATACAGCATGCCGGCCATCAAGCCGCCGAAGAGAGTTTCAAGAAAAAACGCCATGGATGCTTCCGTTCGCGAGAAAAGGTGCCGTCAAGTGGTGCCGTGGAACTGGCTTTGCCAGGCCACAGGCGCCGCCCCCTTGAGGGGGGCGCGCGCAGCGCGGCGGGGGTGTTTCATGATGTGCCGAGGTAGGCGCTGATGACCTCCTCGTTGCGGCGGACTTCCTCGGGCGTGCCGTCGCCGATCTTCTTGCCGTAGTCCAGCACCACCACGCGGTCGGAGATGTCCATCACCACGCCCATGTCGTGCTCGATGAGCACGATGGTGGTGCCGAACTCGTCGTTCACGTCCAGGATGAAGCGGCTCATGTCCTGCTTCTCCTCCAGGTTCATGCCCGCCATCGGCTCGTCCAGCAGCAGCACCTGCGGCTCCATGGCCAGGGCCCGGCCCAGGTCCACGCGCTTCTGCAGCCCGTAGGGCAACTGCCCCACCGGCGTCTTGCGGTAGGCCTGGATCTCCAGGAAGTCGATGATGTGTTCGACGAACTCGCGGTGCGCCTCTTCTTCCTTCTGCGCCCCGCC